>JAGKWS010000051.1 GCA_021151685.1 Chitinophagaceae bacterium
ATGTAGATGAAGCGTCGTTAAAAATGCGAAGGCCTGATCTCTGGGAACTCCAGGTTTCAAAAACAAGTACCGAAACCATGATGCCTTATCTGCAAAAGGTAAACGAATTGTTGTGCCATGCACTGGACGGAAATGACCCAAACAAGCTTTGGGAAAAAATTGCCCGGAGCGAAACAAACTTCCTGCCCTATAACCAGCCCCTGCAGCGCATTAAAGCGGGCCTGTCGGCTTATGCAACCTCACTTGCGGAATTGGCTTCGGATTTCTCTATTCATAATTACGAGTCGCTGCACTGGTGCCTTGCGGAGCTGGGTTTGTCGCGATACGAGTTGGAAATACTCAAAAAACCAGAAAAAGAAATCACAGACTGGGCGGCACCTGAAATCGGGACCCCTGAACAACTGCGAATTGCTACAGGCATGGACATGAATGCCATGTTACAACTTATATACAACGGGGGAAACAGCGACCAGATTCTGGAAAAGCTGTTCATCAACCGCAATAGTCCCGCACCACTTAAATACAAAGCGTATAATGGCAGTGATGCTGAGCATTTTGAGAACCTGACCCGAGAGCATTTGAACCGCATCCGTCAGTTCTTGATACTGGCCAATGGCACAGGTTGGGATTTTTCAACGCTCAATGCTGTGTTAAGCTCTGAACACATCTGGAAAGAAGGCATAGAGCAACTTGAATCCAATTTAAAAAGGATGGCAAAGCTCAGTTATGTCAGCAAAGCGCTTACCCTAACGGCACAAAGCATCATTCCCGTGCAGGCCGAAACCGGGGTGTTACAAACTGCCGCCGCCATAAGCACCACCCTTGCGCAAGAGAACAATGTAGCTCAAAGCAATATAGTGCTTGACGCACTTAAAATAAATAAAAGCCTTGTAAAACAGCGACAGAACCGGCTGGCAGAACCTACTCAAAACATGCTCAATGTTCTGCTGCCAGTAGCTGCAAGAATGGGCATTACCGTTGCACAGTTGGAGCTGCATTTCCTGTTTAACAAGATAGAAACCATAGGTCTGGAGGATCTTTTTAGCCTTGTACAGTTACATAATACACTGCAAAAAGCTGGCATCAGCCTGCATCAATACATTCAGGTAGAAACGGCCACACACTATTTTGTGCAATCAGATGTAAATTTTGATACTTGGCTGGATGTGCTGCGCAAAAAACTCACTGCAAGTGAAAGCAGTCATGCTGACGACAAAACACAAGATCCAACGGAAAAGCGCAATAAAGAAGATATTTTAAAGGCAGAACAAGCAGAAGAGAACCTGCAGCAATTATTGTTTCAACAATGGACACATGAATTGGCAGTTTATTGGGGAGAAAAGGAAGCAGCGGTTTGCAATACCATGCAGGGCCTGAGTAAATATTTTGCCGAAAAATCGGACACCGGAAATGGCATTGGACAATTCAATAACTTTATAAGGAACGAAGAAAAGCACACGGTGAAAAACCTTCTTCGTAGTTTGTTTCCCTACATCAGCCTGTGCAACAAACTGCCCATGAGCTTCAGGGCCATCGCTTATGCCGCCGGTTATCTCTTACCTATTGATGAGAATAGTTTTACAGCTGAAGCGTTTGATCTTGTTCACGCCATGCCGATAATGCAGTTTAACGAGGTGTACAATCAGGTGGATACGAACAAGCAAGAAGCGTATCTGGCATTTCTGGAAAGTAACCAATTCGACAACGAAAGCCTTGCTAAGAATCTTTCGCAGAACTTGTCTTGGCCAGAAGCAAGCATTACTGCCCTGCTGATAGCATGGAAGGGGAAAGATAGTAGTAAGCAAAGTAAAAAAGAAGAGGTTGAAATCACTCCAGTAAAAGTAGTTACTAAGATTGAAAAGCTGTGGCATTGTTTTGCTGCAGCCCAACAATATACCCTTTCTGTAATTACCCTGAATGAATTCGCACAACTGATAGACACAACAGATTGGAAAAATTTAACGGAACAAGCCGAAGGATTTAAAGTAGAACTGCAGGAGCTGAACAGCACCGGACAAAAGGAACGCTATAAAAATGCTTTGGGCGAAGTGCTTGAAAAAGAGCGTGATAGCCTGGTGCAATCAGTCCTTTGGTACTTTAACCAAGAACGTGGCTATGTAGATATAAACACCCCCGATCACCTGTCAGATTTCTTGTTGTGCGATGTAGAAATGAGTGGCATCATGCAAATATCCCCGTTACAGGAAGCTACTGATGCGGTGCAAACGTATTTAACCCGTTGCAAAAGCGGAATGGAAAAAGTGGATGCAGCTTGTTTAAAGAAAATTACACCATCAGAATGGCAGTGGGTTGCCAGCTTTGATGGATGGCAAGCAGAACAACTGATAAAAGCCTATCCCGAAAATTATTTGCAGGCCACTGTGCGTACCACAGCTACTCCTCAGTTTGAAGAACTTACAAATGAACTGGGTAAAAATGAGCTTACCGAAGAGCAGGCCGAAACCGCTGTGCTCAATTACCTGGACGAATGGGTGAATCTGGAAAACGCGAAGATTGTGGATGCTTCTTGTTTCAAAACCTATTCCAAACTGTATGGGAAAGAGGTGGAAACTTTTTTCATGGTTTCCAAATCACCAAAAGAAGAAAACACCTTTTACCTTTCTCGCAAAGAGTGCGATACCGAAAATGATCGTTCTACCTGGTTCCCTTGGGAGAAAATTGAATGCAGTATACATGCCGAAACTGTTTCGGCAGTGTATGCATTTAATCGCTTGAACATTTTTTGGAGCGAATTAAGCTCCGTTAGTGACACCGACCAAACGGTTAATGGGGGAAATGGCAAATACACCCTTCATAGTGCTGTGATAAAAGCCATTTACCAGAACTTAGATGGTTCCTGGACAACTCCTAAAACAATTTTAGAAGCACCCTTTTATATTGACCTTGCAGCAGGCAGTGAACTTTTGAATTGGGGGAGTGACAAAGAGGGAGTTCCAATTGGAGAAAAAATAAAGAAAATATTTAATCCTTCCAATCTCTATTGGAAAAAACCTGGAGTACAAACTGTAAAAGGTTTCGATAGCAGATTTATCGTTTGCTTCATCGGTCCTTTTCTCAGCCAAAACATTAAAGTGGATACCTACAAACCTCGTCTTGATGTCCAGGCGGCTTCTGATGGTAAACTCCGTAATTTTCAAGATACAATTTCTGATAATATTGACAAGGCATGCAGAATAACAGACGACTATACATCCGTTTTTTGTTTGTTGCCTTCTTTGCTGGACTCTAATTTGAATCCTGTCATAGTAAAAAATAATAAAAGTCTTTGTTTCCCTGATCTCTCTACTTTATCATCTCCCAAAATCTGTCCTGTATTAAATATAGGATTTACTGATGTTGGTCTATTCGAGTATAAAAACATTATAGTTGATACTTATTTTCCGAATACAAAGGACATCATGCATTCAATAATTTCTGCACCTGAAAAATTATATTTTTTTTCTACGATTAGGAATCGGATAGGGTCATTTTTAATTAATACAGGTAATGCTACTTATATATTTTCAGTGAATATACCTACTGACTATTTGGATGCATTTGTAATTCATGATGAAGGCATTACTTTCAAGAATCTTCCTATTGAATTGAATGCTACTTTTAAAGTTGAACGACTTACTTCATCATCAATCAATCAACTGCTTCAGAATGCCAACGATAAAGGCGTACAAATCATATCCTGCGCAACACAACGAGATGAACTTGGACTACCAAAAACCAAATTTTCCGACTTGAATCCAGACCTGCAATTTGTGCTTCCACCCAAAGAAGATAGTGACAACAAAATTAACTTTTCCGGCCCATTTGGTATATATGCCCGCGAGTTGTTTTTCCATGCCCCGATGGCTGTAGCTGCTTCTCTGGCAGGCAGCTTTCAGTACTCTGCTTCCAGGAACTGGTACCACAAAGTGTTTAATGCGTTGGGGGTAGAAGAAAAGAATAAAAAGGAAGTATGGCAGTACTTGCCTTTCTATGATTGTAAGACCGGCTATCTGAGTATAGTTTGGAATAAGGCAGATAATAAGATATGTCTTTCCAATGGTGTCGACACTGGTTTTACTTCTACTACACAGCCATATATTACCTACAATGACTCGGATAAATTGCTTTACATACTTGGCATGAAAATAGTAAAGAAAACAGAAAGTTTGTATTACATAATGTCATCAGATGGAGGAAATGTATGGAATATTGTTCATGCGTTTTTGAACATAGAGTACCAAAAAGCCAGTGGCATTTTTTCATCGCCAGATAAATTGGATATATACATTAACGATGGTATGATGATATCTTGTGACAAAGACAGAATCAATTGTTCTTCGGCACAAACTATAAACTTCATACCTAAATGGGCGCAACTAACCACGGTTGATACAACTGGAAAAACTAACACGCTCAATCCCGATCTCATCGCCGACAATAATCCGGAAGTATATATGAGATGGACACTGGAACAGTACATTCGGTTTATCCTTGATGCCGCTGACAGGCAATTCATGCAGGAAAGTTGGGAAAGCCTTAGTGCTGCCACGCAACTGTATTTTGAAGCAGAAGACTTGCTAGGTGGCAAGCCCAATGTAAAGGATTTGGAAAGTGTGTATGAAAAAGAAAATAAAAGGATATATGAATATGTACAAGATATAAGCACAAGCTTTGCGAAACCAACTAATCGCGATTTGAAGTCGCTATGGGATTGGGTTAGTGACCGCCTTTATAAATTACGCAATGGCTTGAATATTAATGGAGAACGTCAATTGCCTTCCACGAACGATGCTGCGGCAGAACCATGGCGTTTAGTGCTGAGTTTAAGAAACAGCCGGGTAAATCCAAACACAATCGCGGAACTATATTCAGGCAGAACAGTTTATCGTTTCCGTGACCTGATCCCAGCTACTGAAACAATAATATACATGGTGGCTGAATTCGGCAACCAACTTTACAATGCGCTTATCCAGAAAGACAATGAACAGTTGCAAGCTTTGCAGGCCACCCACCAGGTAAACCTGCTTAATGTTACTAAAAAACTATATGATTATCAGGTTAGCGAAGCTACTAAAGAAGTGGAATCCCTGCGAAAAAGCTCTGAATTGACACAGGCTCAGTATAATTATTATTCAAGTTTAATTCGTCAGGGAAACTTGCCGCAAGAGATACAGAGTCTTAGCTTGAGTGCAAGCGCAGCTACTTATCAGTTTGCCGGGGCCGTTACTCATACCGGAGCCGTAGTGGCTTATCTAATGCCTAATATTTTTGGCCTGGCAGATGGAGGAATGGAGTTCGGACAGGCAGTATCTACAGTCGCAGCTGGCTACGCCGACCTTGCTTCGGGTTTGCAAACCACCTCGCAAATACTGGCTACACAAGCCGAATACACACGGCGCAACGAAGAATGGCGGTTTCAACAGGAGCAGAGTCTTCTGTCCTTGAATCAATTAAATAAGAGCATTGAAGCTGCGCAAATCCGTTTAAACATCGCAATTGAAAACAGGAATCTGTACCACCTCCAGCTAAAACAAGCCAACGAAATACTTAGCTATCTCAATACCAAATTCACTAATGCAGAACTATTTAGCTGGATGAGCGGAAAAATGTCGTCACTTTATTTCACAGCCTATCAGTTGGCTCTAACCGGGTTGCACAAGTTACAGGCAGCGTACAATTACGAACTTGATTTGACTGATAGTGAGCAGGGGAGTTTTATACCTGCGAATGCCTGGGACAGCGTAAAAAAAGGACTACTGGCCGGCGAATCGCTGAAGCTTGCCTTGGCAACTATGCAAAATGCATACCTGAACAAGAACGTTCGCAAACAACAGGCTGAAAAGGTTTTGTCACTAAAACAAAATGTAGAATGTTGCGACTGGCAAAAGTTTATTGGAGGTAAATGTAAAGAGGAAGATATTCATTATATTCAAGATACTAAAGATTTTCTAGAGTTCAATATTTCCAGGAATTCGATTGGCAATAACAAAGCAAGTGTTATGAAAATTAAGTCGATTTCAGTTTCTATACCTGCCGTTCTTGGCCCTTACGAGACTTTTGATGCAATTCTGGAAAATACAGTAACGAAGGAACGTATTACAATTTCAAGGGGAGTTGATGATTATGGCGTATTCCCGGAAGACATGCAGGATGGTCGATATATGCCCTTTGAAGGGTTTATAATTCCAGATGCAAAAGAAAAAAGCACAAGTAGCGATTGGAGGTTCAGTCTGCCTTCTTTAGAAGTTCGAAAAAAGATTGCAGATGTCATTATATCTATAAAATACTGTTTTACATAGGTCTATGTGATGCAGCAATATTGACATTTTGTGCATAAATTTCTACATTTACCTCTTATGCTGTTGTCAAATAGGGCACCTTCAATTTTTAGACCATGCTTGAAATTGGTAATTCTCTTTATTGTTGGGATGATTATACCACATGCATCATTTTCTCAGAAAAATATATCCCAACTTATCGCTTCGTTAGAGACGGCTCACGATACGAACAAAGCTGAGATCTATTACAATATATATACATACTACAAATTTTACCAACCAGACTCGGCATATTATTATTTAAATTATGGGGTTAGGAAGTTTTCTGCAAATGGGAATAAGGCAGGTGTTGCTACCCTCACTCAATTACTCGGTGTACTGGATGCCAGTCATGGTAACCTATTGACGGCAAAAAAGAGAGAATTAGAAGCTCTTAATTTGTTTTTGGCATTAAATAAAATGAGAGGAGTAGGATTGGCTTACAACTCACTCGGCACTATAGAAGGACGAAAGGGTAATTGGGATTCTGCCCTGATATACTTTATTAAGGCTCAAAAAATATTCCAGGATATTAAGTATGACGACGGACTGAATAATACATACACGAATATTGGGTTACTATATCAGAACACAGGTAATACTAAGAAAGCACTGGAGTTTTACAATAGATTAATTGAGATCGCCAAAAAAGATACTGGGGACATCAATGCACTATGCAATGCATACAATAATATCGCTATTACTTATGGGCAACAAGGCAACCTGGATTCGGCCTTATACTACCTTCAGCAAGCTTTGTCTAAAGCTGATCAGGAACAATACATAGATGTATATATGTACTCTCTCCTTAATATGGGAATTGTCTACGCCAAATATAACAATAACGAAAAAGCACTAACATATCTGAACGATGCACTCAGGATAGCTAAAGAAAAACAGATGCCCGAAGAGTATGCTAATATATTGGTCAACATAGCTCCTATAACGGCAATTAAAGATCTGAAAGCAGCGATCGTTCAGTTAGAAGAAGCACTCAGTGTGGCAACGTCGGTAGGCGATAAATCCCTGGTTAGAGGCATTTATGAACAATTGACCGAAGTGAATAAAAAAGCAGGGAACTATAAGAAAGTAGTAGCTCTGATGGAACTTACAAAAAAATACGACGACAGTCTTGCCAGCTTAGAGAAAACCAGGGAAATCGCCAATCTTCAATCAGTGTATGAATTGGAACAATCGAATGAAAAGATAAACGAATTACAGTTGGCAGAACAGATAAGTGTTTCGAAACGGAATGTTCTTTTGGCTATTTTAGGTGGTGTAGTTATTATGGCCCTTTTTATTCTTTTCTATGCCTATAAGGTCAATAAACTCAATACCGAACTGAAACGAAAAAAGTTAATTATAGAGTCTTCAAATAGCGATCTGAACAGGCTGAATACTCTTAATCAAAAAATATTCTACGTTATTTCTCATGACTTCAATGCACCTCTCCTTACTTTGAGTTTGCTCATTAAAAAGCTGAGGAATACTGAAGATCCTACATTGACCAAATATATTGATGAGGTCGAAGATCAGTTCAATAGTACGCAGCTGATATTGAAGAATATTCTGAATTGGTCGAAAGCGGAAATAGACTTGACTCAGCAACATCTGGAGCATAAGGCCGACTTGAGACTGGCCGTAAATGAGATACTGAGCCAGTTGCGTGATATGGCAGCCGCTAAGCAAATTACATTTCAGCGCAGCAACATAGAGCAGACGGAATTAGACATTCCTTTCGAGGTATTGTGCATAGTATTAAGAAATCTCCTGTCGAATGCAATTAAATTTAGTTATGAAAATACTATTGTCGCCATATCTTATAATGCTTCAACAACGCAACTGAAAATTACTGACGAAGGCGTTGGTATTGACAAGGAAAAGATCAATGAGATATTTAAAAAAAATGTAGTGTCTTCTTTCGGAACTAAATTGGAACCCGGCTTCGGCATGGGATTATACATGGTTTCCGAGCTGCTTCGGAAATATCACTGCTCCATAGAGGTAGATAGTATATTGTCAAAAGGGACAACATTTACCATAATCTTCCGGGATAAATAGCTGTTTTCAGTCATTCTTTATAGTTTGGGTAGTGCTACTTTTGATATGTGGAACAAATCAAAATTGGCATATTTGACGATCATACCTTCTCTGCAAAGGGCCTGTCTGATTTTTTAGGACGCAATGGCATAGATGTAAAGTTCACCTGCACCTCTAAGGCCGAACTTATTACGAAAATTCCGCTATTTGACCTTGATGCGCTTATTCTTGATGTCTCTGCGCCAGATGTCTCAGGTCTTGAATTGTTCGAGTACTTCCATAATACAAATGAAAGCCTGAATATCATTGCCCTCACTTCACTTAGTTCTGTAATGCTGGTAGAAAACCTCTTGTCTCTGGGGGTGAAGGGTTTTGTAAATAAGAAGCAGCGGGAGGAGGATATCCTTGAGTGCATCAAAATGGTTTTTGATGGGAAAGTACACTTGCCAAAAGAATACCATTTTCTCACATCAAAATATCGCATTCCCGATGCTGTTATACTTTCCGCACGTGAGGTCGAAATAATCAATCTTGTTGCAGAAGAGCTTACTTCACATCAGATAGCAGAGAAACTATCTATTTCGTATTTCACTGTAGAGAACCACAGAAAGAACATCTTTAGAAAGTTAGGGGTTAAAAACATAGCTGGAATGATCATGGCTGCCACCAGGATGGGACATATCAGCTAGTTATTGTTCAACATTAAACAATTTATAAGATCACATGTTTATGAATAAAACTATGTACTCATTATTCGCCCGGGCAATATACAAGAGTATTGCGATGGTGCTATTATCAATGTGCTGCATCATGCAGAATGTTGTAGCACAATCAATGCCCTACTCTTTTGTATATACTACAAATACCTATTCTGCGCTTTCAAGTCCCACGGTAGTATCGTCTGGCGTTACGATGAATGACGCTACATTTTCTGTGACACTCCCTTTCTCATTCAGATTTAATGGAACATTGTATAGTCAAATTTACCTGAGCGAGAATGGCTACGTGAGTTTTGGGACGACCAACCCGGGAACTACTACTAATTCTTCAATATCCAGCAGCAACTCAGGTTTTGAGGTCGCTGCGCCTTTTTCAGCAGACTTACAAGGTAGTGCGTCTACGTCTCAATTGAGTTATTTAACATCCGGTACCAGCCCCAACCGTATTTTCACTGCCGAATGGAAGAATATGCGGTTTCTGGGCGGTACAGGGCAGACTTTTTCTTTTCAGGTTCTGCTCAAAGAAACAACCAATATCGTAGAGTTTAAATATAGCACCGTTACCAATACGGGTACTGCCGGTTCTGCTCAGGTTGGGCTGAGGGGTGCTAACAATTCAACTTTTCTGAACCGAACTACCACTTCCAGCTGGTCTTCAACTACTGCAGGTACCGCCAATAGTGCTACGTGCGCTGTTTCCGGTAGTGTTGTACCGGCCGTCAATACTCTTTTCAGATTTACACCAATACCTACTGTGTCTGTTTCGGGTAGCATGTCTGCGTTTGGAGCATGTACTGGAGCACCAAGTGCCCAACAAAGTTTCACAGTTAGCGGATATTATCTTTCAGGCAATGTATCTGTGTCTGCCCCGGCTAACTTTCAGGTGAGCACCACCAGCGGTAGTGGTTTTACAAACAGTGTGACGCTAACACAAACCGGCGGCATAGTAAATGCTACCACAATTTATGTCCGCATGTCATCTTCGTTTGGCTGGGGAGGACCAGATAGCATTAGCGTAGCCAGCAATGGGGCTGCTACAAAAAAAGTGGGTGTTGCTGGCTCTATAGAACGACTAAATGTAAGCGATATTTTCGTTACACCAGGCAGTAGCGGCGTTATAACTGCAACCGGAGGTACAACATATACATGGGCACCTGTCACAGGGCTTAACGCAACTACCGGAGCAACAGTCATAGCGACACCATCAGCCACTACCGTTTATACAGTTAGCGGTACTACTACCGGCGGATGCACAGACATTGCAATTGTACAAGTTGCCGTAGTCAATTCGGGATCTACATATACAGGCACCTACAGTTATACAGGGCGTTCAAGGTCATTTGTGGTTCCTTCGTGTGTATCGCAAATGACGATGACCGCAAAGGGCGCAAAAGGGTCTAATGGAACAACAGATGTTAACCTGCCCGGCACCGCCGGTACCGGAGCATTGGGAGGTACGGCAACAGGTACTGCCACGGTAACGCCCGGGCAGGTATACTACGTTTTTGTTGGAGGAGCTGCCGTCGACACAGTAGGCGGCTTTAATGGTGGCGGTAATGGAGCAAATCTTTCTGGCGCAGGTGGCGGGGCCAGCGATATAAGGATAAATGATGCGACCATCACAAGCAGAATATTAGTAGCTGGTGGTGGTGGTGGTGGTGGTAACACCGGTTATTGGACCACTGCTACAAATGGCGGCAATGGTGGTGCAGGCGGCGGCGGCAATGGGACGAATGGCGCGAGCTGGACAAGTGCCTCACCGGCAGAGACCCTGCTTGGCGGCAGGGGAGGAACTGCAGCTACAGGTGGTGCTGGTGGAGATGGTTGTCCTTTGGCCATGGGGTCTACAGGCGGTAATGGCAGCTATGGCTATGGCGGGAACGGAGGAAAGATCAGTTTTTACGCCGGACCATCAACTACACCTCCCCTCTACAGGGTTTGTGGCGGCGGCGGCGGCGGCGGCTATATAGGGGGCGGCGGTGGCGGCGGTGGCACTTATGGAACGAGTGCTTGCTCTCAAAATTATAGCACAGGAGCTGGCGGTGGCGCTGGCGGTTCTAATTATGTCGATGCCTCCCTTACTGGTACCACATCCACCAGTGGCACAGGGCTCTCAGGCAATGGCGAGGTAACAATTTCATTCACGGTGGGCACTAGCACTCCGGTAAATGCTGGCAGCGATGTTGTTATCGGCTCGGGAGGCAGTACAACACTAACTGCTACGGGTGGGGTTACCTATACCTGGTCGCCGGCAACTGGGCTGAACGCTACCACAGGTGCCTCTGTTGTTGCATCGCCAACAACTACAACAATTTATACAGTAACTGGAACCAATGCCTCAGGTTGCACAGCGACCGACGATGTGCAGGTATCGGTAGGGTCGAATATGACTCCGACCTATATTCTATCGTCACCGCAATTGCTCACTGTTTGCCGAAATGCAGGGCCGACCGACATTAGTTCGCTGTTGCATGTAAATGATACGGATGCCAGCCAAACACTCGCATGGACACAACAAAGCGCGCCCGCACATGGTACACTCACTTTCACTTCCGCATCGGCATCTTCTGGAAGTACGAATATCACCCCAGGTGGCACAATAACGTATCAACCGTCAATTGGCTACTCGGGTGCAGATGTATTTACGATCAGAGTTAGCGATGGAGCAGCAAGTTCTGATATGGTTGTGAATGTATCCGTTACGGCTATATCTACATCCATTTCATCACAGACTAACGTGAGCTGTAATGGGGGCAGCAATGGTGCTGTTACGGTAAGTGCAAGCGGTGGTACAGGAACATTGTCTTATTCATGGACACCATCAGGAGGTTCCGCAGCTACCGCTACAGGCCTCACAGCAAGCAACTACACCTGCACTGTTACTGATGTCAATAGCTGTTCTGCCACGCAGACAGTAACTGTAACGCAGCCCACTGCGATAACGTCATCAATATCTTCACAAACTAATGTGAGCTGTAACGGCGGTAGCAATGGCACTGTTACGGTGAGTGCAAGCGGCGGTACAGGAACACTGTCTTATTTATGGGCTCCATCGGGAGGTACTGCTGCTACAGTTACAGGCCTTACGGCAGGTGCCTATACTTGCACTATCACCGATGCTAATTCCTGTTCGAGGGTACAGACAGTAACCGTAACACAGCCATCGGCTATCTCCACATCGGTATCGTCTCAAACGAATGTGAGCTGTAATGGTGGTAGCAACGGAGCTGTTACAGTAACCGCAAGTGGCGGTACTGGAGCACTTTCATACTCATGGTCACCATCAGGTGGCTCTGCAGCTACAGCTACAGGTATAGTGGCAGGTACATATACATGCACTATCACCGATGCTAATTCTTGTTCGGGGATACAGACGGTAACGGTTACACAGCCATTAGCCATAACTTCATCTATATCCTCACAAACAAATGTGAGCTGTAATGGTGGTAGCAACGGTGCTGTTACAGTAACCGCAAGTGGCGGTACTGGAGCACTTTCATACTCATGGTCACCATCAGGTGGCACCGCAGCTACAGCTACAGGGCTTGTGGCAGGTACATATACATGCACTATCACAGATGCCAATACCTGTAGCCGTACACAAACCGCAAATGTTACCCAGCCGTCAACGTCGGTCAGCGTTTCGCTAAGCACACAGACAAATGTTACCTGTCTCGGTGCAGCTACTGGGCAGGCTATTGTCACAGCTACCGGAGGTACTGGCACATTAAGTTACTCATGGTCTCCTGCCAGCGGCACTACTTCTACGGCAAATGCCTTGACTGCAGGTACATACACCTGTACTGTAACCGATGCAAATGGCTGTTCAGCACAGCAAACCGTTAATATTACGCAACCGGCAACGGGCATTACAACATCTATATCCTCTCTGACAAATGTTAGCTGTAATGGAGGCTCTAATGGTACCGCAACAATAAGTGCCAGCGGCGGCACTGGCACACTTTCGTACTCGTGGGCACCATCGGGCGGCACAGCGGCTACTGCCTCGGGGCTTGCGGCAGGCACGTATAGCTGCACGGTATCGGATGCGAGCACATGCAGTAGAGTGCAAACAGTAACTGTTACTCAGCCTGCGGCCTTGGCCTCATCCATATCATCGCAGGCAAATGTCAGTTGTAATGGTGGTAGTAACGCCACTGTAACGGTTAGCGCAAGTGGTGGCACGGGCACACTTTCCTACTCATGGTCACCATCAGGCGGCAGCTCAGCTACAGCCGCAGGGCTTTCGGTGGGCAACTACACCTGTACCATCACAGATGCCAACACTTGTAGCCGTACACAGACAGTTACTGTTACACAGCCGGCACCTTTAACTTCGTCCATATCATCGCAGGTAAATGTAAGCTGCAATGGTGGCAGCAATGGCTCTGCTACGGTGAGTGCAAGTGGCGGTGCGGGCACTCTTTCGTACTCATGGTCACCATCGGGCGGCACAGCCGCTACGGCTACAGGGCTTGCAGCTGGCAACTATACTTGCACCATCACAGATGCTAATACATGCAGCCACACACAGACTGTCACTGTCACACAGCCTACTGCTTTGACTTCATCCATATCATCACAGACAAATGTGAGCTGCAATGGGGGTAATAATGGTTCTGTTGAAGTTAGTGCAAGTGGTGGTTCTGGCACGCTTTCATACTCATGGTTCCCATCAGGTGGTACAGCAGCTATAGCCACGGAACTTACTGGTGGGACATATACTTGCACAGTTACAGACGCAAACATGTGCAGCCGGGCACAAACTGTAACCATTATCCAGCCCGTAGCGTTAACGGCTATTACTTCTTCCAGTGCTAATATCACTTGCCATGACGGTAACAATGGTACTGCCGTCATTTCAGTATCAGGCGGTACAGCTCCATATGGATACTCATGGTCGCCTGCCGGTGGCTCCACATCAACAGCTACATCCCTAACAGCAGGCTCGTATACATGTACTGTTACAGACGCTCTTTCCTGTTCTTATACACATACTGTTGCTTTAACCGAACCGGCTACGGTGCCGGTAGAAATATCTGGCACGGCTACCATTTGTAATAATACCAGCAGCAATGTGACTATTTCGTCAGATCCTGGTAATACTGTCAACTATTCTATAAATGGTGGCACTCCAATTGCCACTGTGATTGGAGCCAGCGGTACTAATATAATTGGCACAGGGCCTTTAAGTTCGTCTGCTACGTACAGTTTGGTCAGTGTTACGTCTGGCACTTGCACTTACTCTGCATCTGGGATCGCTACCGTTTCAGTTCACCCACTTCCGACTGTCGATGCCATTACTCCGGTCGTAAGTTGTAACTTGG
Source organism: Chitinophagaceae bacterium (assembly GCA_021151685.1). Classification (GTDB taxonomy): domain Bacteria; phylum Bacteroidota; class Bacteroidia; order Chitinophagales; family Chitinophagaceae; genus Nemorincola. The sequence goes on from JAGKWS010000051.1 coordinate 14,404, forward strand.
CTAATGTAACCGGTATTGATTTCTCCGGACCAGTTACCGGAACAACGTTTACATGGGCAAATGATAATACAACTATTGGCCTGATTGCTTCTGGCACAGGTAATATTGCGGCCTTTACCGGAGTAAATTCCGGTACAGTAGCCTCGGTGGCAACCATAACAGTCACGCCCATTGCAAATGGATGCCCAGGCGCAGAGGAGATATTCACCATTAAAATAGATCCTACACCTGTTGCCGGCATGCCGGTTGATGATGTACTATGCCATAACGAACCCACTGGTGCGTATACGTTCAGCAGCACTGTCTCCGGAACAACGTTCGCATGGACCAATAGTAATACTTCTATCGGGCTGGGTGCTTCCGGTGTTGGGTCAATTCCATCATTTGCAGCAATTAATACAAGTACCGCAACCAGTTCGGCCTCTGTGATCGTAACACCATCTGCAAATGGATGTACCGGTGTTCCTGATACATTTGTTATAACGGTTCATCCCAAGCCGGAGTTGACGAGTGCGTTAACTGTATCTCCAATCTGTGACAACGCCTTATTTAGCTATGCACCTACCAGTACAACCCCGGGCACAATATTCTCATGGAGCCGAGCTGCAATAAGCGGCATCGCCAACGTTGCTGCAAGCGGCACAGGCAACCCTTTGGAGAACCTTGATAATACCTCATCAGCCCCTGTTAATGTAAATTATGTGTATATCCTGACTGCCAGTGCCTGCGCTGACACACAAAACGTAAATGTATTGGTGTACCCAACTCCTTCGCTTACGAGCACGCATACTGCGGCACCTATCTGTGATGGCTCGCTATTCAATTATGTACCGACGAGTGCTACCCCCGGAGTGACGTTCACTTGGAGCAGGGATGTAATAGGAGGCATAGCAAATGTTGCAGCGACTGGCATCGGGACTATCAATGAAATTCTTGATAACACTACCCCAAATCCGGTTGTAGTAACTTACACCGACACGCTCCGTATAGGTGGGTGCTCTAATACACAAACTGTAACGGTAACAGTTAATCCTACTCCACAACTGTTAAGCACTACTACTCCCTCAGCAGTATGCGATGGTACTGTTTTCAACTATCTACATTCTTCTGCTACGGCTGGCACCACCTTCAGCTGGTACCGCCCCGTAGTAACGGGCATCAGTAACCCGTCTGCTTCTGGCACAGGTACTATTTCAGAAACTCTTGACAATACGCAACCGAACCCATTGACAGTTATCTACTATGATACGCTGAAGGCCAATGGATGTTCAAATGTCCATAGCATTAGTCTGATAGTTAATCCCACTCCTGTGCTTACAAGCGCACTCACAGGTACTGTCTGCGATAGTGCTTTGTATTCTTATGTTCCTGCTTCGCTCACTGCTGGCACTACATTTACATGGTCGCGCGCGGCTGTAGCGGGAGTGAGTAACCCGGCGGCAACTGGCACAGGTGCATTGTCTGAGCATCTGTTTAATACTACAGCATTCCCTGTAAATGTCATATACGCCGATACACTCCGTGCAAACGGCTGTTTGAATACACAGAATGTAATTGTAGCTGTCAACCCCTCTCCAAAACTCTCTACTGCAACTGTTGCTACATTTTGTTCCGGAACGCCCTTTACTTACACGGCACTTTCCGCAACCCCGGGCACTACTTTCTCATGGACGAGAGCTGGCGTTGGCGGTATTGTTCCCTTAGTGGCATCTGGCACAGGAACTATTAGTGAGACGCTGACAAACACCACAAAGGCTCAGAAGGAGACCTACTACCGATTCATGTTGACCGCCAATGGTTGCTCAGAACCACAGGACTTGACCGTAACCGTCGATCCGAAACCTCAAGTTCCCGAAATAGCGATACACCCTGGCGCATCCCTATGTGGCAATACCTTGTTCCAGAACTTCGGTGCGTCAACGCCAGCTCCAGATTCAGTAGCATATAATTGGACTGCGGTCAATGCAATTATTGTTGCGCAAGGGGCAGGACATCAGTACAGCTTAGTTTCATTCAATGCCGCAGGTGCTGCCGAAGTGATATTAACAGCTAATGTTCCATCTGTTACCTGCTTTGCACGAGACACCTTTAAAGTAAATGTAAGCACGTCAATAAGTCACACACCGGCCCTTATCTATTTCGTGAATGAGAACCTGGTATGCGGAGACAACGAAGTAGACGGCTATCAGTGGGGCTACGATGATATCAACACGCTTGATTCTGTGATATTTCCAGGCCAGATACACCAACACTTCCATGTTGGCGCGCTTGATGTAGCGCATAAACTTTATTGGGTAATGACCACTAAAGATGGCTGCAGTCAGAAGACCTACTACAATACTGTAGTTGGCGTACAGAATGTCGATCCTACAATAGCAACCATCAAAGTATACCCTAATCCAGCTAACGGTATTGTGAAAATGGAGCTGACCGGCGTAAGCTTCAAAAACACAGTATATGATATAACTGATATGGCTGGCAGGAAGCTTGCTGGTGGTTACCTGGAACAGACTACTACTTATTTAGACGTTACAGGTCTGGCTCCCGGATTATATATGATCTCCGTTTACGATGGTGGCGGCAAGGCGGCAACAATAAAACTTGTACGTAATTAATTCTGACCGGCGAACTGTGTATTTCTAAAACACCTTTCGCCTTTAAGCCACAAGAAACTATGAGTAAAATAATGAAACTTAGTATTTTGATGGGTTCCGTAGCACTTGCAGCTACTGCGTATGGGCAAAACACAGACGCGCAGCATGCCCCAAAACAGAGCTGGAATGAAGGCCTTCCGGCATGGTGCATAGATGCAAACTTTAAAGGTGGCATCCTCGGGTACAATATGACCACAGCAAACATGGCAGCTAACTATCTGAATAGCATCCAGCCTTATGTAAGTGAGCTTCGCTTCAAAGATGGTAGATCGGCAGGTGGCGACGTGCAACTTGGCTATTTTTTTGGCAGGAAGAAGCACTTTGGTGTAGGTATTGGATTTCTGTATTTCAGCCAATCAGGAAGCTTCGAAATGGACAATTTCCACATAGAATATCAGTCTGCCGATTCCAGAGGAGATATGTTTAGGCAGATCGTTACAGCAAACAGGCCAATAACAGAGGAGTTGAAGATGACCAATGTGCAGATACCGTTTGTGCTAAAGTATAAAACGATGTTCTCAAAAAAGTGGGGATTCACGGTCGATGCAGGGTTGACCTATAACGCGCAGATGACTACACAATATGCTACGAATGCGACTTTTGACTATGAGGCCATCTATAATTACAGGCTCGTTAACGGTGCGCCTGTTGCATTCTACGACAATTCACCTGCTCCGTCTGGTGGCGCATGGCTTATCACAAAAGCTAACTATACGGATAAGAACCCTGAAAGCAACATATCTGATGCCTTTACCCAACTCCAAATACAGGGGTATAATGTGGCTTTGGTTAGCGAACCTGCGAACAGGAGCGGAGAAGTAAATTACAGTTCAAAGTCAGTGGGCCTACTGGTCAACCCTTCTGCCAGCTATATGTTGTCGGCTCATGTGGCACTGAACCTTGGTGTGTACTACATGCAGCAGTCGCTAAAGAATGAAAATACTGCCTCATACAGGATCACAGATAGGGTGGGTAGCTACAATTCCCTGGTAAAAAGCAATAGTGTAGTCAGTGCTTCCAACTATGGCGTAAACTTTGGCTTACGTATTTACCTGGTTGGCGCAAAGGACAGAGACAAAGATGGAGTGCCTGACCGCAGGGATGATTGTCCGGATGTGGCTGGCTTGCGCTGGTTCAGGGGATGCCCCGACCGTGATATGGACAGTGTGATGGACATAGATGATGACTGCCCCGATCTAAAAGGGCTGGTGAAATACAAGGGTTGTCCTGACACTGATGGAGATGGTGTGATAGATAGGAATGATGGCTGTCCGTCTATGGCAGGCTTGCCTGCCCTGCGGGGATGCCCTGACAAGGATGGTGATGGCATAGCCGATATGGAAGATGCCTGTCCGGACCAGAAGGGTAAGGTGGCAATGATGGGCTGTCCCGATACCGATGGTGACGGGATTGCAGATCCGAAGGATGAATGTCCTGAGAGTGCGGGTCTTACGCAGTTCAATGGATGTCCGGACAGGGATAATGACGGCACGCCTGATAGTAAAGATAAATGCCCCGATGTACCCGGACCTGCTGAGAATGCTGGTTGCCCTTCGGCAAAGAGGAGTACATTGAACGTAGATATGATTCAGTTCGAGACAGGAACATCTGTGATCGCGAAAAGATCTTATCATATAATAGACGACGCGGTAAAAGTGTTGAAGAGTGACGAATCAGCTGTGTTGCGTATAGATGGACATGCTGACATAACAGGCACGCGTAGCTTGAACAAACGCCTGTCAAGGCAGCGCGCGGAAGCAGTGAAGCACTACTTCCTAAAGAAAGGGGTACCCGCAGACCGCCTTATTGCTACAGGTCATGGCAGCGACGAACCGATAGATAGTAATGATACCAGAGAAGGACGAGCGAGGAACAGGCGTGTTGTAATGGCTATTAAGTATATTGATAACTGATATAAGCTATTTCGCACCAACTCGTTAACTCAGTTGGTATTCACAACTCTGCCTCTGAAAACAACACTTTGGGGTTGGAAAATATCTATGTAGTGCATACACAATTTTTAAGTTGCGTTGACAACATATTGGCTGTGGGTTCTTGTAAAATGCAAAATTTAATTATTAATATTTTATTTATTTGCATGATTTGCACAACAGCAGTAATATATTTAATCTCTTTGCTGCTTCATAAATTTTCACCAAATCTATAAACAAAAGGTTCTACATTCCCCCTGTCCACTCTACAAATAACAGAGCGGGTACACATCGCAAGAGCGATGGCACCCGCTCTGTTATTTGCATATTGTATGTGGCAAACATGTGCCGAGATGTTGTAGCCTTTAAGGGCTATTATTGATGATGTATAAGCATTACGTCAATAATATGTAGATTCATCACAGAGTTTTTTTGTAGTGTTTTTGATGCAGTAATTGTAGAACGGTACATAGCCGGAGTAACTTATATATTCAATAATGCACAATGAATAGGAACATTGTTATACTTGGTGTATTTGCGATTTATATTGTTGTTGTTTTTATTTTGCTAATCGTCAAGCAGATAAATTATTAAATAATCTCAAATTGACAAATGCGATAATTGTTCAGTGTAAGTTTTTGCCTAAAACAGGAGGTGATACAAAGATATTTTATCAATATGTTGTGAATCAGAAACTCATAAATGACAATAGAAGATCTCCATAAAAAGACTACACTTCTACGCAGGAACTGATTGAGAAGAGCTTTCCAGTGGTATATTACAATAAGAATAGCGGGTTGAGTTACTTGTTCATAACACCGCAAGAATTTAAAAATACGGTTATTCATTTCCTGATTCATTAAACTGGGTTTTAAAGTATGTAGATAGATAAGTGTTTCTTACAAAGTGGCTGATGCATTTTGCTCCAAGAGAAGAACTCCCTTAAATCTCGTATATTTGGTGTATACAGTTGTAATTGCAGGTCCATTAATTCCCTAAAGACTTTATTGTGATTTTAAGTAATGAGACAAAAGTGCAATTATGTAAGAAGTTATCATTGCCATATTCGGGTTCAGAACAAGATTGGGATGTAGAGTTGGCAGATAAAAATAGAGTTGATGAATTCATTTCTTATTACCAGGAAAATGAATTGCCCATTGAAATGAAATATGCTGTAATGTCCATTATCCTTGCTTCTTATGATGATTATCTGAATGAAAATGTTTTAGACAGAGATAATAGATGGTATGAAATTGGGAAGTTGCTAAAGTCAGAAAAAGAAGCTTTTGTAGACTTGATAAATTATTGGGCTGTTGATTATGAGATAGAAGATTTTTTTAGAATTACTCCATTGATAAGAGAAGTGAACGCCATTGACTAGTTGGCTATTTATCCGCAATTTCCTTTTTCGAAGAGGAAATAATGGTAATGAATGGTGGCAATACTGTTTTGCAACATCTCTATTGTGTATTCCCGTTTTCTTCGAAACAGACCCTCAACAAATACATGCTAAGGTTTACGGGTTACTGCGCCCAACTTGTGTTATCAATTTTACATGCTTTACACAGGATGAAACCTATGCATTTTCCGCCCATTTCTTGTAGACGAGACTATTTTAGAGAATTGTATAAAAAAAGTGGCTCACAGTCTACAACCATCAGCCACTTTCTTGTTATTGTACTCATTTGCTACAGATACCCGTTCACAGCATCTTTCAGCAATGGTTGTTTCTGGTCTTTTTCCGAAATAATTGCTTTCGATACATCTATCTTCCAGTCTATATTCAGCGCAGGGTCGTTAAAGTACACACCACCCTCAGCCGATTTGTCATAGAAATTATCGCATTTGTAAAACACTTCCGATGTTTCAGACAGTACGGCATAGCCGTGTGCAAAACCGTGCGGTATCAGAAATTGTAGCTTATTCTCGGCCGATAGTTCCAACCCATACCATTGCCCGTACGTGGGGCTGTTTTTGCGTATATCCAGTGCTACATCCCATATGGCTCCTTCCAGTACCCTTATCAGTTTGGCCTGTGGGGTAGGGTGGTTCTGGTAGTGCAGGCCACGCAATACATTTTTTACCGATCGTGCCTGATTGTCCTGTACAAATGGAGTATCATATCCCGTCAGGTCGGCAAGCTGGCGCATATTGTAGCTTTCAAAGAAATAACCACGCGCATCGCCATGCACCTTAGGTTCCAGTATCAGCAATCCCTCAATAGGTGTCTTTATTATGTTCATGTAGTAGTAGTTAGCCTATTATATCCAAAACAGCTTGTGTAATATACGTAAGTTCTTCGGTAGTAAGTTCTGTATGCATCGGTAGCGATATCACGCAACCATTCAGCGCATCAGTTACAGGCAGTACCATATTTTCAGTACCCCATGGTTTCAGCATAGCTTGTTTATGGCATGGCACCGGGTAGTAAATCATAGATGGCACGCCACGGGCAGCCAGTTGTTGATGCAGCTCATCTCTGTCAAATCCATTTACCTTCAGCGTGTACTGATGAAATACATGATGAGACCATGGCGCACGGTAGGGGGTAGTCAGTTTTGTATGTTGGGCAAATGCATTGTCATAAAAGTCGGCCGCCGCTCGGCGCGCCGCATTGTATGCATCAAGGTGTGGCAGTTTCACGCGCAGTATGGCCGCCTGCATAGCATCCAGCCGGCTGTTGCAGCCCACCATTTCGTGGTAGTAGCGTACCTTTTGTCCGTGGTTGGCTATCATGCGCAGTTTTTCTGCCAGTGCATCATCATTGGTAAAAATAGCACCACCATCGCCATAACAACCCAAATTTTTAGACGGGAAGAACGAAGTGCAGCTTATCAGCCCCATAGACCCTGTTTTCACCGTTCTGCCATCAGCGTAGGTGTAGCTACCACCTATTGCTTGTGCATTGTCTTCTATTACAGGTATGCCATGCTCGGCAGCTACAGACATAATTGCTTCCATTTCGGCACTTTGCCCATACAGGTGCACGGGTATTATCGCCTTTGTACGGGGGGTTATAGCCTTCCGTAGCGCTTCCGGGTCCATCGTAAAAGCATCGGGGTGCACATCTACAAATACCGGGGTAATGCCCAGCAAGGCCACCACCTCTACCGTAGCTATATAGGTAAACGAGGGCGTTATTACTTCATCGCCCCGCTTCAGGTCCAGTGCCATCAGGGCTATTTGCAGGGCATCGGTACCATTGGCACAGGGTATTACATGCTTCACCCCCACATAGGTAGCCAGCTCGCCCGCCAGTGCATTCACTTCGGTACCGCCTATAAACAGCGTACTATCTATTACACCTTGTATGGCGGTGTCTATCTCTGGTTTTATTTTTTGGTACTGACGTTTTAGGTCTACCATTTGCAGATGCTGCATTCCGATCTGTTATTTTGGATTGCGAAGTTACATTATTTGCCTTTTGTACATCAGTGTCCATTCCCATATGCCCACTATTTTCTGTTGCTTCCCTATAGTTTTTAACAATCGCGGCATTTGTAATAATTAATTAAACGTTTGTTTGAATTCAAACGTTTGTTTAATTTTGTGCCAGATTATCAAGGCAGGCTAATGGAGTTCAACGAAAAGCAATTGGGTATTATCAACGCAGCAGAGCGTCTGTTTTCCGTAAAGGGGTTTGATGGTACATCGGTACGAGATATTGCGCAAGAGGCATCCGTAAATGTGGCTATGATCTCCTATTACTTTGGCTCTAAAGAGCGACTGATGGAGGCCGTGTTTGAGGAGAAAACCAAGAAGATGCGGCTGAAGGTAGAGAACTTGCTTGCAGAGTCAAACATGACGGCGCATCAAAAGGTGAACATTCTGATAGAAGACTATGTAGAAAAGTTCTTGTCTCAGCCCAATTTTCACCGCATCATGATGTTGGAACAAATTACCGACAAGCCGGGTGTGGTAGCAGGTTTTATACACGAACTAAAGAAGAAAAATCTTGTTTCCATACGCAGGCTCATCAGTGAGGGACAAAAAAAGGGCGAATTCAAAAGAAATGTAGACCTCGTACTAATGATGAACACCATCATAGGTATTGTGAGCCAGATGATGATAACAAAACGGTTTTATATAGAAACAAACAATCTGGAACATCTTACCGAAACCGAATACAACAACTACCTGCGCAAAAAACTAACAACTTATCTGAAAAATCTTTTCAAAGTAATACTGACAAATGAAGCATAAACATAAACTCGTAATGGCAATGGCAACTGCCATGGCGGCGGGTACACTTAGTGCCGGGGCGCAACAGGTAAAAAAGTTGACGCTGACAGAGGCTATTGAAATGGGTTTGAAAAGCAGTGGCCGTATGCAAATAGCCACCGCCAAAACAGCCGAAGCACATGCCAACCTCAGGGAAGCAAACGAACGCAGATTGCCCGATTTGAAGGCATCTGGCTCTTACCTGCGGCTCAATACGCCCGATGTAAACCTGAAAGTGAAACTGGGTAGCTCCCAAAGTTCCGGTCAGGAATCGGGTGGTGGCATGCCCAAGGTAGACCAACTTACATATGGCATGGTTACCGCTACTCTTCCCGTATTCTCTGGTTTCAGAATCAAGTACGGCATAGAGTCGGCAAAATATCTGGAGCAGGCCTCAAAATTTGATGCAGAAACCGACAGGCAAGAGGTGATAGAAACTACCATAAATGCCTTTGCCAATGTATACAAGGCCAAACGCTCGGTAGAGCTGGTAAAGGAAAACCTGCAAAGGGAAGAAGCCCGCGTAAAAGACTTTACCAATCTGGAGAAAAACGGCCTGATGGCCCGTAACGACCTATTAAAAGTGCAACTGCAAAAGTCGAACGTAGAGCTGGCATTGCTGGAAGCCGAAAGCAACCTGAAGATTGCCGCCATGAATCTGGCACTGCAACTGGGCTTGGCAGAAGGTACAGAAATACAGCCCGATACAACCGGTATGGAAGCCATGCCCGATGCCGGCAGTGTAGCACAGTGGGAAAAAATAGCACTGGAACAACGAAAGGACAAATCGGCCCTCAGTGCCCGTATACAAGCCGCAAAAGTGGGCGTAAACGCAGCAAAGGGCGAATATTGGCCCGGACTGGCCCTGACCGGTGGCTACATCGGTGCCGACATCCCCTCTTTTCTCACCGTTACCAACGCACTGAATGTGGGCGTAGGCTTGCAATACAATGTAAGCTCTCTGTGGAAGACGGGTTCTAAAGTAGAAGCCGCAAAGGCAAGACTGCATCAGGCCGAGGCAATGGAGGGTATCATATCAGACCAGGTTCGGCTAGAGGTAACACATGCCTATCACTCCTATGTTCTCGGCACCCAAAAAACAAAAGTTTTTGCCCAGTCTGTAGAACAGGCCGATGAAAACTACCGCATTACCAAGAATAAATACGACAACAATCTGGCCACCACTACCGATCTCCTCGATGCCGATGTAGCACAACTACAGGCTCGCCTCAACTATGCTTTCTCTAAAGCAGATGCAATGGTGGCCTACAAGAAACTGCAAAAAGCCGCTGGTGTGCTTAATCTTGGTACAGAGCAACCCGCAACCCAAAAGTAATCAACACATTAACTACATAACAAAAACACGAAGAATAGTAAATACGACAATCCATGAGCAATAAAAATCATTCCGAGAACGAAGCACCAAAGGCATCCAACAAAAGGTTTATCATCATTTTGTCGGTGTTGGTGATAGGTGGTGGTATTTTTGGTGTCAGCAAGTATATCCACTCTCAGCATCACGAAGAAACCGACGATGCGCAGATTGATGCCAATATTAGCCCGGTTATTCCACGCACATCGGGCTATGTTACCGAGGTGCGGGTAAAAGACAATCAGATTGTAAAAAAAGGCGATACGCTGGTAGTGCTGGATAGCCGTAGCGAGCAAATACACCTACAGCAAATGGAGGCCGCACTGAAAACCGCCGAAAATAGCCTGCACGTAGCCAATGCCAGCACATCGGCTTCAAGAGCCAATGTAACCGCTTACGAAGCCAACGTGCGCACAGCCGATGCACAGATAGAAGCCGCCAAAATAACGCTGAAGCGTGCTACGCAAGATTATGAACGTTACGCCAACCTCATAAAAGACCATTCCATTACACAACAGCAGTACGAGCAGGCCGAGGCCGCTAAACTGACCGCCGAACGTCAGTTGCAGGTACTTACCGACCAAAAGAATGCCGTTATACGCCAGGCAGGCGCAGCATCATCGCAAAGCAATGCTACAGCACAGCAGACAGGTGTAGCCGAGGCCACCATCAAGCAGCGCATGGCCGATATAGAGAACGCAAAACTCACATTATCTTATACCGTTATTACAGCACCGCAAGATGGTAGGGTTTCTAAAGTAAATGTACAATTGGGTCAGTTGGTACAACCCGGTCAGTCGCTCTTTAGTGTAGTGCTGGATAGCGAGCCATGGGTCGTAGCCAACTTTAAGGAAACCCAGATAAGCCGCATGCACGAAGGGCAGGAAGTAACAGTGAAAGTAGATGCATTCCCCGGTCACGAGTTCAAGGGCAAGGTGGCATCCTTTGCTCCAGCCACAGGTTCGCGTTTTGCACTATTGCCGCCAGACAATGCCTCGGGCAACTTCGTGAAGGTTGTTCAACGCCTGCCGGTACGTATAGAGCTTACCACCAACGATCCATTAATAAAGGAGCTACGCCCCGGTATGAATACCGATGTAGACGTACACATCAACTAAGGCTACGTAGCAGAACTATGCTACATAAAAAACCAACAAACATACACATGGGTAGGTGGTGTAAAGCACCGGCAAAAATTTGGATAAAGAGAAAGGCACAAAATGACACAGACAGCACGCCGGTCTTTACACCATCGCCCATATAACAATATTTATTTATGACAGATTCTCTGGTAGAATATGGTTCGCGGCGGGTAATTATTACCATCACCGCTATATTCTGTGCCCTGTTAGAAATAGTAGATACTACTATTGTAAACGTAGCACTGAATGAGATGAAGGGGAACCTTGGCGCAACACTGAATGAGATAGCATGGGTAATAACCGCCTACGCCATAGGTAATGTAATAATAGTGCCTATGACCAGTTGGTTGTCGGCACAGTTTGGCCGGCGCAACTATTTTGCCGTGTCCATTATCATATTCACGGTTATGTCTTTCCTGTGTGGCAACGCTACCAATATATGGGAGCTTGTGGCTTTCCGGTTTTTGCAGGGTATAGGTGGTGGTGCCTTATTGGTAACATCGCAAACCATTATTACCGAAAGTTACCCGCCCGAAAAACGGGGGATGGCTCAGGCCATATATGGCATGGGGGTTATTATTGGCCCAACACTCGGCCCGCCGCTTGGTGGCTACATTGTAGATAATTATTCATGGCCATTCATCTTTTATATCAACATTCCTATAGGCATTGCCGCTACAATCCTCACTTTGCAATATGTAAGAAGCCCCAAATATGCCGAAAAAAAATCGGGACGCGAGGTAGACTGGTTGGGTATAGGTTTGTTGGCACTTGCAGTAGGGTCGTTACAGTTTGTTCTGGAGCGTGGGCAAGAGGAAGACTGGTTCAACAGTACCACAATAACTACCCTTAGTGTTATCAGTGTATTTTCATTTTTCTTCTTTGTATGGCAAGAGCTGCGGGTAAAGAACCCTATAGTAGAATTGCGTGTACTGGGTAACGGCAACTTGCGTATCGGTACTATACTTTCGTTCATTTTGGGCTTTGGTTTGTATGGGTCTACATTCATCATTCCTTTGTACACACAAAGTACACTCGGGTGGACGGCACAACAATCCGGTGCGCTCATGGTACCAGCCGCACTTATGACCGCCTTTATGATGCCTGCAATAGGTAGATTGTTGCAAACCAACATCCCCCCCAAGTACTTGGTAGCCGTAGGTATGTTTGTCTTCTTCCTGTATAGCTATTGGGGGTACATGGTATTAACCCCCGACACCGGAAAAGACAACTTCTTCTGGATGCTCATGTTGCGTGGTGTAGGTATGGGTATGTTGTTCATCCCCATTACCATGATGTCCTTGTCATCGCTCAAAGGGCAACAGATAGGGCAGGGGGCTTCCTTTACTGGTATGATGCGTCAGTTGGGTGGTTCATTTGGTATTGCTCTTATTACCACCTTTATGGCCCGGCAAAACAATGTACACCGTAGCGATCTGCTGGCCCATGTACGGGTAGACGACCCTGCTGTGGCCCAGAAGATACAAATGTACAAGGCGAGCTTTTTGGCAAAGGGAATGACGCAAGACCAGGCCTTGGGTAGTGCTTACAAGATAATGGACTATTCTGTTATGAAGCAGGCCGCCGTACTTTCTTACATGGATGTCTTCCTATACATCGGTATCATGTTCTTGGTATGTATACCATTCGTAATGTTGGTAAAACAAAAGAAAGCACAGCCCATCAATATGTCTGATGCAATGCACTAATGCAAGTTACAGACTTGTGAAGAATTGATTTTTTGTGGTGTGATGTAAACGGGAAGGAGGCTTTTTAGCCTCTTTCCCGGTTTTTGAGTGTTACCCCATTTTTTCTATCAGTTCAGCTACGGCATCCATTGTTATCGGTTTCGATACAAAATGTTTACGGATGCTATTGTAATGTTCCATTTTCTGAAAATCGTAGTCGTTGATGGTAGAAGAAACAAATACAATAAGAGGCATGTTTTCAGGCGGCCAGTTCAGCTCCAAAAAACTATCCAAAAAACTAAAGCCATCCATCAATGGCATATAGATGTCTAAGAAAATAACGTCTGGTAAGGCTACTTCATTGTTCGCATTTTCTTTCAGGTATGCCAGTGCAGCCACGCCCGAGTTAAAGTTTTTAACCTTCTGTGTCAGTAGCTTTTTTTGTATCACAACACTGGTTAGCATCAAATCGATTGGGGAATCATCGATTACAAATGCAAAATTGAACATGGTTAGTAGTTTACGGAGGGGTGAACTAACGAAATTATGATAACAAAAGTACTTAATATTGTTTGTTAAATCTGCTTAGAAAATAAAAAAATATTTAATTAATTTGGCGGTTTTTGCATAATTGTAGCACCCCCATTTTTTGAATAGCAGTAGAATAAAATTGTTGAAATAGTGTACTTTATTTTGACA
>JAGKWS010000052.1 GCA_021151685.1 Chitinophagaceae bacterium
TCTCAAAACTATATTAACTATTGCTCCTGAAAAAGAATATTGCAAATTATGTTCCAATGTTTTTGTGTTTATAAAATTGACATATCCCAATCCAGAGCAAATATGTAAAGAGCCATTACTTTCATTGCAATATTTTTTTAGATCTTTTAACCCAGTCCCACCAGTGCCCCATTTGGTGTCTTTAGTACTATTAAAATCAAGTGTTGACCATATTATAGCACTTCTATCAGTAGTAATGCTGGGATCTTTTTGAGATATCTTTTTCAAGAAGCCTATTCCAATGTCTACTAAGGTAAACTTTAAAACTCTTTTTTCAGGAAAATATTGTCCACAAGCAAAAACTGGTGCGTTTGTTTCTGCATGTAAATCAACATTTGTAAACACTTCCGCAAATTGAGTAATTAAGTTTCTTTTGACATCATTGCTTAATGTAGCTAAACCTCTATGTCGAAAAAAATCCTGCCTTAAATAATTTGAGAAAGTTTCATAATCAACAGTACTAAAAGTGGTTAGGGGTATAGTGGATTCTCGATTGTCCGCATACTGATTTTTATTACCATCACCTTTCAAATGCGATATAAGGCCATTCCTATAAAAAACACTCATGTGACTCGCCAAATTCACAAAAACATATACTTTGTTTTCTTTTTTCAATTTATGTGTAATAGCTAAAACGATGGCGGACAAATTAGCATCGAGAGAATTGAGTTTAGAAATATCAAGAAATACCTTTTTATAGTGATATTGGCTTGCAAACTGGTAAAACTTCACCAATTCATTTACTCCATTCCAGTCTGTCAAAATATCTTTTGATGGGATACTGTATGTAATATCCAAAATACGTCAAATTTATTTTACAATAATTTTTTTTTACAAACACTGCCAACAAGTCGAAGCACCCTTTTTCGTCATGATTATGAGGAAAAAGGGATGCTTCCAATATGCGAAAGCGAAGGGAACCTCTTCGTCCATCATATACAACAACAGTCAAACTAATTCTTCCTCAAAATGCTATCATCTATATCGTCATCGTCTTCCAGTTCGTCGAAGTCGTCGAAGCTGCTGAGGTAGCTGTTGGGGTCTTTGTCGGTGAGTTGGTCGGCAAAGAAGGTGTGTTCGCGTACTTCGCTTTGTGGGGTAAACCATGTGCATACCCACTCATTGCGCGATATATCTACCTTAACGGTCATGGCCGGCCCGCCCGATTTGAGCCATACTACTGCTCCTTTTTCCATAAATTGATAAGTTCCACGGTTTGTGTGGAAACAGCATGAAAGTATTAATAATTGCGGTAAAAACGAATGACAATCACGCTATTTAACGACAAATTGTAGTCTCTTATTACCGAAGGCCGCCCTTTCGCTATTGACGATTTCGGAAGCGGGACGCTTCCAATGTATGAGGACGAAGGGAGACCCGACCAGCTCTTAACTATTACCCCTGTGTATTGTTATGCTCCTGACCAGCATGGGTGTATAGGTACTTCATCACGGCTACAGAGCTTGCGCCCCGCTGGGGCGGCACGACTGTAAGACACCAACTTCATTGCAACGGCTTTTTGCTCTGACCAAGGATAGTTGTTGCATTGGAATGTATCAAATAGGTCCTACCCTACCGGTTGAATAGAATCTTGAGGTAAAACGATGGTTTGCTCAGTTGGCCACGCAGGTCTATATCGGCAAACATGCAACTGATGGTGTCGCGCAGCGAGGGGCTTTTGTAGGCTTTGTTCACCACAAAGTTGAACAACCACGGATACTTACTGAGCCGCTGTAGTGTGGTACTGATGCGCATCTCATCGCCCAGCCGCTTGTACAAAACATCGTCATAATGTTCTTTGAGCTGTGCGGCATCAAATGTGCGGGCAGGCAACAGCTTTTCTATAGCCATTGCGGCCAGCATACCGCTATACAGGGCATTGCCTATACCCTCGCCGGTAAAGGGGTCTACCAAGCTCGCAGCATCGCCACACAAAATGAAACCATCGCCCGACAAGGGTTGCCGTTCTGTAGCCAGTGGCAGCCCCCAGCCGTGTATCTTGTCGGTAAGGGTGGCATTGGCAAAGCGCGGGGCTATGTCGGGATTGTTTTTTATGGCGTGCAGCATCTGCTCGCGCAGGTTCAGCTTTTTGTTGCGCACCACTTCCGATAGTACCCCTACGCCCACATTGGCCCGGCCACCGGGTAGCGGAAATATCCACAGATAACCCGGCAATACCTCGGGCAGAAAGTGCAGTTCTATAAAATTTTCGGGGTGCATGCCGGTTACCCCCTCGTAGTAGGCCCGTGTACCTATGGCATACGACTTTTGGGCAACATCGCTCTTTAGCAGTCGTTTGCGTACAATGCTTTTATCGCCATCGGCCCCAATGAGTACGGGGGCTTCTATATGGTGTGTAGTACCATTGTGGGTTACCTGTACTTTGGCCCGTGTGGCATCGCAAACAAGGTCGGCAACCTGTGCCCCTTGCATGACGGTACAGTAGGGCGAGGCCATTTTGCGAAACAAAAAATCATCGAGTTGCAAGCGGGGTACCGTAAAGCCGGGGGCTTTAGAGGTGGCAGTACGTCGCGGATTGAACGGGATATCTAATGCGCGGCCATTGGGGGCAACAAACTTTACCCCCCATGCGGGCAGAAATGACTCGGGCGCATCCAAAATTTCGCTGAGCCAGTGCTCGTTTGCCCTATTGATAACTAATGCGGTTTTACCGCTACAGGCATCGCCACACACCTTGTCGCGCGGGAAGGTGGCCTTATCTACCACCACATGGTGTATTCCCGCCTTTGTGAGGAAGAAAGAGGCACCGGCCCCTGCCGGGCCAGCCCCAATGATTATCACCGATGTTTGCATGACACTACGCTCCACAACCAAAAACCAAATATAAGCCCATACGGTCACAGCGTGGCGATAACAGACAAATAAAAAGGGGATTCATGTGCATCTGCACTATACAACAACCATGTTTCTCCACTTTGCTACAATACCTTGCCAAATGGCTTAATATTTTTAGCTTTGTTGAAAATGACGTATATGAAGCTGTTTACCATATTGGTCGCATTGATGGTGGCACAAAGTGCCACTGCGCAAGACTTCTGTAAAGACATCAAAAAAACGGCCAATGATGCCAAAACACTCATAGAGTTTGAGTCGCCCTACAACGAGAAGAATGAACCCATCATCAGGGTAAAGCGTACCATAGTAACCGATGATGATGAAACGATAGAGAACTTTGTGATGGTCTTCAGGGTGCTGTGTACGGTAGATGATATATATGCTACCAGTGCCGAGGGCGGCAAAAGCGAAAAAGCGGAAAAGTCGCTTACGGTTGTTTTTACCGACAACTCTAAAATTGTAGACGATACGGTAGAGATAATGCACGACCTCACCCCCGACCGTACCGAGGCCATACGGTATGTGTACTACCCTGTTACGGCCGATAATGTGAATGATTTTTCGGGCAAAAAGATAGCGCGCTTCGTTATAGCCGGGCAAGAAATAGTAGTACCCGAACCACTGGCCAATACAACAATGAACTATACAAGATGCATAAAAACATCTAAGTAACATAGCGGGCACCGCTGCGGCAAAAAATGTCAGGTACCTTTACCGGTGCAGCATCACCAACGTCACAAAATGAAACGGCTACTGATACTACTGCCAGTTTTGTACAGCAACCTATGCATAGCACAGTTGCAGGGGCAGCCATATATAGACTCGCTTTTGCCCCGCCTACCCTACCTGCAGGAAGACACCATACGCCTGAAGGCATACATAGACCTTGCTAATGCCTACAAAACCATAAACCCCAACGAGGGGATAAAGTATGCACTGGAAGCAAGGAAAATAGGCGAGCAAATACCACACAAGCGCGCCCTTGTAGCTGCTTACAAAGAGTTGGGCATCAATTATTACTACAAAGGCAACTATATAGAGGCCATAGACAACTTCAACAAAGCACTGATACATAGTGCAAGTTTGAAAAATGACGATGTAGTAAGTGGCATTACTGCCCAAATGGCCATCATCTATCAGGAAACGGGGCAGTATGAAAAAGCTCTGCAATACTACCAGAAAGCGCTGCAAGACGATATAGCCAATGACCGGCAAGGCAATATTGCCGGCGACTACGGCAACATAGGCATTGTGTACCTGTTGCAGAAAAACTACCCAAAGGCACTGGAGTATGACCAAAAATCGCTGGACATGTTTACCCGGCTGGGCGACAATGATGGCGTAGCCCACAACTATGGCAACATAGGCAAT
Organism: Chitinophagaceae bacterium; assembly: GCA_021151685.1. Lineage (GTDB taxonomy): Bacteria > Bacteroidota > Bacteroidia > Chitinophagales > Chitinophagaceae > Nemorincola. Next base: position 4,267 of record JAGKWS010000052.1, read on the forward strand.
GTGTACAAAGAAATGGGCAACTATGCCAAGGCGTTGGAGTATGACCAGAAGGCATTGTCTATGTTCCGCACGCTGGGCGACAATCATGGCATAGCCCTGAATTTGGGTAACATGGCTGATGCTTGCCTTGAAACTGCCAAAATACTAAGCCGTACCCACAATGCACGCGACACAACCGGGCTGAATGCGGTGCTGATACCGGGTAACGCCACCACACTGCTGCGGCAAGCCATAGGCTACTTTACCGAGTGCCTGAAGATAAGCCGCGAGATAGATGAGCTGGCCAACATACACGAATTCAGTCTGGGGCTGAGTGATGCCTATGCCCTATCGGGCAAAGATGCACTGGCACTGGAGGCATACAAGCAACATATCATTTTCCGCGATTCGGTACTATCGGACGAGAACCGGGTAAAAATTGCGCACTTGGAAACCGACAGGGAACAAGTACTGAAAGAAAAACAAATAGAAATAAACAGCCTGCTGGTTGCCGCCAAAAAGCGCGAACGTATTATGTATGGCCTTGCAGTGGGCCTGCTGGTGCTTACTATTGGGGTGGTAACCAACAAGTTTCTGCAACAGAAAAGACGCAACAGACGACTGGCTGCCGAGCGCAAACGCCACCTGGCGCAGATAGAAAAACAAAAAACAGTAATGGGTGACATTGCCTATGCCCACTCGCACGATGTAAGCGGGCAGGTGGCTACCATACTGGGGCTGGCCAGCGTACTGAATACCGACAACTTTGCCGATGCCGATAACAAGATAGTGATAGACGGCATAGTAGAGACCGCACAACAACTGGACATTATTGTGAAAGACATGATTGTAAAGGAAAACCAGTTGAATAAAAACAAATAAGCGCACTGTAAGCTACCGTTTTTGCGTTTACCCAACAGGAAATTCAGAACCGGCTTAAGATGTATTCATTGCCATTTATGGTTATTTTGGGTTGGAACTTCGTTACATTTTTCGTCATAGGAAGGGCTATGGCTGTAACATGTACTTCGTTTCGCTCAAAAACAACTTTCATAATAAAAACAAGCAATAAATCTTAAACAAGCTTTAGTTTTTTGGGCACTACACCCATGATTATACCCAAAATGCACGTCTATACAGGTAGTAACATTATTACAGAGTCATCTTATCAATAAAAACATACCATATGATCAATCGCATGTTCTTTTCTATAACGCTGTTTTTGATGGTGCCCCCTTTGCAGGCACAAAACATAAGCACCAGCAAGATTGTGGCCGCCACTGTGTACCGGCAAAAAGCAGAATTAAACAGCCAAAGTATAGTTACCCTGAAGAAAGGAGATAATACTATAGTGATACGCAATTTGCCGGCAAAATTGGAGGAATCGACACTTGTGATAAGTGCCGGTAATAAAGCAATGATTACGGGGTACAGCTTCAAAAAATACGATGCTACACTACCTGCTACAGCGAAACATGCCGCCTATACCGACAGTATTGCCGGTATGAAAAAACAAATTGGCAATCTTAATGCACGGCTGACAGTAGTTAACGAAAAGGTAGCTATCATTCAAAAAAACCAACAAGTATTTGGAGAGAACACCGGATTGAATGTGACAGAGCTTACAAAAATGCTGGACCTGATAGATGCAAAAATGGAGTCTTTGCTGCTGAAACGAATAACAATAGAAGAGCAGACAAGACAACTGAATGATCAGATACGCTTGATGGAGATGCAACAAAAAGCAGAGGCCCCGGTATCTGAATTTGCCGGAGAGTTATCTGTAAATGTGGTAGCAAATGCGGCCGCAACCTATACGCTGAGTGCAAGTTACCTAATACCCGATGCCGGTTGGAGACCAGTACACGATATAGTTGCCAGCCAAACCAGCCAACCAATTAAGATAATTTCAAAGGCCGAAGTGTACCAGTCTTCCGCTATCGATTGGGATAATGTACATCTTACACTCTCTTCTGGTGTGCCCAAAAAGGAGATAAATGCACCTGCATTGATGCCGTGGTGGTTATCTTACATACCCAAGCCCGTGCAAAATGTGTATGCAACAGAAGTATCGCCCCAATTGTACGCCCAAAAACGTGGACAGGGAATATCGATAGGTGGTGCCAGAAAAAGCGGGACCTTATATGTAATAGACGGCTTGCAGGAGCAAAATACAGCGGTACCAAACGGAGTGAATATACCCCAATACGTAGCGAGCGACGTATCTGGCATCAATACCCGGTACGACATTATTCAACCTTATTCTATAAAGTCTGGCAATGGCAGTAAAATGGTAGTATTGATGGAGCAGGAAACCCCGGCATTCTACAGACACTATACCGCACCACGCAAAGGACAAGAAGTATATCTGCAAGCCATTATTACAAACTGGCACCGACTAAACCTGATATCTGGCGATATGAATCTGTTTTACGACGGTTCGTATATAGGAAGCAGCAATCTTGATCTTGCCAGTATTCAGGACTCTTTGGCCATATTTCTTGGGCGCGATAATAAGATTGTTGTTTCCCGTACATCAATTGCACAAAAACGCAACGTAAGCACAATAGGTACTACTATTCGCGAAGATTTTGGATGGACAATCAGTGCAAAGAATCTTCGCACAGAACCTATTGCGCTGACAATACAAGACCAACTGCCTTTGTCGTCGGAAAGTGGTATATCTCTTGAAAACGAAGAGATTGACGGTGCTTCGAAAAATGCGGCAACCGGAATTGTGACGTGGGAACTTGCCATACCATCGGGCCAAACCAAAAATGTCAATATCGGGTACACGGTACGCTACCCTAAAGACAAAAGCATAAGAGGACTGCGGGACTAAAACTCCCTGCTCTACTATTAAATAAGCGCACTATTCCAGACCTGGATTAGTGCGCTTACCTCAAAATATGTGATGTAGATTACTTTTGGCCATCGCGCCATTCGTACACCCAAGATGATTGTATCATCTCCAGATGACCTTCGTTGCAGTCTTCTCTTTTACCTTCAAAGCCCGGCAAGGTTAGCACCCATTCTATAAGGTCAGTAAAACGAACGCGGTAAATGCGACTTTCCGAAAACTCATCGCCAAATTTTTCGTAGAGTTTCAGTGCTATATCTTCGTAATCGGTCCAGTGTATTGGTGGCTCGTACATATTGTTTGTTTAGTTTTTTTGTGAACAAAGAAGGTACTAATCTCCGTGTATCAGCGACTGGTCTGGTACACATACCGTTAGCTCTCCGGTGCCGTTTACCAATACACACTGGCAGCCAAGACGCGAATTGAGCTTGGGGTTGCGGGCACGGTCTATAAAGTCTTCTTCACGGTCCGACAGTTCGGGCACAAACTCACTACCCTGCTCCAAATAAATATGGCAAGTGCTACAGGCACAAACCATGCCGCAGTTGTGGTGCAGTTCTATATTATTGTCGAGTGCTACTTCCAGCAGGCTTTGGTCGGGTGCTACATTCTCCAGAATTACCGGCTCGAGCCCTTTCTGTTCAAATTTAAATTTTATTGTATACATCTGTAATTGTCTGTGTTGGGGCTGCAAAGTTAGGGTATCAAGGCCAACTTATCAGCACCTGTTTACGGTGGGCTCATTCCTTTATCTGATGTACACATCAGTGCAACAATGCCACACAACGTATGTGGTAATGGTTGTTTATCAATGATCTTTGACCAACTGGTTTGTAAATGCTGCAAGGTTATTAGTTGGTACGGTTGTAGTAGTACCCCAAAAGTCCTTTTTTGCCTGTAGTAGTAATAAACAGCTCGGATGAATTGATTCGGGTGATTTTAAACAACAGGGTATCAGAATTTTTGTAAGCAAATATCATTGATTGTTCGGCATTGATAGCCCAGAAAAAGGACAAGTCTGGCGAACCTGTAGTGTACTCGGTACCCGTACTATCGGCCCTGAAGTCGAGTGTGTTGCTTGTGCCACCCGCTACATCTCTTATTTCCCATTCATCGAGTACACCATTGGCATTGTCATCGGTGGCATAGCGCACCTTCAACCATTTGCCGGTAATGCGCATAGACAACGTGGGCGGGTCTTCTTTTTTGCAAGAAGATGCACCACCAACAAGTATGCTGGAGAAAAGTACAGGTATCAGGATTTTACGGGTCATGATGCACACAATATTTTCGTTAGTGATGTGTATAGGATTAAAGCAACCTTAAAGCTGCCTAAACAAATTTAACGAAAAGTAGTAAAGCACACATCAAACGCTGTTAATAATCTCCGAAACTTGTTTCGGGCAGTTGCGCCAAAGCTTCTGCCAGTTGTTTATCGTTGGGCGCTATACCGTGCCACTCATGGGTACCTTCCATAAAGCTGATACCCTTACCCATAGCGGTAACCATGAGTATACAAATGGGTTGTCCCTTTCCGGTAGCTTCTTTGGCGCGCGCAAGGGTGGCCAGCACATCGTCCATATCGTTTCCGTTCATGTCCATAACCAGCCAGCCAAAGGCTTCAAATTTGGCCCTCAGAGAGCCCAGGTTCATTACCTTGTCGGTAGGGCCATCTATTTGCTGGCCGTTTACATCTATGGTGGCAATCAGGTTATCGCTCTTATGGTGGGCCGCAAACATAATTGCCTCCCAGTTCTGGCCTTCCTGCAGTTCGCCATCGCCATGCAGCGAGTATACCAGCGTATTATCGTTATTCAGTTTTTTGGCAAAGGCTGCACCACAGGCCACACTAAGGCCCTGCCCCAAAGAACCCGATGCGATGCGCACACCGGGTAGATGCTCGTGTGTGGCAGGATGGCCCTGCAGGCGCGAGTTGAGATGGCGGAAGGTAGCCAACTCGGCTACAGGAAAGTAGCCGCTACGTGCCAGCACGCTGTAGAATACCGGAGAAATGTGGCCGTTTGACAAGAAAAACACATCTTCGTTGCGTCCGTCCATATCGAAACCTTCTTTGCGTTTCATGACACTGAAGTAGAGTGCCGTAAGGAACTCGGTACAGCCCAGCGAGCCACCGGGGTGGCCGCTTTGTACCTTGTGTACCATTCTTACTATATCGCGGCGCACTTGTGTGGCCATTTCTTTGAGTTGCGCGGTAGTCATTTGCATTTCCATTGCGATGCAAAAGTAGCAGATAAATCAGTATTGCCCACCCCTGCATTCGTATTTCGGGTGAGTTTACTAAAAAAATCTCGTCAAAAAAACGGGAAAAATACGGTATCGGCGTATTGCAAGCATCGGTACTTTTGATGAGTCGTTTCTATTAATCCATCACTGAGGTATGGTACAATTCCTCAAATAGTCCACATCCTCCCAAAACTAAGCAACCGTTCGTGGTTGCTTTTTCACATGTAGCAGCCCCGGTAAGCTATCTCTTATGATAACTGAAAACAGTTGCGCTCACCGCCCGAATCCTTCCGTATTTACGGGAGGATTCATGCGCAGCCTCGTCTACCAGTGTACGGTAAAAGTAGTAACCTACCAGAAAGCAACAAGAGATAATGCCATATAAGAAAGAAAGTCACAACATGCTGCAATGCACCCTACCGGCAATACCTTACCATATACCACAGCAACTCAAACAAACAGTACGTGGAAAACTTCCAAAGTATGGAAGCTGGGGATAAGCGGTGACAAACTTGCCGATTACAAGTTGGCCTACCTACCCTATTGTTTGTACCTTGATACCAACAAAAACAATATGCTATGATACAAACCGATACCGCCACCATCCGTCAGGTTATCCTGCATCGTGTTGCCGATGACGAAACAAAATCTGTACTGAGCGACGAGGTGACCGACCTTGGCGATGATGACGAAGCCGTGCTGTTTCGCCGCATTATGCTAAAGCATTTTTCCAGCCATACGTCTACGTTCGAGTTTACGCATCCGGTGGGGGTGCAGCATAATGTACTCTTCAATCTGGCAAAGCAGCTATTGGAAGAGGGTGACTTTGCCGAAATATCGAAAGACATAGCCCGGCACCTGATATCGGTATCGAAGCACCCCAATATAAAAGAGGGCGATTTGTTTATAGCCGCAATGGACGACGTGGAGTTTGCAACCAAACACTACCGGGCAATAGGCATTTGCAAGTACGAGGACAAAGACAGCTATCTGGAAACCAACACGGCGGGCAAGCATGTACGCTTTACCCTGAAGAAAGGCATAGGCGGCCGCAAACCCGATAAGGCTGTACTGATACTGTTTACCGACGAACCGTATACCCTGTTAATATCTGACAACAGCAGTACAGAAACAGACTATTGGCAAAACGAGTTCATCAAACACAAACCTAAGAACGACTTTGTAAACAATACCAATGACGTGATGGGGCTGACACGTGCTTTCATTACCGAGGAGATACCCCAACACTATCAGGTAACCAAGGCCGACCAGATAGACTTTATGAACCGGTCGGTAGAATACTTCAAAACACATGAGACCTTTGATAAAAAGGAATTTGAGCAAGAAGTGTTTCATCATGACGACCTGATAAAGACATTTCGCAAATTTGATAAGGAGTACCGGGAAGAAAACGAACTGGAACTATCGGACAGTTTTGAGATCTCTCAGCAATCGGTAAAGAAACAGGCCCGTGCATTCAAAAGTGTACTGAAACTGGATAAGAATTTCCACATATACATACACGGCAACCGCGAGCTGATAGAACAGGGTGTAGACAACGAGGGGCGTAAGTATTACAAGATATTTTATGAGGAGGAAAGTTAGTTCCTTACCTAATTACACAAAAGCGGATGGCCAAGGCCATCCGCTTTTGTGTAACCAAAATATTGAGGCAGTCGATAACTATTTCTGGTCTTTCTCTTTTTTCTTCTTTCGTACCACTACCCATTCATCCATGTTTACATTGAAGGGCATACGACCAATAAGCACAATGGCTCGCTTGTCGCGCAGCTCTTGTAGTGTACCCACCTGATGGTTGGTGGTGTTGCGCACCAGGTCCCCCGGTTTGGGTAGCCCCCCTACTGTGTCGTAGCTTTTATCGGCTTTTTTAGCAGCCGATGCATTGGCTTGTATCTGCTTCTTCTTGAACAGTACATTTTCGGCCGCATTAATGACCTCCGTTTTGTTTTCGGTCTTCTTCCAATCGTGTATTATCTGCTTGAACTTGCGCTCCATGTCGCGCAGATAGTCCAGCTCTTCTTTCTTAACCTTGTTTTGCAGACGCAGGGTTTCGAATTGCTGTTTCTTTTTTTCCTTGTCGGTCACTTCTTCAAAGTGCTTCTTCAGGCGTTCGTTCTCTTTCAGCAATTTATCCAGCTCCTTTTCCTTGTCTGTTAGCTTTACGGTTTGCTGCTCGGCCTGGTGCAGCATTTTGTCCAGCTTAAAATGCTCGCGCTGGGTGAGCTGCCTTGCCCGGTCTATAACCGATTGTGGTAAGCCACTACGCTGCGCTATGGCAAACGTATACGAACTACCGGGCTTGCCCAACGTAAGTCTGTATAAGGGTTCCAGTCGCTCTTCATCGAACGACATGGCCCCATTGATGATGCCACGCACTTTGCCGGCCATCACCTTCAGGTTGAGGTAGTGGGTAGTAATGATGCCCAATGCATTTTTACTTGCCAAATCTTCTACAATAGCCTCGGCAAATGCGCCCCCCAAATTGGGGTCGGAGCCGCTACCCAGCTCGTCTATAAAAAACAGTGTCTTGCCATCGGCAAACGACATGAAGTGCTTCATGTGCTGCAGGTGGGCACTGTAGGTACTCAGTTCGTGTTCTATACTTTGTGTATCCCCAATCTGTACCATCACCTGCTTAAAGATGCCCATTTCCGAGTTTTCGCTTACGGGTATCAGCAAGCCAGCCTGCACCATCAGTTGCAACAGCCCTACCGTCTTCATAGACACGGTTTTACCCCCTGCATTGGGGCCGCTGATGATGAGGATACGTTGCTGACGGTCGAGTTGCAGATTGAGCGGAATAGTGGGTTTACCTGCCTGTTTGTTGTGCAGGTACAGCAATGGGTGGTAAGCTTTCTCCAGCCTCAGCCCCGGGTGCTGGGTGAGTATGGGCAGGTTGGCATTCATATCTACCGCCAGCAGGGCACGGGCACGTATGAAGTCGTAAATGCCACATATGTGGTAATACCCTTCCAGATGCTGGGCCCATACACTCAGGTCTTTGGTTGTTTGGGCCAAAATGCGCTGTATCTCGCGGCCCTCGGCCCGCTCCAGGCTAAAGATTTCGTTGTTGAGTTCGGTAGTTTCTTCGGGCTCTATGAATACAGTCTTCTGGGTATCGCTCTCACCATGCAGTATACCTTTTACTATGCGTTTATATTCGGCCAATACGGCAGCGGTGCGTCGTCCGTTCAGGAAACTTTCCCCTATATCGGCCAGATAACCGGCTTTACTCAATTTGCGCAGCACTCCTTCAAATACTTTACGCACCTCGCTTCTGGCCCGGCTCAGATCGGCACGAATGCTCATAAGCTCTTTACTGGCGTTGTCGCGTACGTTGCCGGTTTCGTCTATTACTGCCCCTATGATGTCTGTTATCTTCTTTTCGTATACCACTTTGTCGCTCAGGGCGCGCAATACCGGAAACAGGTCGTTGTTCTTCTTGAACCATAACAAAATGTCGCGGATGGTAAAGGCCAGTTGCTGCACCGATAACAACTGCTCTCCACTAAGTACCCCACCGGGTATAGAGAGTAGCTTTAGTTCTTTATGAATATTCCGGGTGAAGTCGTTGGGGATATGGTCGCCACTCAGCAGTATATTCTTAAACTCCTGTGCCTGTTGCAGGTCGCGCAGGGCATGGTCTTTATGGGTGTGTATGCGTATGTTGGCCACACGGTCTCGTGCGGCATCGGTGCGGCATTTTTGCAGCAGCAGGGCACATACTTTATTGAATTCAAGGGCTTCGGCCGCATTGGCCGGGTACAATTGCATCATCTTACTCCTCTATTTTATCATTCATCGGTCAAAACCGGCTTATGCCGCGCAAAAATACAGCTATTATGTACATATAACCCGAATGACAAGGCGACACATCATAAAAATAGCGCAGATACAACAGTACCTGCGCTACATATCATTAAGGCAATTACTACTTCTTCATATACATTACTTCCTTTACCAGCCTTACGGTACGGGGCACATCGGGCAGGTAGGCAGCCACCAGATTGGGGGCATAGTGCATGTTGGCATCGGCCGAACAGATGCGGCGGATAGGTGCATCCAGATAATCGAACGCTTCCTTCTGCACGCGGTAAGAGATCTCGGAAGAGATGCTGCCAAATGGCCACTGCTCTTCTACTATTACCAAACGGTTTGTTTTCTTTACAGATTCTACAATCGTCATCCAATCGAGCGGGCGAATAGTACGCAGGTCTATCACCTCGGCACTAATGCCCTCTTTGGCCAGTTCATCGGCAGTAGCCATGGCTACCTTCATCATCTTGTTATAAGATACGATGGTTACATCGGTACCTTCGCGCTTTACAGCAGCCTTACCTATTGGTATCAGGTATTCCTCTTCCGGCACTTCGCCAGTATCGCCATAGGCCGACTCGCTCTCCATGAATACAACTGGATCCTCGTCGCGAATGGCAGACTTCATCAAGCCCTTGGCATCGTATGGATTGATGGTAGATATTACTTTCAGACCGGGTACGTTGGCATACCAGCTTTCGAAGGCCTGTGAGTGCTGCGCACCCAACTGACCCGCCGAACCGTTGGGACCACGAAATACGATGGGGCAGGTAAACTGGCCACCGCTCATAGATACGGTTTTGGCAGCGTGGTTCACAATCTGGTCTATGGCCAGCTCGGCAAAGTTCCACGTCATGAACTCGATGATGGGGCGTGTATTGTTCATAGCTGCACCCACACCAATGGCTGTAAAACCCAGCTCGGCAATAGGCGTATCTATCACACGGCGCGGGCCAAATTCGTCCAGCATTCCCTGACTCACTTTGTAAGCTCCGTTGTACTGGGCTACTTCTTCGCCCATCAGAAATACCGACTTATCGCGTCTCATTTCTTCTTCCATTGCTTCGCGCAAAGCCTGTCTCAGTTGTATTGTACGCATGTTATTTTTATAAGAAAGTGCAAAGATAAGTGTATGGCGATATGCCTGTTATTTTTTTTCCCTTTCAAAAGTAACGACAGATGTGTCGCTACGCATTCCGGTTTCTTCGGTAAATGTGAGCTTCATTTCGGTGGGGGTAAGCGTACGTATGGCTACTGCCATTTTCTTTACCACATCATCGGCATTTACCTCTTCTATTACCAATTCTCCTTTATCATCTATGTACCATCTCCCGGTTTCGTTTCTGCCGGGAAAACTGAATACTACCACACTATCGGCCTTGAAGTGAAATATGCTGTTAGTTTCTATAGCTACCTGTGCGGCATAGGCACTATCATACTCGGCACGCATAGCCATACGCACACTATCCATATTGGTAAGCCCGTATATGGCCATATTCTCCTCATCGGTATGCCCCACCCCTATGGTGTCTATCAGTGCTTTTGATAGCCTGAAAAACTCGTCCCGTCCGGCATTCTCTACCTTTACAGACCGCCACTTGCCCAATATCTGCTTTTCGGGCAGGTCTTTGCAGGCCGCTACAGACAGCAAGGGCAAAAACATCCAAAATTTTCTAAAGGTCATTCTGCAATGGCTTGGGTTGCGGCTGTTTGTTACTCCAATTCTATCAAAATAGCTCCTTTTTCTACGGCCGTACGCTCTACTGCCTTTACCGCTTTTACCACAGCGGGGCCGGTGGCCTTTAGTACGTTCTCCATCTTCATGGCTTCCAGTATCAGCAATCCATCGCCCTTGTTTACCTGCTGGCCCGGTGCTACCAATACCCGTAGCACCATGCCGGGCATGGGTGCCTTTACAGCCTGCGCTTTTTGCGAAGCTTTCAGGTCCAGACCCATATTACTCAAAAGCAAATCCAGCGGCTCTTGTATGGTGGTGGTGTATATCTGTCCGTCTACACGCACATCTACCTCCTTGGTGGCACGGTCTACACGCTCTATGATAGCAGTATAACTGCGACCATTGTGCAATACATTAATCAAACCATTGGGCTGCACCACTATATCGGGCTGCGAGGCAGTGCCATTGATGTGTGTGGTTCCCTCAGCCGTATCCAGACTGTAGGTATTATTCTCATTTACGGTAATCTGTAGCATGGTCAACAAAAATAGGTACAATTCTATAGAAAATGGTCACGTCTGGTGGCTTTTTAGTCGCCCAGTTCTATGGCCTCCTCATGCCATGGGAATGATTGTGCATTGCGGCCTATCTCCCAAAAGAATGCGCCGCGCTTGCGGTCGTAGTTACCTATCTCATTCATGGTATCGGCATCATACAATCTACCATTTACCATAGTATAACGAATGCTCTCGGTATTGCGGATGTTTTCCAGTGGGTTCTGGTCCATTACTATCAGGTCGGCCATCTTGCCGGGTTGCAAAGAGCCCACCCATTCATCCAGCCCCAGTGCTTTGGCAGGGTTGGCAGTGGCGGTGCGCAATGCTTCCAGCGGTGTCATACCGCCTTGTGCCATCATCCATATCTCCCAGTGGGCACCAATACCCTGTATCTGCCCGTGTGCGCCCATATTAATAGTAACACCTGCATCGCTCAGTTTCTTCAAACTGCGCGATACCAGCATGTGGCCATTTTCATACTCTTCTTCGGGTGCCATAGTTCGGTGGCGCGAGCGGGTATCTATAATAGACCGTGGCGTGAAGCGCAACAGACGTTCTTTCTCCCACACATTGGTATGCTGGTACCAATAATACTCTCCGCTCAGGGAGCCATAGCTTACAATAAGCGTAGGGGTATTGGCCGTACCGGCATTCTTCCAAAGTTCCACCACATCCTTATACAGCGGTGCTATGGGTATGTTGTGCTCTACGGTGGTATGCCCATCCAATATCATACTCATGTTATGATAAAAGAACGAGCCACCCTCCGGTACTACTTCCATATTCAACTCGCGGGCGGCTTCTATCACCATCTGGCGTTGCTCGCGGCGTGGCTGGTTGTAGCTCTTTACGCTAAATGCGCCAAATGCCTGTGTGCGCCGCAGGGCACTTTTGGCATCGTCCAGACTATTGATAACGGCCTTAAAATCGCCATCGGCACCATAAAGTATGGTACCGGTAGAGAATACGCGTGGCCCTACCATAGCCCCAGATTTTACCAACTCGCTCTGGGCAAAAACCATTTCGCTCACGGCCGATGGGTCGTGCATGGTAGTAACCCCATAGGCAAGATTGGTATAGTACGGCCAGTGCTTATCGGGCGTAAGGCCATACCGAAAGTGATTGGCATGGGCATGGGCATCTATAAAGCCGGGCATGATGGTTTTGCCATTGCAGTCTATCACTTTGGCATTGGCAGGAACGGTAACGGATGCCCCCACTGCCTTTATGAGGTTGCCATCGGTAAGCACCGTACCACGCTCTATTACCTCATTGCCATTCATGGTAATGATGCGGGCATTGGTAAATGCTACCAAACCTTGTGGCTTGTCGGTCTTGGCGGTAAGGCCCACGGCTATACCTTTCTCTGGTGCCTTGAACAAAGAATCGGGCTTGCCGGCCACAAACTCAAAGCGGTCTTCGGTATTTATTGTAAAATATTGGTCGCCAAGTGTATAATGCAGGCTGCGACTATCGGCACTCCAATGCAGGTTGATGCCGGCATCCTTTGATACCTTTTTTACCGGAATATCGGTAATGTCGTCGCCCAGATTGATGGGTTTACCTGTTTGCGGAAAACGGCTGATGTATACCGAATGCAGGTGTACAAATGCTACCCAATTGCCATCGGGCGATACTGTAAACTGGTTGCCATACTTGCTCTTGAACAACACACGGTCATCATGCCCCTGCAGGTTGCAACTGGCGAAACTCTTATCGAGCGCACCAAACAGGTTGCCGCCTGTCTGGTAAAAGATACGCTGACCATCGGCCGAGAAGTGTGGATATTCGCCCTTATCGGTCACAAACTCTTCCTTGCCACCCGTAGCAGGCATGTAATAGATGCCGGGCTTCACGGTATAGGTATTGCCCATGCTATTGTCGCTACCCTCTTTTGTGTACACCAGCCACTTGCCATCAGGCGAAAAAGACGGTGTGCGGTACATGCCTTTTTTAGCAGACAGTACTACCGGCTTCGACTTGCCATCTAACGCCAGCTTGCACAGGCTACCTGTAAGGGTATCATTCCATGTTACAAATACTACCGATTTACCATCGGGCGAAAAACATGGTTCCGACTCTTGTACGGGCAGGTTGGTGAGCCGCTCTGGTTTGCCATCGGGCAGCATCTTTTTATACAAATGGCCCAGTGCATTAAACACCATCCACTTACCATCGGGCGATGTAGTGGCGTGGCGTATCACCTTTACGGTAAACTCGTCGGCATTCATAGGCTGCTTGAAGCGTACCACATCGGTTATGTGTTGGCGCACATTGCAGGTAAAGGGTATTTCGGTAGCGGTGTTGGTAGCATTCACATCTACCTTCATAATTTTGCCACCGCTCCATATCACCACATGTTTGTCATCGGGTGTCCATGCAAAGCCGGTATAGATACCAAAGGTTGTCCATGCCTCCTGCTGGTCTTTCGATAGCTGGTCGTACACGGGCCACTCTTCGCCCGTCTCCAGATTGCGCAGGTAGAGTACGGTTTTGGTGCGTACCCGCTTCACAAAGGCCATCAGCCGGCCGTTGTGGGCTATCTGAGGGCGCACTGCCCCACCCGGCCCACCGGTTACGGTTTCTATCTCGCCCGTCTCGCGGTCGAAGCGGCGGATAACAAATATCTGGTTATTGGGGTCTTTGTTATACTGAAAATACCCACCGGGGTACATATCCTCACTGTAGTACACATAGCGGCCATCGGGCGATACGCAAGGTTCGTTTACATCCTGCTGGTCGTTCTTGCGGGTGGTAAGCTGCAAGCCTGTGCCGCCCGACAGGTGGTAGATCCACATTTCGCCAGCCCCTAAAGAGCGGGTAGACGTAAAGTGCTTACGGGCAATGATATAGTCGTTACCGGCCCATACGGCATTGTTCAGCAAACGGAAATTTTCTTTGGTTACCTGCCGTGCATTGCTGCCGTCACGGTCCATGACCCATATGTTATCGCCACCACCAGCATCTGAGGTAAAGAGTATCTTCTTGCCATCGGGGCTAAAGCGTGGCTGCACCTCCATAGCCATACCCTGCCGCAGCACCCTGGCGGTGCCACCGGTAGCGGGCATGATATATATATCGCCCAGCAGGTCGAAAACGATTTCCTTACCATCGGGTGACAGGTCTACATTCAGCCATGTGCCTTCGTTTACGGTAAAGGAAACATCCTTGCCGGGTGCGGCCGGTTTGTTTACATCCCACTTCTTGTCGTCTTTTTTGTCTTGTGCGTAAACACCCGCCACGGGCATCAAAAGCCCGGCTGCCACCAAAAGTGCCTTCATATCTGCTTAGTTATGCGTGCTAAAGATAGTAGCGATAGTTGGTAATGGGAAAAAATATGGTGGGGGTATTCGGGATGGACAAAAACTCAATCAGGCAACACAAATATCATATGTATGGCGTGCAGATTAAAGATGATCACCGGTTTGCCGTTTTACCACCAAGTATTATCAACGCTCAATGAAACACAAAGAAATTTTTCGCTACTGAATTGTGAATCTAAAAAGCAAATTTGAAAGCCAAAAGTGAACTCTGTGTCGGAATAGTTGTTTGGCATTAATTTCATGAAATGAAAAGATATTGCTGGACAACTTCAATGATTCTAATGTTGACAATATGCGCTAATCTTAAATCTCAGCCCAAAACCCAATACACATACGTAACAAAACACATAAACACCCGCACAGAAGACTCAATGCAAACTGACCCGGAATTTGTCAAAAAACTCACATTATTGGGTATGACATGGGGTTACATAAAATATTACCATCCCAATGTTCGCAGGGACAAATACGATATGGATGCTGAACTGCTTAAAATACTACCTCAATTCACCCAAAATATTTCTTACGACAGTGCTACAAAACTGTTGGTAACATGGATTGGCGAATTGGGCGAAATCGGGCAAATAAAATCGCAAAAAACAAATCAAAACATAATCGTCAGTTTACAACCAGACTATGGCCTTCTGGCCGACTCATCCTCAGTGCCCCCAAACATCATTTATCTGCTCAACCAAATCAGACAGAACCCGACAACCGATGTAACGCCCTACTATGTTAAAGCCACAGTACCAACCTCATTCACAAACGAAAAAGATTATGGCGACAGTTTACCCAATACATACATTCGTCTGATAGCACTTTTTCGGTACTGGAATATGGTGCAGTATTTTTATCCTTACAGAAACAATTTGAGTAAAGCATGGAATGAGACACTTCCAGAGTTCATACCAATATTCTACCACGCCAATAGTATATCTGCATATACTGATGCTGTAAAACTACTACTTGCCCGTATAGAAGACATGCACGCTACATTGTCGGGAGGTGTCTTGAATAAAAAAAATACTGTTTATTACACTTTCCCCATAACAGCACAATTTATAGAGGGAAAGTTTGTAGTAACAGATGTGTATGACACCCTGGGGTATAAAAAAATCATATCATCGGGAGACGTAATAGAAAGTGTAGATGGCATTGAATTGGACTCCTTAATTAGCAAGAACCTACGTTATATACCAGCAGCAAACTATACAACAAAACTGCGTTTACTGTGTATGCAAGGAGGGCGAATTCTCTCCAGCACAGATACATTTATACAACTCAGAGTCAAACACCTAAACAGTTCCAATACATACCATCTTAAACGCTTTCCGTTTTCTCCAAAATTCAAAAAAACAGACAATTACTTATCGGATACCGGATACACTATACTCGCAGGAAACATTGGCTACCTGTGTGTAAGCAAGATGACAAATACCAACATCGAAAGAATGAAAGATAATATCCATAAAACAAATGGCTTGATTATTGACCTTCGTGGATACCCTAAACAATACCTTCCATATGCTTTGGGCAATTGGCTAAAGTGTAATCCTACTCCTTTTGTCACTTTCTCTATTGCCAACGTCAATATGCCCGGTCAATTTACCGTTGGCAGAACAAACACAAATGGCACTACTGATACAAACTGCTACAGCGGCAAAGTAGTAATATTGGTAGACAGCAGAACCTACAGTCAGGCAGAATACACTGCAATGGCCTTCCAATCGAACCCTAATGCCGTAGTAGTTGGTGACACTACTGCTGGAAGTGATGGCGATGTGGCGAGTATCATGTTACCCGGACAACTGCAGACATACATGTCCAGTGTTGGCATATTTTACCCCGATGGCACACCTACACACAAAACAGGCGTGCGGATAGACCGATATGTACGTCCTACCATTGAGAGCATTGTAACAGGCCGGGACGAAGTACTGGAAGAGGCAATCAAGATTATTGAACACCGATAATGAGAAGGTTACTCCCCCCCCTTTATATCGCCCACCAAAAGATTTATTATCCAGCAAACCACATCACCCCTCCCCATCCGGAAACAGCGCACCATACCGCTTCTTCATTTCTTCGGCAATCAGCGCACTGCTGCTGCCCCTCGCTTCCAGTTGGGTTATGATGTTGCGGTAACTTTCCTTGTCGCGGTTTTGGCTCAGTTTGAAGACATTATCCAGCTTTTCGGCTTTAACCTCGAACCCCACAATGGCGGGCATCATCTTAGCTACATATTCGGGCGGGAGATTATCGTAAATGGTGTGCGATGCTGTATTGCCGTCTTCAAACTTCAGTGTCAGCCGCTTCATAAGGTCTATCAACTCTTCATTGGGCATAAACCGCACCTGCCCGCTGAGGTGTACAGTCATATAGTTCCATGTTGATCCATTCTGCGGATTGCTATACCATGAGGCACTTACATAGCAGCCGGGGCCGGTAAAGAGCAACAATGCACTGGGGTTTTCTATAAATGCCTTGTGGTGGTCGGTATTTCGCATGATGTGGCCTTGTACATACAGCTCACCATCGCGCTCATACAGCAATACCGGCACCTGTGTGGCTACCTGCTGGCCATTGAGGAAACTACCCGTCATGGTAACAAACGGATGTGCTTCCATAAAATCGAGAATGGCTTGTCGGTCGGGCTCTTTGAAGTAGGAAAAGTGATACATAAATGCGTGTTTTTGCAAAAATAAACGGGTTTCGCACCCAATATATTATACCTCTGTACTACAACATTTTATGAGAAGAAACCCCATGCTACAAGCTGCATAATACCTCCTAAGCCTACATACCGAACCCATGCAAAGGGCCACCATGGTGTATTTATCCGTATTTTTAGCCAAACCGAACCACCATGACATCACGCCTTGCATTGGTTGTGGCTGCGGCCATGCTGCTATCAGCCTGCGGTAGCCACCCCACGGGCACAGCCGTACCGCCCTACAAGGGCGCGCTGCTTACGGCCACAGACACATCGGCACAACTGATGCCCGAAGAGCAGTTCTGGCAAATAACCGAACAGGCCCACAAGCAGGCAAAAGGCCACTACAGCCGCCAGTTGCAGGCTCTGAAAGACCATATGACCACATTGCCCCCCAACGATATAGTGCTTTACTTCAACACCTATATGGCATTGATGGATTGGGCCTATCAGACCAATGTGTGGGGTGCGGCCTACGTCATTAACGGGGGCTGTTCGGACTACTGTTTTGAATACTTCAGGCAATACCTGATAGCACAGGGGCGCGACCGTTTCTATGCCTTTCTGCACAACCCCGACAATTGCAGCGACTGGATAAAAAGCGAAAGTGACGAAAACTACGAGGGCCTTGGGTATGTGCCCATGGAGGTGTACCAAACAAAAACCGGCCAAGAAATACCACATACCTACCAGCCCACTTTCCAACTAAAGGGCAACATGTTTGACGAAAGCTCGGTAGAGCGCGTGTACCCACGACTGGCCAAGCGGTTTTCGGGCTTCTTTCATTAGAGGGCTGTAACCTGCAAATATATTATCTTCACCTATACATATGCCACACAATACACTCATATGAAAGTACGCACCATTGTTCTGCTCTCTACTATAGCACTACTCTACCCCACCACCATGTGGGGGCAAACCGCCCGCGAGGTGCTGCAATCGTCTTACGAGCAACTGATGCGACACAACAGTATACAATACAATGTAAAATTCCGTATGAAGTTTTTCTCGGAGGACGACACAAATACGTACCGGGTAACCTGCCATCTGAAGAAAGTACCTACAGATAGCCTGTTTGGCGGAACCATCAACATCAATATTGCCGATACGGGCCGCATAGTGTACGATGGTACCCACATCTGGAACATAAAGAGCAAGCAACACACAGCGCGGCGGTACAATGCTACGAAGGGCGAAACATGGGCAATCACATCGAACTTCAATGAAAGATCGATCTGGCAGTTCTTTCTGCACCCTGAAAAATTACTGGAATATACCCGGCTTCCGCACAAAATTGCCATGAGCAAGAACCTACTCAGCAGTACTGAAAGGTATAAAATGACCATAGCACTACCCGATGCAGCCGATGTAACCAACCGAAAAATATGTATTTCTTTTACCGACAAATTCCTGCCGGTAACCATGCAGGAGTGGGCCACCATGGGTAGTAATACACAGTACACTGAGCTGCACATCTTAACACCAGTTTTCGACCGCAACCAACCATGGCTATTTACCGTAAACAAAAACATCAGCTATACCGACTATGTGGAAGAAGACTGGAGTAACTTCTTTTTGCCCGATGGGGCAACAGCACCACCCATACAGGGCAAAAACTACCCACTTCTTGCAGCCCATGCCATTAACTACAGCAATAAAGTAACCCTGCTGGACTTCTGGTATATGAGTTGCCCACCGTGTATCAGGTCTTTTCCGCAGATAGACACACTGCTACAGACCGTAGATACCAGTATGGTACAGATATACAGCGTAAACTACCACAACAATAACGAAAAGGACCTACCGAAGCTTGCTGGGTTCATAGAACAACACCATGTGCGGTCTGCCGTTGTGCTTACGGATAAGCAAACGATTGATAGTTTCAAAGTGACAATATGGCCTACCTTTTATGTAATAGACAGAAAAGGCATCATCACCGGCTCTGTATTGGGCTACAACGACCATCTTGCCGATAGCCTGAAAGTACATTTAAAGAAGGCGTTACACACTCAATAAACAACTATCCACCTGCTATAAAAGCTGAAGGAGGTACACACATTATTTATCAGCACTAACCACCGGCCCATCAACAGGCAACTCCACATAAAATGTTGTTCCCTTTCCTTCGGCACTGTCGAACCAGATACGGCCGTTGTGGGCATCAACAATACGCTTGGATATTGCTAACCCCAAACCCGATGAAGCCTCGCCCGATGTACCCTTACGCCGGGCCTGTGTAAACATCTCGAACATCATGGGCTTCAATTTGTCGGGGATACCTATACCCGCATCGGCCACCGAAATGGTAACAACGTGTGCTGTGCGCACGGCTGCAATTCTCACCACAGAACCTGCTGCACTGAACTTAATGGCATTGACTATCAGGTTGGTAAACACCCGCCACAGTTTCTCGCGGTCGGCCTTTATTTCCATGGGTGCGGCATCCAGCACCAGTTTCTGTTGCTTCTCGGTAGCCCGGTATTGTAGCATATCTACACAATACCCCAACAATAAATGCAGCTCTATTGGCTCCGACTTTATCTGCCGGGCATTGTCCATACTCAACAGGTCCGATATCATTTCGCTGGCATGCAGGCTGGTTTCCTTCATCAATTCCAGCATCTTTCTATCGTCGCCCTCCAATGCCTCGTTCATCAGCAAAATGTCGGAGACACTCATCATAGACGCAATTGGGTTCTTCAAATCGTGTGCCACAATCTGCATCATGCGGGTGTTCTCTTTCTGGCTCTCGGTAAGTGCGTTCATTGCCGATTTCAGTTCGCTGTTCTGCTTCAGTATGCGTTTGTTCAGGCGGCGTTGCTGGCGGCTTACGCGAGCCAACATTATCATCAGTACCAGCATCAGCACCAGCGATACTGCAGCCCCAATGAGTGCTATTGTTTTTATGTTGTCGCGGTGTTCCAGCTTTTCTATGCGCACTATGCGGTCATATTCGGTAGCAATATTCCCCCGCGACTCTCTTTCCAACTTACGTATAGAATCGCACAGGTGTTGGTAGGGCATAAACAACGCAAACGCCTCTCTATCGTTGCCCAACTGATGCAGGTACTGCATTTGCAGGCGCATCCATTTCATACGCCATTCCCTGCTTTCAAACGAATCGAGCGAGGCCCTCACTACAGCCAGCATCTGTGCGGCATCCTTTAATCTGTGTTGCGACAGAAAAATATCTGCCAATTTCAGTTGGGTACATTGCGCATCGCCATGGTCGTAACCTTCCCTTCCATTGACCCATGCCCCCTGTTTATAGCTGGCTATTGCGGCTGCGGTATCGCCCTGCCGCAACAACACATCGCCTTTGTTGCTGCAAATGATGCCCGTAACCACATCTATAAACTTGCTGTTTCCGGGATATTGTACAAAGCTATCGGCACCAGTCTTCAGAAAATTGATAACGCTATCGAAATACAAAAGTGCGCTGTCATTTCTGCCCATCTTGCTATAGCACATGCCCAGGTCATTCAGCTTGGCCTGCTTTTCGCGGTAGTGTTCATAGTCGTAACCGCACATACCCATGAGTCTCAGCCCCTGTTGCTGGTAGTGGGCTGCCTCTGAATATCGTCCCTGACGGTAACAGACCCCAAACAATGTGAAGTAATATTGGCGCAGCAGACAGGAGTCTGTAAGTACTTTTTTGCCTTCGTGCAGGCAATCGAGAGCCTCTTCGTAGTCTTTATTTTGCAGCAAATTTTCGGCACGCAGCAGCATGGCATATCCATACATATTGGCGTAGGCGGGTTGTTGCAGGCTACCTTTTGTGAGCGCCAGCATCGTATCCAGTCTTGCAAGAACAATTGTTCTATCGTGCTCGAACCGGGTAAGGAATAGCTGCTTATAGTACTTATCGGCGGGGCTTGCCCCTGCAATGGCATTACTTGCATCCAACACCATTTTCTGTGCAGCATCAACGTCTGTAAGGGCAAGTGTTGCTCCTGCCTGCAGCACACTGTCGTAGTGTTGAGAGACCTTGCCTGTACTAACGTCTGGGTGCCGGCACGATGACACACACACCAAACATAACAACCATAAAGACAAACGCACAAGACCCATTAACAAATATTCACAAGGGATATAAACGACAAAGGTAATTCATATTTACCCATACATCATAAAATGCAACCAATTAACAATATCTAATAAAACAACGGGGCAGGTAGGCAAAATAGCTACATTTACACCGCACCCTCTTACCGGAAAAACTTATTATTCCTCCGGGGCAGGCTACATATTTAAACAAATCTTATTGCCATCATTCCTGATGAGCTTAATAAAAAACACCATATACACCGCAAACATGGGCAGGCGCACTATGGTTTGCCAGTGGCTGAGGCCTATTTGTGTACACAAATCGTACATGGCAGCACCCGGTACCCACGTAGCCAGAAATGCGCCGTGCGATAGAAACAGCGCATATTCGGCGGTATAGGTAAGTGCCAGTATACCCCACCCCAATACCATGAGCCGCTGCGTAGCCGGTGTGGCCATACCATAGTAAAGCAACAACAAGGGCAGGTACCACAACACATAGGGCGGCGAATAGCCCGGCCCCAAACAGGGTATAAACAACAACAAGGTAAGCATGGCCACCAATAGCTGCACCGGCGATAGTGCCGTGTACCGCACCAACCGCAAGCCAGCAAGCACCATAAGAGCCAGCATGAGGTATAGCGACAACCGGCTAAACACATCTATGGCACCGTACAGATGCAATACATTGAACAGGCCGGTAATGCCATACCAGCCCGCCATAGACCGGTAGCCCAGCACATGCTCGCGCACGCCATCTGGTGCCAGTGTATAGATGGTGGCAATGCCTATAGCCACTGGCACCACTACCAGCAAACCACCCAACAACCTGCCTATGACTGATACCCCCCTGATGCCCACCAGCAATACGGGTAACAATATGAAGGGAATGGTTTTGGTGAAAATGCCCATACCTATGCAGAAGCAGGCTGCCAGCCAATAAGTCTCTGCCCTTGCTTTGTAAAAGGCCAAAAGCGCACTGGCTGCCAGCACCACCCACAGGCCCGCAAACACATCGAAATTGGCATGCTGACAAGAAAGAAAAATGCAAACGGGATTCAGGGCCCAACCCAGCAACAAGGGACGAAAGAGGTCTTTTTGCAGCAGGCGCAGCGACACGAACCATACCACGGACATCACTACTACCTCGGCCATGGTAAGGAGGGATTGTATGAGTACCGTGGCCGATACGCCCCACCAACCCGATAACTTGCCGATGCCAAACAGTACGTTCATCCAGAAGGGTGGCCAGTTGAGCACACTGGTCTCGCGGTAGGGGTTGCCACCTGCCTGAAGCAGATCTATGACCCGTAGCCATGCGTGCAGGTCTTTGGAGTATACATGGGGCATGAAACCTGCAAAGGCTATGCGTGCCGCTATGGCCACTACCACCAATAGCAGGAGTGCTTTTACAGGTGCCCGATGGGGCATGTGGGTATCTGGCGACATCGGCATGGTGTTGTGCTGTAAATATACCGAACCACTACCATAATGCCACCCCCTATTACAACACCAGCCCGGCAGCCACTGCGGCCTCGGCACAACGCTCGCCATCTATAGCCGCCGATACGATGCCACCTGCATAACCTGCCCCCTCGGCACAGGGATACAAACCACGTATCTGCACATGCTGCAAAGTATCTTTGTGGCGGGGTATACGCACCGGAGAGCTGGTGCGGCTTTCGGTGGCTACCAATACGGCATCTTCGGTATAGTAGCCGCGCATTTTTTTGCCAAAGGTGACAACTGCCTTTTTCAGTGCGTCGTTCACCTCTTTGGGCAATACATTACTGAGCCGGAAACTGGTGATACCGGGCAGATAAGAACAATCTGGCAATGAGCCCGACTCGCGCCCTGTTACAAAATCGGTCATGCGCTGTGCGGGTGCTACCAGCCGGCCACCACCTGCACGAAAGCTGGCATGCTCTACCATCTGCTGGTACTTCATAGCCGCCAATGGGCCATGAAAGCCATATTTGGCAAAGTCGCGCTCGTCTACGGCTACAACAGTACCCGAATTGGCGTATGGATTGTTGCGTTTTGATGGACTCCAGCCATTTACCACTATCTCGC
>JAGKWS010000053.1 GCA_021151685.1 Chitinophagaceae bacterium
TTCATATATTGGGTAAATGCGTTTGTTGGTAAATATAGTATGCAGACGAATGTGATAATGTTAAAAAGTTAAGAACAATTGTTTTTCATGAAAACAAAGTTCTTTTTATCAAATCGGGTTATTTCCTCTTAATGTGCCGTTGCCCGGCAAGATAAGTGGAAATAACCCGACCCGAAGATATGACAATTCGTTATTTGGTAGGTGGTGGTGTCGGAATTTCCGACATTTTTGGTGCTGCGGCAGCTTTTACATCTACAACTTCCACATCAAACATCAATATAGAGTTTGGTGCTACATTGGGGCTGGGGCTGTTGGCACCATAAGCCAGTGGCGATGGCAGATAGAGGGTTGCTTTTGCACCCTTTTTCAGTTGCTGTACGCCTTCATCAAAACCTGGTATCATTTGCCCCATACCTACAGCAAATGTAAGTAGATCGGTACCATGGTGGCCGATAGAGGTATCTACGTTTGAATCGAATGCCACACCTTCCAGTGTTTTACCAGTATATTTCAGGCTGGCCATAGCACCTTTGGCAACGTTGGCACCAGAACCGGGGCTCTTTATTACATAATATACACCAGATGCTGTTTTTTGCGGTTTGATGTTGTTGGCAGCGAAGTAGTCTTGCAGCTTTTTATCATCAATTGGCATTTGTGCTGCTTTTTGCTCTTCCATTTTCTTCATCTGCTCGGCCTGCTTTTCTTCCATTTCCTTGCGGAATTGCTCTTCAGACTTTACAGAAATCAACTTCACATATACATCAATTGTTTTGCCTTTCTTCATCCATTCTGGCATACGTCCCAGTTGGTCGGCGGGCATTTTAGCAAGAATTGTATCGCAAGATATTTTTACATGAGCACTATCGCCGGGAGACAGCATTGGGAAAACGGCCATAAGGTCTCCGGGGTTGCGTGCCGAATCGAGTCGGGTAACGCTTGGCTGGCCTTGTTTGTAAGAGTCGGCAACTACTGTAGTGTCTACTTTTGCCACGAGGTTGAACTCGATTACATCGCCAATAGCCGCATTTTTGCCTTCGGCATCTTTTACAATCTGGTATTGGATGTCTCTTACTGTTTTGAAGTCGCCTTTACCACCGCCACAGGCAGTAATACCAATAGTAGCTGCGCTGAGTAACGCGATGGGAATGATACGCTTTGTCATGTTGTTGTGTTTTATAATGCTTGTTTTTTATTTTGGGTGAATTTCCGACAAAATTTTCTTATAATAAGAAATAGTTTCTTCGAGTGGCAGCTTGGAACGTCCGCCCGAAGCATTGAAATGGCCACCACCTTCGAAGTATAGCCTTGCAAAGTTGCTTACATCGAACAGGCCTTTACTACGGAAGGATAGTTTAACCTCATCGGCACGCTCGGTGATGAGCGTAGAAAAACGAATGCCAGCAATACTGAGCGGGTAGTTTACAATGCCTTCGGTATCGCCATTTTGTGCATTAAAGAGATGCATATCTTTGCGAGACAGCGCAATGAGTGCTGCATTGTACTTGCGGAAGATTATCATCTTGTCCATGAGTATATAACCCAGAAAACGCATTCGATTTTCACTCCATGCATCATACACTTCTTCGTGTATGGCAGTATGGTTGATGCCACGGGTCATCAAATCGGCAATCATGAGGTGTACACTGGCCGTTGTAGCAGGGAACTTGAATGAACCAGTGTCTGTCATGGCACCTACATACATGCAAGTTGCCATATCGGCAGTTATTATTTTATTGTCGCCACACAGATTAATGAAATCATAGACCATCTCGCAGGTGCTGCTGCGGGCTGGGTTGCTCATGCCATAAGACCATTGAGGGCTGGGCATAAGGTGATGATCTATCATTATAGTGAACTGTGGCGCATCTGTAAGAGCCTGTGTGAGGTGCTTGGTGCGGCTGAAGTCGTTGAAATCTAAGCCGAATATAAGGTCTGCTTCCTTCAGTGCTTTCAACGATTTTTCTGTGTCGGCCTCGTGATTGATAACTGTATTGCAGCCGGGCATCCAACGCAAAAAGTCTGGTACCTCGCTTGGGGCAACAGCTGTTACGGTATGCCCCTTGGCAGTAAGGTAGTGGTACAATGCCAATATGCTACCTATAGCATCGCCATCGGGTTTGTGGTGTGTAGTTATGTATATTTTTGCCGGTTCGGTAAGAAGCGGCAAGGCATCTTGTATTGGCAGCATTCTACTGATATGCCGTAGTAGCAAATTGGCTATTACAGCTTGTTTTGGGGCGCAAAAATAGTGTTTCCTGTTATTATGGCAAAAGATATTATTTCGGTATTGTCTGTACTAAAAGAAGGCCTATTCATCATCATTGGCTTCTCCCTGAGTCCACTTCATTTTTACAGAGCCATCCTCTTGTCCTAACGCACGAAAATGAAGTACAATGCCTTTCATATTTCGTTTATGTCTTATTTCTTCATTCTCTATGAGCTCATCCTTTTTGGGGTTGCGCAATGGCACCGCCAGTTTTATGTCGGTGCCACGCCCACCAATTACATATCGGCCGTCCATTTGTATATTTATTGCAGAAGTTTCTATAAATGTCTCTGGAAAGGATATGACATTCTTTTGTATAGATAAAGTGCCTGCAAGATGCCTGAATGAAACGGTATCGAGATTTCTGCGTCTGAATATTTTTTTGCCCAAATTCAAAATTGGTTCGAAATGAATCAACCTGCCATTATCGATGTCGTAGCGGGCAGTACCAATAATGGAATGTGGTAGCACTGCGCCTTTGGCATCAAGACCGCCTTGCACCTGTATACTGGCAGATAATGCGCCCACCAAATGTTGATGTGTGATAGCATCTTGCCCAAAGTTGTTAAACACACTAAAAAAACGACGTATGTCTACCATACGGGCATCTACAGTCATTCTGTAGTTGCTGACATCGCCTGATGGAATGAGCTGGCCATTGACCAGAAGAGAGCCACCAGAATGCATGAATGTAAGATTGTGGGCCGTAACACCTGCACCAGAAAGCACAATTTGGCCATGTACCATGCTGGCTCTGAATGCTTTATAAAATACCTCTGGCGATGAAAAGGAAATTTGCATGGCACAGGTACTAAGAAACTTACCCAACTGGCGGGCTAATGGCACAGCATGTGCGGTATCTGGCAGGTTTGCATTTGCTTTAGCTGCTATAAAAGGAATAACCGTTTCCAGGTTTACTGATGGACTTTCGACAGACCAAGTACTTTTTAATGTTTGTGGTGCTGTGAACAGGTATGACAAAAAACCGGGTACCTGCCCCTTGACCGTTAGTTGGGTACCTGCGGCAGAGAGAGAGGCCTGCTGTACCAATAGACTGTTGTTCTGAAAAACAAAAACTGCATTACTGCCGGCAATTGAATACATGCGAGGCAGGTAGGTAACACCAAAATTGTGTAATGCAAGGCGACCGTTTATCAATGGCATTTGCTGCGTGCCTGTAGTACCTGTGCTGGCAGTATGTACTTGTATCTGTAGGGCGGCCATGCCTTTATCGGGGCGAAAGCCAGTGCCATTTGCCAGAAAGCCTAACTTTTCTATGGGGAAGTTGGCACTAATACCTGCATCTATAATGGGTTGTTGCAGATTGGTTACTTTTATAAGCTGTGACTGAAGCAGTATGCCATGCCATATACCTTGCCAATTGTTGATATGCACAACCGGATTGTAGTAACCGGTGGCAATACCATTGTTGTATGTGCCAGAGAAACGGCACTTTGCAAACTGCACGATTGGGGTAACAATAGTTGCATTGGTGGTTTGCCACTGAACGGAAACGGCAGGAGTATCGGGGTAACGAACACGACCCAACACCTGCGCATGGACTGAAAATATACCGGATACGCCTATTTTCTTCAGTTTTGTTACTGATACCGGTGTCAACCAATTCAGCAATGTATCGTATTGCTGGTCTTTTGTAGCAATTTGTATGGTATACGTAGCAGGAACGGTGGACGAATTAATGCGAGCAGCTACGTCAACCCTGCTTTGTCCTATCTTTATGTTTTGGCGTTCTATGGCCAGTGTGCCATTTGTAGTGTTGCCTGCCACAGATAGTACGCCACTAAGTGGTTGGTGCTGTAACAAACTACCCTTTGCTTCATTCAGTGTTAATTGATGTACCAGTACCTTAAAGTGAACATTGGCATGCCAGCCGGTATCGGCATAATTTAGGTGTGCAAATATTTTTGATGCATGGAGATGAATGTACTTGTGTTTTTGCCGATTGTCTGAAATGAACTGCATTTGTGAGAATAGCATCTTCTTGATATGCAGCATTTTATGTGCTGTATCTTTTTTGCCTATCAAGACAGATTTGTTGCTGTACCCATTGCTGTCGGTGTACCAATAGATGGTGCCATTGGCAATACTAACCTCGCGTATCTGCGGGTGGTGCCGCAGTAACGAAAATAGATTGACCGTTACCCGAACGGTGCCGGCTTGTAGCAATGGCTTTTGGTGCAGCGCAAACAAACTGTCTGTTAGCTGCACGTTGTGCAGGGTAATGCATGCGTGCGGAAACGTTCTGAAAAAATCGGGGTTTGTTTTGCCAATGGTCAACTTTCCATTTAGTTTCCCTGTAAGCTCGTGTACTACGTACCGTAATAATGGTTCCTGATTTTGGTATACGTAATAGGTAATGCCACTAAAGGCAATGAGCAAGAGTAGTAATAGGATGCCCAGTATTTTCGCTATGTATTTTGCTATACGCACAGAATTGGGGTAAATATATAAATTTCAAAGTCGAAAGTTGAGAACCGAAGGCGTGCCGTGCTGAAATGGGTGAGGTTTTACGGGTAGTTGGCAACTACCCATCACCTATGTATTGAGCTTAAAGACTTCGCCGTACTGAATCAGGTGGCTTCGTTTTGTGCAGATAAAAAAAACTTACTCCAAATTTCAGTGTTCTGAAATGACTGCACATTATAGTGTAAAAATATATGCATTTTAACAAAATTAATTTTATTTAAAACGCATTAAACATAATAAACTGTCTGGTAGATTGTAAATTGGTGAATCCTGGCGCGGCTTTTGCTTTATCAGTTGTCTAAAACTGATTATATATATATAGAAACTTAGCGTTACTTTTATAACACACTAATACATCCCTACTTATGAAATTGTTGAAAAATTACCCAAGAGTGCTGCATTTATTGTTTGCTATCGTGTTTCTTTTCTCAGGATTTGCTGCTAAGGCAACGCATATAGTTGGTACTGACATGTTTTACAAACACCTTTCTGGCACCACTTATAAAATAACCATCATCTTGTATGCCGATTGTGGGCCATCGAGTGCCGGAGCATTTGCTTCGTTACCTACAGCATCGCCGAATGTATGTATTTACAATGGCGATACGCTTTTGCCGTCTATGCCCATTTTTTTGGCTATTGAACCGCCAACTGCCGGTATTGAAATAACCCCCGTTTGCCCCGATTCATTGCCACGCACACAATGTGTGAATCCTTATTTTAATATACCCGGCATTAAGAAATTTGTGTATTCTGCTACTTACACGCTACCTTATAGATCGGCTACATGGCGATTTGTGTTTAACGGCTACCATGGCGGTGGCACAGCGGCAGGGACAACCTATGCTGGTAGAGCCGCTGCTATAACTAATCTGGTATTGGCCGCCAATACTACGATGCAGCTGATTGATACATTAAATAACCTGACACAAGATAATTCAAGCCCTACGATGTCTGTAATTCCAACCCCATACTATTGCCTTAACCAAAATAATGGTTATACACCAGGCGCATTGGACATAGAAGGTGATCGATTGGTGTTTGATTTAGTCAGTGCAACAAATGGAGCAGGTGCCTGGATGCCTCCATCCTGTGCTATTGGTGGCAATGTTACCTATACGGGTACCGCATGGCCGGGTCAATTGGTGGGGCCGGCTACACCACTAAGGTGTGTGGCTGGGTCTTTTGTGTTCGATACCATGACTGGGCAAATAGACTTCCTACCCAATTTTATACAACGGGCGGTGGTGGTGTACAATATACGCGAGTACCGTGGGGGCGTGCTTGTGGGCACCTGCCAGCGCGAAATGACTTTTCTGGTGCGGCCATGCGTGAACCTGCCACCATCGGGCATATATGACAGTGCCACCGCAGGCATGCTCATAGACTCGACACATTTCGAAATTTGTGCCAACTCTGGCCCTTTCTCTATATACGTCAATCCACGCGACCCCGAAGGCAACGGCATCACCATTACCGCTGCCGGGTTGCCACCGGGGGCCACTTTCACTACGACGGGTAGCGGCACACCCACCCCGCAGGGTGTTTTTTCGTGGAATAGTACAGGTGTAGCACCGGGCGTATACATATTTTACCTTACTTTCAAAGACAACCATTGCCCCGAGTATGGGGCATATACCCGTGCATTTGTAGTAACCATTACCCCTCCACTGCCACCCATAACGGGTGCTACAGCTGTGTGTGTGGGTAGTACCATCTCGATGGGCATTGCCATTTCGGGTGGCACATGGTCGGTCTCTCCCCCATTGGTGGCCACGGTGAGTGCTACCGGAGTGGTTACCGGAGTGTCGGCCGGTACCGCTACCGTTACCTACACCAGTACTGCCGGTTGCAGGAGTTTTGCGGAAGTAACCGTAGACCCTATTCCGGCTGGTGCCATTACCGGCGCATCTATGGTGTGTCCCGGAGGTTCCATCAGCTTAACACCCCCACCCTACAGCGGTACGTGGAGTGTAAGTTGGGGTGCTGTTACTGTCTCTGCGTCTGGGGTGGTAACGGGTGTTACTCCCGGTGGTACCGGTACCATCAGCTATACCATTCCTACCATGTGTGGGGTTAGCTCCTATTTGTTTATGGTAACTGTGCACACACTACCCACCGTAAACCCAATAACGGGCCCAACTACCGTATGTGTGGGCAGCACTATTACTTTGGCGAATACTACACCGGGTGGCCTATGGTCTATTTCGGGGGGCGTGGCCACCATTAGCAGTGGCGGCGTGGTAACTGGTGTATCGGGCGGTACGGCAACCGCTACCTATAAAGTGGGCAATGTATGCGATTCTGTGACGGCTACCTATGTTGTTTCAATAGATACGCCAATAATTGTACCGCCCATTACAGGGCCTGGCACCCTTTGCCCCGGAACCACCATTGTGCTTACGAACACAGCACCGGGTGGTACGTGGAGCAGCGTGGTGCCAACTATAGCTACCATTAGTGCAGGCGGTGTGGTAACGGGCATAACGAGTGGTACTACTATAATCAGCTATACCCTGAGCAATACCTGCGGTAGTGCAGCAGCCACAACGGTAGTTACTGTGCTGGCGTTGCCGGTTGTGGGGCCTATAGTGGGGCCATCATCGGTTTGCCTTGGCCTCACCGTTGCGCTTACGTGTACGCCGGGTGGCGGCACATGGACCAGCTCGGGCACGGCAACCGTTAGCCCAACCGGCGTAGTAAACGGTGTATCGGGGGGATTGTCTACCATATCATATTCGGTAAGTAATACTTGTGGCACAACCACGGTTACAAAAATTGTGACGGTAAATCTCTTCCCCGATGCAGGTACACTAAGTGGGCCACACAGTGTGTGCGAAGGGAGTACCATTACGGTAATACCTTCATTGCCGGGCGGTACATGGACGGTATCTGGCACAGGGGTGGCAGTTTCGGCGGCTGGCGTAGTTACCGGACTAACTGCAGGCACAGCCACCATAACCTATACTTTTGTGAATGGCTGTGGCCCGGCAAGTGCGTACTATGTGGTAACGGTAGCCCCGACACCCTCGCCAGGAACGCTGAGTGGAACGGCGGTGCTATGTATTGGCGGTAGTACTACTCTATCATCGACAGTGGGCGGCGGCGTTTGGAGCAGTGTGGGTGCTGCCACGGTGAGTAGTACAGGTGTGGTAATGGGAATGGCAACGGGTACCGCTACAGTATTGTATACGGTATCATTGGGCTTGTGCTCATCTGTGGCCACCTATGTGGTGACTGTGAATACACTGCCAGACCCCGGAGAAATAACTGCGGACACGTCCATCTGTATCGGGCAGGTATTGGCACTGACGGCTACAGTGCCGGGTGGGGTTTGGACCTGTGCTGACCCAGCTATATCTATCTCGGCAACCGGGGTGGTAACTGGTTTGTCTTATGGTGGTGCTACTGTTACCTATACGGTAACCAACATGTGCGGCTCGGTACCGGTTACCACAATTGTCTCCGTGTTTCCGCCGCCTGCGCCCGGCACCATTACCGGGCCTCATGTACTATGTATGGGTGCAACCGGCACACTTACTATCTCATCGGTTGCGGGTACGGGTACGTGGGTGTCTGGCAATGCCGGTATAGCCACTGTAGACATTATTGGCAACATCACTCCGGTAGCACCGGGAACCACTACCATCTCGTATACGGTGGTGAACCATCTGGGCTGCATGGGTATGGCGATACACACGGTAACTGTTGCCCCTTTGCCTGAGCCGGGTATTATATCGGGCATCAGCACGGTGTGCAGAGACGCAAACATAACACTTACCCAAACCTTGACTGGCGGAACATGGACCAGTAGCAATACCGGGATTGCTACAATAGACCCGGTTACCGGCCGTGTGACGGTTGTGGGCGTTGGCAAAGTAATTGTCACATATACCACTGCCCCCAATAGTTTTGGATGCAGTGGCAAGGCTACGCACCCGCTAACAATTATGGGGGAGGCTCCTTTCTACATCAACGAAGCAATAAACGATGCCAAATGCCATGGCAGTGCCGATGGTAGTATAGAGGTATGGGCATCGCATGGTGTGGGGCCATGGAACATAGTGTGGGCGCATGGTGCTACCACTGCTACCATAAGTGGCCTTGTAGCCGGCCGGTATGAAGTGGATGTAATAGACGCACTAACGTCTTGCAGGGCACACGAAGCGTATACGATTCATGAGCCCGACCCGCTGGAGATAGTACCCAATGTAACGAGCGAAAAATGTGCCATGGGCAATGGTGCAATAGGACTGGATGTGCGCGGAGGCACCAACCCATACCGCTACTTATGGAATGACAACAGCACCAATGACCGACTGACTGCTATAAAGACAGGCAACTACCAGGTAACGGTATATGACAAAAATATGTGCCAGCAGGCACTGAGGGTAGATGTTATAGATGGTGGTTGCGATGATATTGAAATAACCAATGGCGTATCGCCCAATGGCGATGGCATAAACGACTTGTGGATAATAAGAGGTATAGAAAACTACCCCAACAACATAGTGCAGCTATATGACAAATGGGGCGATTTGGTGTACGAGAAACGAGGGTACGACAATACATGGAATGGCATAGGGCGGGCAGGTAAACCTTTGCCGGATGGTACGTTTTTCTATGTACTGAAGCTGAATGCTGAAAACGGTGCAGGTGGCAAAAATGTATGGACGGGTTCTATACTCATAAAACGATGATATAGCCTACCCCAGCCCACCGGCAATACTTACACAAATGATAGCCAGCACTATGAGGGTGATGGCTACATACAACTTATCGCGCTCCAGCAGAAAGCCAATGAGCGAGAAAAGCAGGCGTAGTATGGGGGTAGCAAACAGCATCATGGTACCCAGAAGCATCAATGCCTCGGGGTTGCCTGCCGCCAGATTGGCAAACAACTGCCGCAGCACAGCCCCCATAGGCTGGTGCTGTGGCTGATAGGCGGCATACACTGCCTGCTCGCTACCATGGTGAATGAGGTAGAAAATGCCCCCCAAAGCAACTGTACCCAACGATGTATATACCCCTATACGCAGCAGATACCCTATGGTACTTTGCAGGCGCGCATCGGTCATCATAGCCCCGGTAGTTTTATTATTATTGTTGCTATTCACGGTATCTGTTTGCTGTTTCTAAATTTTGCCCGTTATACCATTATATATCATTTGCAGGGCCAGAAAACCAATGACGGCCGCAAAGAACTTCCGCAACTTATCGGGCGGGGTGCGTAGTAGTATGCGGGCACCTGTAAGGGCACCAAACAGCACCCCCACCACTACAGGCATACAAATGGTGGGCTGTATGTAGCCCCGTTGCAGGTACACTACGGCACTGGCAGTGGCGGTAACGCCCATCATAAAGTTGGATGTGGTGGTGGACACCTTGAAGGGGATACGCATGATATTGTCCATGGCTATCACTTTGAGCGCGCCAGAGCCTATACCCAGTAAACCCGACATAATGCCGGCAAAAATCATCATGGCAAAACCACCTATTACATGGCGGGTGCCATAATGTATGGCACCATCGGGGCCGGGATAGCTGCCATATAGCCGCAAGCTGGTGGCCAATGGGCTGGACTCTTGCAGGATGTGCTGTGTTTTTTTGCGCAAAGAGTTGATAGCCGAAAAAATGAGTATACTCCCAAACAGCAACGCTATGACCCGTGTAGGGGCCACTGTAGCCAGCAGGGCACCAAATACCGCGCCTACGGTAGTGGCAATCTCCAGAAACATGCCGATGCGCATATTGGTAATGCCCTCGCGCACATAGGCCGCTGCCGAGCCCGATGAGGTAGCAATAACCGACACCAATGCCGCCCCTATGGCATAATGAATATCGACCCCCAAAAACACACTGAGCAGGGGTATGATGATGACACCACCCCCCAAGCCTGTAAGCGAACCTACCAGACCGGCAGCATACGCCCCCAAAAACAGCACCAATGTAAATACCAATACAGACATGAGCAACCTACCTACACCACGAATGTACGTAGGTACACGCTAAAAAATGGCGTTCTACCCTGCCGCCACGGCTCTTGTAGTATATTTGAAAAAACCTTAGCCGAAAGCGATTGAATTATATTTGCAGATAAATATGCCTGATGTACTATGGAAAACGAGGAAAGAAAAGAAAAAGAGAAGAAGCGGAAAGAACTATGGCTACTATGCCTGAAACTAATCATTGCATCGGCTTTACTGTATGCTATTACGCCTAAAATAGTTGCATCTGATGCTGGCAAGAAGGTTATTGATTTTTGTACCGGAATGCGAGTGAACTGGTTTACATGGGTTGCGCTCATTGTTTTGGCAGTACACATTGCACATTCATACGTTAAGAAACTTGGTAAAGATGAATACCCTACAATCCGGTTTGGGCTGGTTTACACCACACTGTTTTTGAATTACTTACTTTATTTGAGAAACAACATAACCGGAGCTAACCTGTTTGAGATAAACACCAGTGGTGTGTACTATGTTGATATATTAGCATTTATTATCCCGTTATGGTTGGCAAAGTTTGAGCCAAGAAAAGACCCGGTAAGTGGTCCTAAGCCACCTATAACGCTTCAGGAAGATATACCATCAGAACAAGATTCGATTGGACGTGACTCACAAGTAAACGACTCTAATGATGGTGCTATTACAACCCTTGCAAAGACGATTATCGGCAATTCCCCCAAAAAATCTTTCTCCATTGCTATTACTGGTGAATGGGGCAGTGGGAAAACAACTTACCTCGATATACTCACAAAACAATTGGAGGAAAGAAAAGGAGATGTGGATCTTGTCATTATTCGATTTCAACCTTGGGAATGGGTAGGTGAGAAGGATATTTTCAGGGCATTTTTTGATGAATTGAGTGAAGCACTAAACGACCAGAATGACCGCCTTGTAAGAGATATAAAGAGTTATACCCAACTGATATTGGGTAAAGATGAAGAAACAGGACTGACCGAAAAATTTTTACAAGTATTTGGTTTACAGCCAACACCTAAAACCATATCAGAGTGTCGTAAGACTATCAACACAACAATTGAGAAATACAATAAAAAAATTGTGGTTATGATTGACGACATAGATCGGCTGGATGGAGAAGAAATTTTGAAGACCTTAAAGCTGATTCGAAGCGTTGCTGATTTTGAGAATACATATTATATAACGGCATTGGATTATAATCATGTTGTCGACTCGATAGCAGACCGAGTACAAATAAAAGAACCAGAAGAATATCTAAATAAATTTTTTCAACAAACTATTGTATTGCCTGCAAACAAAAAAGATTTAATCAAAAGGATGATTGTAGATACGATTTGTAAATCAATTGAATTAAGTAATAATGAGCAAAACACTCTTGAAGAGATTTTAGAAAATGACAGATTTCTCGTAGAAGAGAATAGCCATGGTAGCCAATCTGAACTATTGAGTAAGACCGTAAAAAAACATGCGACAACTAAAAATATTAGCAAACAATTTTGCTATTACATATTGGTCTCTTAGAAACGAATGTGACATTTCATCAGTTTTCTATTTAGAAATACTAAAGACTTATGACCCCAACACATATTTTCTAATAGTAGAAAAAGACGACGCGCTCGAGTACCACAAGTCAAATAAAGGCCATCTTTACTTTGATGCTGCTGCCTTCATGAGAAATATGGACAAAAAAAGCATAGATGTCAATTCAAAAAAAATATTAGAACGTGTTTTTCCAAAAAGTACACATGCTCTCAGCAGTATGTCGCTAGCTTACGCTTACAATTTTTGGAAATATTTATACTGCCAATCTTTTGAAGAAATACCGCATGCTGAAATCGAGAAAATATTCGCATTGCCCACAAACGAACGCATAGAAATAGAAAGAGAATACTATAACAGCAATCGAAGGATATCGTACGAGCGACACATTGAGGATGCAGTTTGGAAAACGAAAGATGAAGAAACACTAACAAAACACTTAATTGTAGCATTAAGTATTACAAGGGATAGCAACAATCATTTTGCATCAAAAGTGATAGGCACCCTATTTTCCAGAATATCATTCCCATTAAACACACAAGAGAATATCTCTGTTATTGAACGCATATGTAGTGAACTATTTGACAGCCAAACGATTCATATTACTACAAAAACATTGTTACTTAGCAGACAAATCAACGCAGTAGAGGGTACCAATAATTATCCTAACAAGTTGTATGGCATATTAAAGCCCAAAATGCAAGTTTTTTTGGACGAGACATTTACTATATATGGCAATTGCTTTTCTGTTGATGTATATGAGATTTTGGAAAATTTGTTTTCAAGTGATCTAAATTTCCACATGTATGGCTACGATTATGCGCAAACATTAAAAAACTCTATCAGAGGTTATCTGACAAATACTAAGGAATCATATGCTCCTTACATTATTGGTCACTGTGCACGACAGAATATGGGTATATCTCTTACCCTTGATGATTTATTGCTTGTCGTTTTTGATGTCAATATTTCAACAGAAATAACTCAATACAAAATTGATAGATTTTCAGATTTTGTCAACTCAATTGAGAGTGCCAATGAATTAGCTGCTACTCCTAAAAAGTACTTAGGCAAGATTATTGAGACAATAAAAATTGGTCAAAAAGTCTTTTACCTTGAAAATGAATTCGAAGCAGAAAACATTAGTCAATTGATAAACGTACGTAACAATCAACCAGCAGAAAACTAAAATATACTCTTGAAATATCGAGAGTGAAATTCTTTAAGCCGAAAAACAAGTAGACGTTGTTGTGAGTAGTGAATTTAATGGTTGGTTTAATTACCGTTAACCGTGACCTTTTTAACATCTTGTATTTACCAAAAAAAAAGAC
This sequence comes from Chitinophagaceae bacterium, assembly GCA_021151685.1. Taxonomy (GTDB): domain Bacteria; phylum Bacteroidota; class Bacteroidia; order Chitinophagales; family Chitinophagaceae; genus Nemorincola. The sequence continues at coordinate 13,608 of JAGKWS010000053.1, forward strand.
GCGGAAATCAGCTACTTTTGAGCGGCATTTAGAGTAGTTTCCTCAATACCTGTCTGATATTATCAATTTATTCCCCCACCCCACACACCATAAAAACACAACACGAAACACCCTGCGTTTTCCGAAATAAACGATTATCTTCGCCAAAATTTTTTACAATTCATGAACTTGCACGAATACCAGGCCAAGGAGCTGCTGAAGCGCTATCATGTGCCCATCCAGAACGGCGTTGCCGTATCTACCGTTGAGGAAGCTGTGAATGCATACACGCAAATAGCTACAGAAAAAGGTACCAAATTTGCCGTTGTAAAGGCGCAGATACATGCCGGTGGCCGTGGTAAGGGCCGTATGGTAGAAGTACCGGAGCAAAGCGGTGTATCGGTTGTAAAGAGTGCAGACGATGTGGCTCGTGTAGCTGGTGCTATACTGGGCAACACACTGGTTACTATACAAACTGGTGAGGCCGGTAAAAAAGTAAGCAAAATTCTGGTTGCTCAGGATATGTATTATGATGGCCCAAGCGAGCGCAAGGAGTTCTACCTGAGCATTCTGCTGGACCGTGCTACAAAACAAAACGTAATCATGTACAGTACCGAAGGTGGTATGGACATTGAAACCGTAGCACACGATACTCCTGAAAAAATATTCCGCGAGTGGGTAAAGCCCGGCTTCCCGCTACAAGGTTTTCAGGCGCGCAACATCGCTTTCAATCTGGGATTGAGCGGTACTGCACACAAAAACATGGTGAAGTTTGTAACCAACCTGTACAATGCGTACGTAGGTCTGGATTGTGCTATGCTGGAAATCAACCCTCTGTTCAAGAGTGCTGACGACCAGATACTGGCTGTAGATTGCAAAATGAGTCTGGACGATAACGCCCTGATGCGCCATGCCGACCTGGCCGAAATGCGCGACAAGAGCGAAGAAGACCCGACCGAAGTAGAGGCTGGCGAATTCAACCTGAACTATGTGAAGCTGGACGGTAACGTGGGCTGCATGGTGAATGGTGCTGGTTTGGCTATGGCTACAATGGATATGATAAAGCTGGCCGGTGGTGAGCCTGCCAACTTCCTGGACGTAGGCGGTACTGCCAACGCACAGACTGTTGAGGCTGGTTTCCGCATCATTATGAAGGATCCTAACGTAAAGGCAATCCTCATCAACATATTTGGTGGTATTGTTCGTTGCGACCGTGTGGCTGCCGGTGTTATTGAAGCGTACAACAAGTTGGGTAACATCAACATACCTATCATTGTACGTCTGCAGGGTACCAATGCCGAAGCTGCTAAAGAACTGATTGAAAATTCGGGGCTGGAAGTACAGAGTGCGATACTGCTGAGCGAAGCTGCCGAACTGGTACAGAAAGCGGTACAAGCCTAAGCTACTTTTCAATGTTATAATATTGCAAAATAGTTGCCCCATGGGCAACTATTTTGTTTTTTTGCGTGCCCCCATCACATATATTGAAAGATTGGAACCATGAGATACGTAAGGTTGACCATATTGTGTTTTATTGGCTGCATACTATTGATTTCCTGCGGTAGCAGTACCCGTTACGAGTGTCAGTGTTACAGATATGGTGTGCGCTCTAATACCTACGAAATAGACCTGAAACGCCGTAGCGAGCTGGATGGCCGTTGCCACGCTGTGCAGCAGCAAAATATGGAAGATACCTGCATGGGCGTAGTGGTAGGTGAATAACAGGTGTGTAAGTTGCAAATAGATGACGAGCGTTTGCCCAACGGTAGCCATATTGGCCTATCTTTGTCTATAATAATTTAATTTCACGAGTGAGCAAAGTTAATATTGTACGTTTCGCGTCGAAACATGAAGACAAGTATGACGGATTTTTTGACGCACTGAAAAAAAACATCAATACGTTTTTTGAGGAAAACAAGATATCTCCATCGGGCAATGCCTCTCTGCGATGGAAAACAGTAGCCATGCTGGCGTTGTTTTACGTTCCTTACCTTGTTATTGTAACCGGCCTTACTGCTGGCAACCCATGGTTGTTCTTTGGTATGTGGGCATTGGTAGGTATGGGCATGATAGGCGTTGGTTGCGGTGTACACCACGACTCGAACCATGGTTCGTATTCGGATAATAAGACAGTTAATAAATTTATAGGCGATATTGTGAATCTGGTAGGTGGTTACGATGTTACCTGGCGCATACAGCACAATATTCTGCACCATACCTATACCAACATTGAAGGGTTGGACGAGGACATTGATGCAGGTGGTTTGCTGCGCTTTTCGCCGCACAGCCCCAAAAAGGGTTTCCATCGTTTTCAGCACATCTATGGTTGGTTCTTGTACTGCCTGCTCACTATACAGTGGGTTACCTACAAAGACTATCGTTTGATAATGATATATGACAAAAAGGGACTGCTTAAGAAAGAGAAAATCACAAAAGGTCAGGCACTTACCGAGTTGACTATTTACAAGGTTATTTATTTTACCTACATACTGGTATTGCCTATTATGTATTCGGGCATGTCGTGGCAGTATGTGGTAGCCGGTTTTGCACTGTTGCACGTAATTGCCGGTTTGGGCCTTTCTTGTATCTTCCAATTGGCACACGTATTGGAGACTTCAGAGTTTCCATTGCCTACCGATGACCGCAAGATGGAGAACAGCTGGGCGGTACACCAAATGCTGAACACTGCCGATTTCTCTCCCAAAAGCAAATGGGTATGTTGGTTTGTGGGTGGCCTCAATTATCAGGTAGAACATCACCTGTTCCCACATATTTCGCATGTACACTATCCCGAGATTTCCAAGATAGTGAAACAAGTAGCAGAACAGTATGGTGTACCCTACAAGGTGATGCCTACCTTTGTGAATGCACTGGGCGAGCACTACAAGATGCTGAAGAAAATGGGAGCGGAATAGCACCCTACCCTTTCTAATATTGATTTGGCCGCAAACACCGTTTGCGGCTTTTTTTTGGGTAGTATAACCTGTAGAAAACGTTACAGTAACGTTTTGGTAACGGTGCATTCATCTTTAGAAAACACGGCCTTGTGACCTTTGCTGCACAACTAAAGAAGATGAAAAAAGCACTACTTTTATCTACGCTGATGGCTGGTTCGCTATTGGCAGTAGCCCAACCTGTAACCCTCTCTGGTACCAGCTACACGCAAGATTTCAGCAGCCTGGGTGCTGCTACCCCTACCACACCATCGGGCTGGTATGGCTACAATGGTGCCACCAGCACATCGCCGGGTACACTGGCCACCATCAAAACATCTAAAACCTATGGTGTATTTGCCGATACGGTACAGAGTACTTCCTGCATGTCGTCGGTATTGAACGAAGATTTCAAAAACTTTGCATCTGCCAATTTGCCATCGGCAAAGACTGCTACATGCTCTGAGCAGGCTAACATTACTGACCGCGCTTTGGGTGTACGTCAGAAGAGCGGTACTCCATGGGATCCGGGTGTTTCTTTCGTATTCAAAATTGCCAATACACTGGGCCGCACCAATTTTAACCTTACCTTCAAATTGCAATCGCTGGATACTACATCGCCCCGTACTACCACATGGGCTGTAGAATATGGTCTGGGTGCTACTCCAACTGCTTTTACAGCAGCCAGCAGCGTAAGTGGTACACTTACTACTGGTAATTATACCTTTAGCAACAATACCATTACTGCATCGTTCGGCAGTGCGCTGGATAACCAGAGTGGCAATGTATGGATTCGCATTGTGGCCCTTACACCAACCACTACAGGCCCCGGCAACCGTACCAGCAGTGCTATAGACGATTTTAACCTGACATGGACCGGCACAGGTGTATCGGTTGAGGAAGTAAACAAATTGACTACCACTTCTATGGCTGTATTTGGGCAGGCCACATCAGACAAAGTAACCCTTGGGTATAACGTAACCGAGCAAGGAAAGTATGCCGTAACCATTCACGACATATCGGGCAGGCAAGTATATACCGGTGCATTACAAACCAACGAGACTGGCACACATACCATTGATGGCCTGAACCTCGTACCCGGTTTCTATGTAGCACGTATGAGCAACGGCAATACCAATGCCGTAACACGCTTTGCAGTTCACTAATAGCAGTTTCTTTTTCGCAATAAAGCCGGTATTCCGCAAGGAGTACCGGCTTTCTCATTTTATGTCGTAAAAACAATATTCACCTTAAATTACGGCATAGAAAAAACTTAACCACAAGGGCCACAAAGGTGGCACAAGGGGCACAAAGAATGATGGTGTGTGTGGGTCACAAGGGTACGTGTGTTTCCGGCATATTACCTGCATGGTTTCTATACAATCATAAGTTGATGAATGTCTTCTGTTTGGGGCAACCCACTCCGGGGTTGGGTGTGTTGGTGCTCAGTACCCCCGGTTTCACCGGGGCTATCCACGGGGCAGCCCTTCGGGCTTGAGTAAATTACGCATACATGTTACATATGAAGAATTCCTCACTACAAGTGGTGCGCAAAAATTCCGGCAAATTGTAAGGCCACAAGGCGCGCTAAGAGTTAACACAAAGAAAAACAGAGACTTATGACAGGATATAAGGACACAAGGATCTGAAGTAGTTTACGCAAAAATCAAGTTCAAATGTAGTAACTGTTATGGTTTTAGCCGGAAGAGGTCGCCGGCATCGCCAGCTATCAGCAGATCGCCATTGGGGCATAGGGCTATGCTACGCAGGGCACTGGTGGTAAAGGATGCATATTCCATCCAGTTGTGGCCACCATCGTTACTGTATATGAGCAAGCCGTTATCGCCTACAGCCCAGCCGTTAGTGTCGTCGGTAAAGAGTATGTCGCGCAGCATGTAGCGGGGTATGGCAAGGCTATTGCCATTGCGTAGCCGCTGCCATGTATTGCCGGCATTGGCCGTATAAAAAATGCTTCCATTGGCACCACAAACCCACATTTTGCCGCCGTTTATGTGCATGGCTGTAAAGTTATCGCCCTTTATATCGAGATATTGCCATGTGCGGCGATGGTTGGTACTGCGCAATATGGCCCCATAGCCCAACACGTAGGCGGTGGATGCACTGGTAACATATACGCTATTGAAACCCAATGAGAAAGTATCCTGACTGATAATGCGAAAAGCGGTATCGACCTGAGTGATGCAACCCTCGCGCTGCAAAACTGTGCTGATAAACAAACCAGTATCTGGCGTAGGGAAGGCAGCCCCTACATAATGCCGCCAGTCGAGAATGCGGCCTACCTGCCACGTGGTGCCGGTATCGGCGGTGTGTAGTACAGTGCCATCAACACCACACATGTATATGGCACCCGTACTGCTGGCACCCAATCCATACATGGCTTTGCCTGCTGCGGGGTAGCTGTTGGCGGTCCATGTATAGCCGCCATCGGTTGATGACAGTACTGTAGCCCGGTCGAACATTTCGCCACCGGCCACAAATACCCGTTGGTTACCGGCAAAGTATATCTTATTCAGTCTGTCGGTGGTATTGCTGTTCAGCCGTTGGATGGATGCTGTGGGCAGCAGGTCTTTTTTGCACCCTGCCATTGCCACCATTGCCATACCCAATGTACCCAACCATTTGTTTACCGTGTTCATTGCCCGGGTTGTTTCAGTTCGTATATCCTCAAATTGCCCTGTTCGTATACCTTCTCTTTTAGCATAGGTAGCACATCGGGAAGGGCATCTACCCTTCCGGTGCAATATAGGTAACGGGCACCAAGACGTATGTATGAAGATAGTAAATTACCATTTAACTCGTCGTTGCGATATACCCACCCTACCCTGTTGGTGTAGTAGAGCAAGATCATATCAGACTCGTCGTTGCCCACAACAACCAGCGGCTGCTGTGGGGTAGCAGCCCTTATTTGCTGTTTGTAGTCGTAAAACACACGGTCAAAGCCTACATCGGTGGCTACGTGCCAGCGACTGTAACATCTGATGGCAGCTGTAGCGGGCAGCACTGCCAGACAAACAAACGCCAAAACCCTTATGGCCTTGCGCCCGGAAGATAATACTGCCTGTGCCCCGGAAGCTACTACTATAAACAAAGGGGGCAAGAAGGGAAACATATAATAATCGTGAACGGTTGTAATAGCATTGATCTCGAAAACGAAGTAGGCAATAACTGCCAAACCCAATGCTGCCAGCACACCAAAACCGTTTTTTTGCCACTGCTTTTGCCTGAATACCAACACTATACCTACTACAAAAAACAATACAGAGCCATAGTTGAGCAGTAGCTCGGGCAGCATAGAAGTAATGATACTGAGGAGAATACCGGCCAGTTCGCCAATAGATTGGTCGGTATGGGTAATGCCGGCTATGACCATATTGTCGCCCCATGTGTGAATGACCGACAGATACCAAATGGCTGGTAGTGCCAGTAATACAGCATATATGATGGTGGCTTGAAGGAAACGGCGCGTTTGCCCTGTAGTGTGCCATTGTTGTAAGAGCAAAACAGCGGGGGCAGCTGCAAATATGACAAAGGGTAACTTGGCTAATGTAGCCAGCGACAAACAAGCAGCACTGGCTACCACATGCCATACACTACCAGACTGACGATAACGGAAGAGCCATGCAAGGCTCCAGATACCTGCTGCCAGACTAAAATTGTCGGGCATGGGGTTGACGGTGTAGTAATGAAATACCGGAGAGAATGCGTAACACCATGCGCCCACCACGGCTACCTCTACCCTGCCAAAAACGCCCCGCAGCAAGCGATACATGCCCCATACACCCACCATGCCCGTGATGAACGATAGCAGACGGGTGAGAGCTATATGATGCCAGCCTGTACCCTTGTACACAAGGGCGTGTAGCCATTGCATTATGGGAAACTCTTGCAGAAGCAAACGGTCTTCGTATCCCAAGCTGTTGCAGCGTGGGTGGAAAATGTTCATATCGCTGCGGTAAAAGTTGTCTATGACAAGCTGCGTTTTGGTTTGCCGCCATACGTGTATCCCCACAAGATCGAGCGGAAAAACATAGGCATGCAGCAGCAAACTTATTGCCGGAATAAGCCAAAGGATGAGCCTGTAATGCCTGCGTATAAACTCCATATCTATATTACCTAACCAGCACCACACTGGCCGACTTTCCTTTTTTATTGAAGGCCGTGAACCTGTGAGGGGTATCGCCATCGTATAGTATTACCTGTGCCGTATTGGGCGGTGCGCTTCCTTCATCACCTGCTACAAAAACTATCTCATTTCGGCCCTTTACCAACGGTATGGTCATGCGGTAGGGTTCGCGACCCAGCAGGTAGTCTTTTACCAATGGTTTGCCGTTGTGCATCACGGTTAGGGCGTCACCGTCTATTACTCCACCGTCCCACATCTCTATGGTGCAGGTAGGGCCATTCCACTTCAGCTCCTTACCGGCACCGTCGGTTATTTTATTGAAGCCAGCACCCATCACCGTATCGGCAAGGGGTTTATTATTGTCACTTGCAGCGTCTTTGGTTTTTTGCAAAAAGGTGCATTGTGCTGCCGGTGCCTGTAACTCTACCGTGCCCTGATAGCAGAGTTCGTTGTTTTTCTTTTTGCCGGCAAACATACCAGAGAAGAAAACAATGCCTTTCTTTTCCTTCCACCGCAGTATTACCGACAGATAACAAACCTCCATAGAGTCGGGGATGAAGCCCAGTGCTGCATTTTCGGTTACCACCATGGCTCCATGTTCGCGTTTCAGTAAGGCATTTATGCGTGTGCGTACGGCTGTTCCATCCTGATCGGTTACTGAAATGCCCTTGCCACTGGTGCCATTCATATCCAGCTCTAAGCGGTAGGGGTATTTATCGCCACCTTTTATGGCTATAGTTCCGCGCATGGTAACAGACGACTTCTGCGCTTCTGCAACTAAAGGCCACAGCATACACAGAACAACCGCCAGTAGTGCATATGTTGCATGTCTATACCTTCTGGCCATTTGTGCGTATTTTTTTGTATATCTTAATAGCACTCATGAGCGCAATCACAAACAGCACCAAACCGCCCAAACCCCATACCAAACTCATACCCTGTTTCACCGTGGCCAGCATCACTATGGCTACCAAAAAAATGGTTGCTACCTCATTCCATACGCGCAACTTGCCGGATGAATATTTAAAAACGCCAGCCAGTTGTTGTTTGTACATTTTGTGAAGCGTAAAATGATAGGCATATAACATAATCACAAACAGTAGCTTAATCTCTAACCAGCGTTCAATGTGCCCATACATATACCACATCCATGGGCCCAAAATGAGGGTAAGTACTGCCGATGGCCATGTAATGCCCAGCCACAGGCGTTTAATCATGATGGAAAACTGGCTTTGCAGAATCTTCTTCTCCACTTCGGGCTTATCGTTGGCCTCGGTATTGTAGATGAACAGGCGCACAATGTAGAACATACCTGCAAACCAGGTAACTATGAAAATGATGTGCAATGCTTTGATATAGAAATACATGCTGTATATAATGTGCAAACGCAAAAAAAAACCTCTGCGTGCGTGCGCAAAGGTACTATCTGAAATGGGGTTGTGTTGTGTCTATTTTATACACCAGTCAGTTCGGCAACGGTATCTACCCAACGCTCCTGTATGTTCATACAGGGTATGTAGGCGTAGGACTGGCCACCGGCATTGATGAAATTTTCTTTTTCGCGTATGGCTATTTCCTCCAATGTCTCGAGACAGTCGCTTACAAAGGATGGACATACCACCAAAAGGTCTTTTATACCCTCGGCCGGCAATTCTTCCATACGTGCGGTAGTGGCGGGTGTCAGCCATTTGGCACGGCCCAGTTTGGACTGGAAGGCCACACTGTAGCGTTCTTTGGGCAAGCCCAATGCCTGGGCTACAAGGCGTGTAGTTTCGTAGCACTGATGACGGTAGCAATAACTGTGGGTGGCCGATGGTGTGGTGCAGCAATTGCCCGTTTTAAAGCAATGCGACTCGGTAATGTCGCGCATTATAATATGCTTCTCGGGTATGCTATGGTAGCTAAAGAGGATATGCGTATTATTACCTTCTACATATGGGCGCATGCTTTGTGCCATAGCTGCAATGTAGGAAGGATGATTGTAAAACGGCCTGACAACAGAAATGCTGAATTTATAGTTGCCATCGGCATGCACCTCACGTGCTTGCACAGAGGCAGTTTCGAAGCTGGACATGGCATAGTGCGGGTACAATGGCAACAATATTACCTCCTCTATATCGGGCGATATTTGCAACAAACGGTCGTAGGCTTCCTTTATGTTGGGGCTGCCATAACGCATAGCTATGACAACAGGGGCTGTAGTGCGCTTTTGCAACTCGTGCTGCAACTGACGGGTAATATGTACTAATGGAGAGCCATCTTTTGTCCATATAGACTCATAGGCCTCGGCCGACTTGGGGGCACGGAAGGGTACGATGATGCCCTTTACCAATATGCTGCGCAACAACCATGGCGAGTCTATAACACGCTCGTCCATCAAAAACTCATCGAGATATCTCCTAACATCCTTTACTTCGGTGCTGTCGGGAGACCCCAAATTCATCAAAACAATTCCTCTTCTGCTACTATCTTTTATCATATAATTCCTGAGAGACTGCAAAGAAACAGTGTAAATAAGCGTGTGCCATGTGACGAGAATCAACTGCAATGCTGAAATGACCCAGCGGTGACAAATGTAATGAGTTACAAAATGGTACTATCATCAGTATTGATAAGACGGTGTTACCGTCCTACTCCTGTCATATAATTCTCGATAGGCAAGCGGCGTGCTATAGACCGTGCCAATGTCATTTCGTCGGCATACTCCAACTCGCCACCAAAGGCTATGCCACGGGCAATGGTGGTAATGTTTACGGGTGTTCCGCTGAATTGTTTGGCTACATAATACACAGTGGTATCGCCCTCTATGGTGGGGCTCAATGCCATTATTAATTCTGTGACTTCAGTAGTTTTTACCCTTGTAACCAGCGTACCAATATGAAGTTGTTCGGGGCCTACCCCATCGAGCGGTGACAATATACCACCCAATACATGGTACAGGCCGCTGTACTGTTGTGTGCTTTCGATGGCGATGACATCGCGTATATTCTCTACCACACATATTTGCGTGCGGTTACGACCCGGATTGGCGCATACATCGCACAGATCGTGGTCTGATATATTGTGACAATCGCGACAGAAGCGAATTTCGTGACGCATTTTACCAATGGCTGTAGTAAAACGATCTACTTCGTCTTTATTGGTTTTCAGTAAATGCAGCACCATGCGTAGTGCAGTTTTTTTACCAATACCGGGAAGTTTGGCAAACTCCTGTACCGCATCCTCTATCAGCCGTGACGAAAAAATCATTTCCTCTACTCTTTGTGTTACTATCTGCCCGATGGCAGATGGACAAAAATACCCATTTTGTGGCATTGTAAGACCTTCTGTCATTTTACTATGGCAATACCTTACTGCATTGTAAGATACACCCCCCAACTAAGGAAGCATGTCAAAAAAAAGGCACCCCATTTCAATAGAGCTATTCCATTTGAGCGGCTTTTCTGATGTCCATAATTGATGTGTCATTTTCGCCATCATGGCCTACTGTACCCGTTTAGATGTTTGCAATTTCTTAACTCGCTTTAACGGCATTCTAATTGAATTCTAATGCAATTCCAATGAGTTTCTTAGTTACTTTGCAAGGAATGAGGGCTTGTATTTCACTGTTTTTTCTGTTCATCTTTTCCTTTCAGGTGCTGCCGGTGCGTGCATTGGGAAAAATGATTGCCAAAGCCCAAATGACAGAAGAAGTGAAGGGGGATTGTGATGACAATGCTGATAATGGAGCCGATGATACTACTGATGGTGGTGGTGATGGTGACAATAAGGATAACAAAACAAATGCCGATAAAGAAACATCTATAGGGAAGATTGAAGATTTACACCTTATTGATGTGAATAGTGTTATTAGTTTTTCTTTTACCCTTCGTGCTAATAATAAAATTGCCTTACCGCCAGACGACGATCTGATTCATTTGTTTGTAAAAGACATACACTGCCCCCCTCCCAATTGCTGAGTATTATACTGGACAAAAGTAGTCCTGTAATGGTTGGTATGTAGACCAGCCATGTCTCTATTCTATTATCATTTTAGCAATTTATTAAAACAAGACACAGAAGTATTCTGTAGTCGAATCTTGTCATGACAAACAACAAATTTTCTTTCGGAACGTTCCGGAAAGACTTTCTATCTGGTGTAATAGTCTTCCTTATTGCACTGCCACTGTGTTTGGGTATTGCGCAGGCATCTCATGCGCCTTTATTTTCGGGCATTGTGGCAGGTATAGTGGGCGGCATTGTAGTAGGTAGTTTCAGCGGGTCTCACCTAAGTGTTACCGGGCCAGCAGCAGGGCTTACGGCTATTGTGCTTGCGGCACTGGGCCACATGGAAACCTTCCAGATGTTTTTATGTTCGGTAATGATTGCCGGGGCATTGCAATTGTTATTTGGCTTTCTGAAGGCTGGTGGCATTGCCAATTACATACCATCGAGCGTGATAGAAGGTATGCTGGCTGGTATTGGCCTTACCATCATCATCAAGCAGGTACCCGATGCCCTGGGCTTTGTAAATAATGCGGCCCCATTTATGGAAGATGCTGATGATGGCTTTCTGATGAATACGCTGGCTTTGGCAGCGCATCATATACAAGAAGGAGCCCTGATAATTTCGCTGATAGGGCTGACTGTGCTGGCAGCATGGACTACTAAACCCTTGAAGCGGCTACAACTGATACCGGCAGGACTGGTAGTAGTGGTGGTGGGTACCATTATCAATCTGATATTTTCTTCATCGGCACCGGCATTGGTATTAGACAGTTCTCATTTGGTGAAATTGCCTGTTTCGGAATCGTTATCTGGTTTTTTTGCACAGTTTACCTTCCCCGATTTCAGAGGTTTTACCAATGTGAAGGTATGGGAGACTGGTATAGTAATTGCGGCAGTAGCCTCTATAGAAACGCTATTGTGCATTGAAGCTACAGACAAACTGGACCCCATGAAGCGCTATACATCTACCGACAGAGAGCTGAAAGCGCAAGGCATAGGCAACATGGTGAGCGGCTTGCTGGGCGGCTTGCCTGTGACTTCGGTTATTGTGCGATCATCGGCCAATGTGAACGCAGGTGCCAAATCGAAAGCATCGACAATAGTGCATGGTACATTGCTGTTGGTGTGTGCAGCGTCTATACCTGCCCTGCTGAACATGATACCCAAGGCGGCATTGGCAGCAATACTGCTTTTTACAGGGTATAAACTTTGCAAACCATCTTTCTTTGTACACATGTGGAAGGGCGGACGTACGCAATTTATACCCTTCATAGCCACCACTATAGGAGTGGTGGGTATAGATTTGCTGAAGGGTGTAGGCATAGGGCTGGCAATCAGTATATTTTACTTGTTGCGCCATAATGCCCGTATTTCTTACTTTATTCAGAAAAAGAAGAATGTAAATAATGATATACGCCTGATATTGGCACAGGAAGTATCTTTTTTGAATAAAGCCAGTATCAAACAAACACTGTCTCGCCTGCCGGAAAACAGCCGTGTAATGGTAGATGCTACCCAATCGGAGTATATTGACTTTGATGTGAAGGACATTATCATGGATTTTTACAACAATCAGGCACCAGAAAAAGGAATAGACATGACACTTGTAGGCTTTAAAGAAACCTATATTGCACAGGAGCAGCAAATGACACCTGCTGAACCAGTATTGACAGAAGCATAAAAAAATCCTCTAAAAAAATAAAAGAATCAATAGAAATGGAAAAATCATATAGCAAATTGCTGGAGAATAATAAGAAGTGGGTAAAAGAGCGTACCGATTCCGACCCCGATTACTTTACTAACCTGGCCAAGGGGCAGTCGCCAGAGTACCTGTGGATAGGCTGTTCGGACAGCCGTGTACCAGCCAACGAGGTGACCGGCACACGCCCCGGTGAGATGTTTGTGCACCGTAACATAGCTAATATGGTGGTGAATACCGACCTGAACCTACTGAGCGTGCTTGCCTATGCTGTAGATGTGCTGAAGGTGAAACACGTAATAGTGTGTGGCCATTATGGGTGTGGAGGCGTACAGGCCGCAATGGGCGACAAACAATACGGGCTGATAGACCACTGGCTGGGCAACATAAAAAATGTATACAGGATGCATGCCACAGAACTGGATGCGATTGACAATAGTAATGAGCGTTTTAGGCGGTTTGTGGAGCTGAATGTGATAGAACAAGTAGCAGACCTGCGCAAAACAACCATTGTACAAAATGCATGGAAACGCGGACAAAACCTGCACATACATGGATGGGTGTACGATATAGCCGATGGTATACTGAAAGACCTTGATGTGACCTACCGCAATGCGGAAGAAATGCATCAGGTGTATCAGTTTAGCTAAGAATAGTATTTTCCTTTCCCCGTGAATACCACCGAGCCACTTGTAATGAGTGGCTCGTTTGTTTTTATTACCTTACAAGAACAAAGAATACCATAATGGAATGGGGGATGCTGATGGGACGAAAAACCTATGTGTTGCATAGCGATGAAGACACTGCTGTTGTAATAACAAGACTGGGAGTAATAGACATTTGTAATGGTTTTTTAGAGATGGTTGCGTCTAATGGACATTTGTAATGGTGTTTTTTGGGGGGCGGGGGATTCTCTTGATTTTTT
>JAGKWS010000189.1 GCA_021151685.1 Chitinophagaceae bacterium
GTTGTTTTTGAGCGAAACGAGGCACATTTTGCAGCCATAGCCTTTCCTATGGCGAAAAATGTAACGAATTTGCAGCCAAAAACTACCATAAGAAAGGCAATGAATAAATCTTAAACCGGCTCTGATACATCGGCACATTCTTTTCTATGCCTGATAACACATAGTGGCAAATAGGTATCTTTATAATAAAATAAGCCTTATGAAACATATCCTTATTGCGGTACTTTTATTTCCAATATTCGCAAGAGCCCAAACTATTTCCACCATTGCGGGCACTGGTGTGTGGGCATGCACAGGAGAAGGTATTCCGGCTGTTACTGCTGCGGTTGGCCAATTAAACTCGGTAACTACAGACACCAACGGCAACATCTATATAGGCTCTGTTACGTGCAGGCAGGTAAAGAAAATCAGCCCTTCGGGTATTATTACAATCTTTGTTGGTACTGGTACTACAGGTAGCAGTGGCGATGGCGGCCCCGCAATTCTGGCTACTATAGGTGCCCCCACTGCTTTGGCAACAGACCGTTGGGGCAATCTCTACATAGCCGATGACGAATACAACGTTATCCGAAAAGTAAATACAGCAGGAATCATATCTACCATTGCAGGAGACGCCAGTGTTGTAGGCGGTGGCTACAGTGGCGATGGCGGACCAGCCACACTCGCGTTATTGAGTTCGCCCGCAGACATTGCAATAGACAGCCTTGGCAATATTTTCATTGCAGATGCCGGAAACAATGTCATTCGCAAGATTTCAACAAGTGGCATCATTACCAGAATTGCTGGTAACGGCCTATGGGTCTACTCGGGCGATGGTGGCCCTGCTATATCGGCAGGAATAATCGCCCCCAGAGGGATTGCTGTGGATAAAAAAGGGAATATATACGCAACAGATAACATCAATAGCTGCGTCCGACAAATATCAACAACAGGTATAATAACTCGTTTTGCCGGCACTACATCTTCTGGTTACTCTGGCGATGGCGATGCCGCAACTTCGGCAGAAATGAAGTACCCTCGGTCATTAGCCACAGACAAATACGGGAACGTGTACATAGCAGATGTTCATAACAGTGCCATTCGCAGGGTAGATACGAACGGTATTATCACCACATTTGCCGGCAATGGATCATCAGGGCACAGTGGCGATGGCGGCCCAGCCTTTGAAGCTCGGCTAAACTATGCTCAGGATATTGCCATTGATGAAAATGGGTTTAAGTACATTGCCGAGATTAATGGTGCCTACCTGCGAAAGGTAGACTCTTGCATGCCCCCCAATATTTCACCCATAATTGGCGATGCCACATTATGTACAGGGATGTCTCTTACACTGACCGACACAACAATGGGTGGTACATGGCATGTAAGCGATACATCTGTAGGCGTTATAAGCCCAACCGGCGTTTTCACTGGCCTATCTAAAGGGAAAGTTACCGTTACCTACACCAAAGCTAATGCATGTGCCACCGTACACGCCACCAAAAACATCATAGTAGGTCCCTATGCTGGCAAAATTGAAGGCTGGGGTAGTTTTGGCACTTCGGGAATAGATACTTTTTGTTATGGAGCATCGTTTGTTTCCAATGGTCCTTCCGGCGGTACATGGGGGCTCACCGACACTACAGTTGCTTCTATCTCATCCACGGGCCTCGTTACTCCATACACATTATATGTTTTAGATACTGTTTTTTATGCCACTACAGATACTTGTGGTTCAGACACCGCTTTTCTTCCGTTTGTCATTATTTGGTGCCCCGACCAAGTGAACCCTATAACTAAAGAGATGAAGATTAATATCTATCCCAATCCGGCATATTCCTATTTGAACATTAGTGCCCCTTACCCCATCACCAACTTAGAAATTGAAAGTATTTCTGGCAGAAGGATGTACACAACAAAATCTCTGTTAAACGAGCTGACCATTGATATAGCCGATTTTCCACCCGGCCTGTATTTGATACGGGTAAACCATTATGCAATTCAAAGATTTGTGAAACAATAGCGGGTATTTTCAGGAGGGGTACTCCGGCACCAATGCCGTTTTAGCAGAAAGCGTGACAGGCCATAAAACAAAAAAGCTCCACATTTCTGTGAAGCTTTTCTTGCGGACCGGACGGGACTCGAACCCGCGACCTCCGCCGTGACAGGGCGGCATTCTAACCGACTGAACTACCGATCCTGGAGTGCAAATGTAGTAACAATTTTGAAAAGTCAATAGCATTTTACCTCTTTATGAAACATTTTTATTTATTGCAAGCAACTTTAGTTATCCAGCTTCACTTCAAACAGCTTTGGCCAGTTTTTCCCGGTCACAAATATCCTGTTTCCGGTAGCATCGTAGGCTATGCCATTCATAGTTTCCGGTGCGCTTTCATCGCCGGTAGATGGCGGTATACCCCCTTGCATGCGCAGGCCAGACATATCGGCACGGGCTACCACATTGCCGGTTGCGGTGTCAATCTTCAGTATCACATCTACCTGCCACTGGTTGGCGTATATGTACCCCTTTATCATCTCCAGCTCGTTGATGCGGTATACCGGCCCATGCTCGTCGGTAACGGTCAGTTGCTTTACAATTTGCTGGCTGGCAGGGTCCATGTAGTATATTTTGTTGCTACCATCGCTAAAGATGAGGTGCGTGCCATTGTTGGTCATACCCCACCCTTCCTGAGTAGGAAAGCTGAAGGTGCCGACCGTCTTAAAACTTTTGACATCGTACACAAAGCCCCTGCCCTCTTTGTAGGTAAGCTGGTATAGCTTGTCATTCAGTATGGTTAGTCCCTCGCCAAAGTAACGGTCCTCCATCTTTGCGGTCTGTAGTACCTTGCCCGTTGCCAATTCGGTCTTGCGAATGTCGGAACGGCCATACTGCCCTACACTCTCGTACAGGAAACCATCTCTGAACTCCAAACCTTCGGTAAATGCCTTGGTGTCGTGGGGATACTGGTTCACGATACTAAAGCCCATTACGGCGGGCACAACTACCGATGGTTCATTGGTTGCCTGTGTAGTAGCAGTACCTTCTTCACTTTGCGCAGGCTTTTCGTTATTACAGGCCACAGCAGTTAGTAGCAGGCATAACCCTAACAAGCCTCTAAATTTTTTCGGTAGTATCATATCTTCTGAATCCTATGGGATGTCTTTTTGCAGAGATAAAATTGGTTTCTTCCTGATTTTCATATTCCGTCATGCCAGTGAAGCTGGTATAAAAGGCCAGTTGAATACCTTTCTCTATTACCTCCTCTACCAGCTCATTACTCAACTCCGATGGTTCATTCACCACACCGAGTGTAACCGCCTCAGGTGTCTCCGTATCCAAATCGCTTGCATGAGGTTGCAATACTATTACGATCTGGCCCGCAATGGTTGGGGTGAATGATATGCCAAAGCCCTCTTCCTTGTATGTAAGTCGCTCACCAATACTATTTCTGAAGGTTATGGGCATCGGCATTGGTCCCGATCGAAACTCGAGTGATGGCATACGAACATTAGTACCGCGCATCCCTTCATTAAAAGCATGTAAGGTATCTACAAAAAAACCCTGTTTGTATGCGGCATGCTCGTTCAGGTAGGTAGCTATCACCTTCATATGGTCGCGTATACGTTCATATGCAGCCAGCCATTGGTCTTGCCTGCTTTGTACATGGGCCAAGCCTCCGCTATAGCGATTGGCTTCTTTCAGTATTTTTTCAAACATATACCTGCAAAGTAAAACAAAATGCCCTAATCACCTACCCTTCCCTATTTATCTTGTATCGTGCCGGGGCATATGGGCACGGCATACGTGGTGCAGCCCTATCAAAAGCGTGGGGTCTCATGTATGTCATGAAACCCCACGCTACAAGTATTGTACTAAGGGTAAAAACTACTGTTCCAGCACAAAGTGGAATGTCTTCGATACGCCGTCCAGATGCAGGGTAAGCAGGTACATGCCCGATGACAAGCTGCCGTCCAGCACCAATTGTGCGTCTATCTTGCCTGCCGTCATCTTCAAATCGCCACGGTACACTACCTGACCCAACATGTTCGTGATCTCGGCTGGTACCACTCCGTTACCTGTCAGGCCCGTGCGGCCCTTCACCGTAAACATACCGTGGTTCGGGTTC
>JAGKWS010000054.1 GCA_021151685.1 Chitinophagaceae bacterium
CCTAAAAACAAACTATCATGAACATCAATGCTCTAAACCACGCCGACTATCTCGACATCTTGTTCGACAACCGTAACAAAGCCTATGGCAGCTACCAACTGCGCCGCACCTATGCACAACGCGCCGGGAAGGCCATGTTACTGCTTTATGGTGCGCTGGCAGCACTTGCAGGCTATGCAATGGTGCCTGGCAAACAAACAGATGTGCTTGCAGAGATAAAGCCACACCAAACTGTTTGCACAGTTACCGAGGTGAAGCTACCACAGCCAGAAATACCCGCTCCGCCCCAACAACCTGCGCCGCCGGCAAAACAACCCCCTGCCGCCCCCAATACGGCAACGCTTACTGCACCGGTGATAGTAAACAAAGCCATACAGGACGAGGATTATATGACGCGCCAAACCGAAATGACCCATGCAGTGGCCGGTACTACCACCAACACTACAGGTGGCGATGGCATTGCCTCCACTACCACTACCGGAGACGGTAATAATAATGTGATACCAGTTGTAGACACCAAACCCCAGTTGCCACCGCCATACGTAGAGGTAATGCCCGAGTTTAACGGCAATATAGCAGCATGGCTGGCCGCACACATCAGCTATCCGCAGGCCGCACGCGATGCTGGTATAGAGGGTAGGGTATTGCTCCAGTTCATTGTAAACGAAGATGGCTCTATAAGCGATGCAACGGTGCTGAGGGGTATAGGTGGCGGTTGCGATGCTGAAGCCCTGAGTGTAGTGAAACAAATGCCAAAATGGAAGGCCGGCAGGCAAAACGGAAAGGCAGTAAAAGTCCTGTTTCGGTTGCCGGTAGTTTTTACACTGCAATAGTGCTCTGCATATCAGATACAACTGTCACCCATTTTTTGGGGGCTGTCAGTTTTGCAACGGAGATAGGGCTTTACTATTTTGTGATAAACTCTGAAAGTGCGCTTTTTAGTTCTTTCGATACACTGGCCGATACTGTTTCTATCGTGTTCAGTGTTTTTACAATGCCTGCATCGGCTTGTTTGGTATGGCAAACATCTTCTATGTGGCTGCATAACCCAGCAATAGTAGTTGCCCCCACAAAATTGAATGCGCCCTTCAGTGTATGTGCATGAAAGGATGCCTGGTGGCAATTGTTGGTCTGCAATGCGTCTTTTAACTGAACAATCTCAGAAGGGATGGTTTGCAGGTAAGTGTTGATAGTTTCTTCAACAAAAGCCTTATCCCCGTCTGCAATTTCTTTTAGGTAAGCCAGATTGATGTGTTGGTATTCTTCTGCTATTTGTGCCATGCCAACTTATAGAACTCTTGTGTTTACAGCGTTCTACAAACGTTTTTTATGTTCGTCTGCAAAGATACACTGTGCAATCGGCATTTCTGAAACCGCTCCGTATTTATACCCACAAAATGACACTATAATGGCAGGGTTTCTGCCCTGCCATTATTTATTACGCATATTGGTAGTACAATTACAAATTGCCACGGCGTGCTTGCTCGCGCTCTATAGACTCGAACAATGCCTTAAAGTTGCCGGCACCAAAGCTCTTGGCACCCTTGCGCTGTATGATTTCGAAGAACAGGGTAGGCCTGTCTTCTACCGGCTTGGTAAACAATTGCAGCAGGTAGCCCTCCTCATCGCAGTCTACCAATATACCCAGCTCTTGTAGCGGTGCTATGTCTTCATCAATCTTACCTACACGTGCGGTCAATTCTTCGTAGTAGGCAGGTGGTGGCGCATCCAAAAACTCTACACCACGTGCTTTCAGGTCGCGTACAGTTTTTACAATGTCGGCGGTAGCAATAGCTACGTGCTGCACGCCTTCACCTTCATAAAAATCAAGATATTCTTCTATCTGAGATTTTTTCTTGCCTTCTGCCGGTTCGTTGATGGGGAACTTCACATATCCGTTGCCGTTACTCATCACCTTACTCATCAGGGCCGAGTATTCGGTATTTATCTGCTTATCATCAAAAGAAAGGATGTTCACAAAGCCCATTACATCTTCGTACCACTGTATGGTTGGGTTCATGCGGTTCCAACCCACATTGCCCACACAATGGTCTACGTACAGCAGGCCGGTATCGGTTGGGTTGTAGTTGCTCTTGTGTTCTATATAGCCGGGCATAAATATACCGTTATAGTTCTTGCGCTCTATAAACATGTGTACCGTTTCGCCATAGGTATATATACCGCTCATGCGCACCTCGCCATGCTCGTCGGTAAGTGTTACCGGCTCCAGGTAAGACTTGCCGCCACGGTTGGTGGTTTCTTCCCATGCTTTATAGGCATCATCTACCCACAATGCCAGTACTTTCACACCATCGCCATGTTTTTTTACATGCTCCGAGATCGGGTGTTCCGACTGCAATGCGGTAGTAAGCACCAGACGAATTTTGCCCTGTTGCAACACATAGGACGCTCTGTCGCGCACACCGGTTTCGGGGCCCGCATAGGCCAAAGACTGAAACCCGAATGCGGTTTTGTAATAGTGGGCTGCCTGCTTGGCGTTTCCAACATAAAATTCTACATAGTCGGTACCATTTATGGGCAGGAAGTCTTGTGCCTGCTTCATTTTCTGGCTCACTGTAAGTGTTTCCATTATACTGGCTTTTGTTGTTTGGAAGGGTACTAATTAAATGGCCGCACCCGTGGCAACAAAGGTAAATAAAGCGATTGAATATAGGGGCCTCTGCCTGTAACAGACACGGAGCCTGCTATGCTTTAACAGAATAGTTACAGTTTAGCCCCAACAGCCGCACCGGCATGCAGTAATAGCCATGTTTTGCAATATGCATTTTTAGTGTATACTTGTTGCGTTGTCAATGAATTATACGCTTTTTTTGATTATTTTTGTTACTGCCGTATATCTGTAAAATGCAATAATGGCAATGCTTTTTGGCATACAATGAGCAGATAATGTATATGTATGGTGTGTTTAATGTTTGCTGCTTGCATTACTTACTATCAACATAGGTATACCCGGCATACTTGCTAATTTTTTTAGAAATAGTCTGATGAAAAGACATATATTAGCTACCGTATCGCTATGCCTTATCGGGTGCGGTAGTGCCATAGCCACCATCTGGACCCCCACTGCCGCACGTGGCACCGTGCACGTGGCTGCCAGTAGTGCGCAAGCATTGGTATACAAAGCCGATGAAGCACAACTGAGAGACATCTTGTTTGCACAGCACAAAGGATTGATGCAAGTGATAGAACTGCCTATGCCCAATGGTCGGTTGCGCACATTCAGCATTAGCAAGGGCTATCTTTTGCCAGCGGCATTGCAGGAACGTTACCCGGCAATAGGCGTATACAACGGTGTTGCCATAGACGACCCCGGTGTTACTGCCAGTATAGATATGACATCATTTGGTTTTCATGCCATGGTATATGATGGGACAAATACGGCTGTAATAGACCCTGTAGATAATGGCCGGACTGGTTTTTACAATGTATACTACAAACGAGACGAGCTGAGGTTGGCACCGCCGGTTGTATGCCAGACAAGAAGCAACAACCCTATAGATAATGCGCTTGCACAACTAAAGCCAACAGCATCGGCCAACGCAGTATTAAATGGGGGTACACTACGTACCTACCGGCTGGCACTGGGTTGCAGCCACCAGTATGCCGAAGCAGTGACGGGTAAAACTGCCCCTACCAAGGAAGAGGTGCTGAGTAAGATGACTACTACGCTGAACCGGGTAAACGGAATATACCAGAAGGAAATAGCCGTAGCCATGCAGTTTGTAGACAATGAAGACACGTTGATTTTTACCACTGCCGCCGGCGACCCTTACAGCGATGCCGATGAGGCCCGCAATGCCTATGCGTTGGTAGACATCAACCAACAAACCTGCGACACCCTTATAGGAGATGCCAATTATGACATAGGGCATGTCTTTAGTAAGGGGGGCGGCGGCTTGGCACAGGTGGGTGCTACCTGCAGGCAAGGCCTGAAAGCACAAGCGGTAACCGGTAGCGAAACACCCTATGGCGATGCGTATGATGTAGACTATGTGGCGCACGAGATAGGTCATGAGTTTGGTGCCGACCATACGTTTAACAATAACAAGTCGCAGTTTTGTAGCGGGCAGGCAGTAGCGGCAAGGGCGGTGGAGCCCGGTAGTGGCTCTACCATTATGGCCTATGCCGGCATTTGCAGCCCCGACAATCTGCAAACCAATAGCGATTTCTATTTTCACAGCATAAGTGTGAAGCAGTTGGTAAAGTACATTACCACCACCGGCGATGGTTGTGCTACCAAAACAGCCACCGGTCGCAAGTCGCCCGGTATTGCGTCATTCTCGGCCAACTATACCATACCAGCCCGCACACCGTTCGAGTTGGTGGCACCGGTGGCAGTAGATTCTAATGGCGGTACCGACATCAGGTACTGCTGGGAGCAGTGGGATTTGGGCAGTTTTGGCCTCACACTTTCCGAGACCTCTATTGGTGGGCCCCTGTTTCGCTCCTACACACCGGTGGCTACGCCTGTAAGGGTTTTCCCCAACCTGAAAATGGTGCGTGCCGGCTTGTTGAGTAATGCGGGCATCAACAATGCAAGTGGCGAGAAGCTACCCGAAGCTACCCGAAGCCTTATGTTCAGACTGGCGTTGCGTACACAGGCCACTACTGTAGGTAGCTACCACATGCCCGACGATAGTGTGCTGTTGTCTGTCATTAACACTGGCGAGGGTTTTAAGGTGACCAGCCAAAATACACCGGGCATTACTTACGATGGTTATAGTGTTCAAACGGTAAACTGGAATGTGGCTGGTTCTGATGCTGCGCCCATTAATGCAAAAACGGTTGATATATTCATCTCTTACGATGATGGTGAAACGTGGGTGAAAAGCTTGGGTACATTCCCCAATACCGGTGTTGCGGTGGTAAGTATACCCAATCCGGATACGTTGGTGCAATCGGCCAGGATAAAGGTAAAGGGTACGGGCAACGTCTTCTTTAATATGAACACCAGCAAGTTTGCCATTACACACAATTATGAGGCGGGGGTAGCGGTACACCCTGTACCAACCCATGATGTGCTGTATGTAGAAGCAAAGAATGCAGGCACATTGGAGGCGACCGTGATTAATGCCATAGGGCAGCGGGTATGGCGCGGCACCATCACAGATAAGGCCGAATTGCCAGCATGGGCATGGGGCCGTGGGCACTATTTTCTGGTAATGGTAGACAGTGTGGGAAGAAACATACAACGCAGGTTTGTGGTTGAATAAAATAGTTATACCAATTTGACCATGGGATATGGCAAAAGACGATTTTATAATAATAAATATAAATTCGTAATGCAATTAAAAACAAAGACTTATAGTAATAGTTAAGACCACAAAGGCTCGTGATTTGCTTGTTTATATATCAAGTCTGAATGGTGTTATGAGATATTTGTCTAATGAACAGGGCCTCAGCTATACAGTTGAGGCCTTGTGTGTTTATGCAAACAGCCCAGCTTAGTAACACTCTTTTCCCCAATGATACATGTTACTTGTATGCGCTTGTGAAAATGTTTAATGTGTAATTCTTTATTTTACAGCATTGAATTATCCAATTGAAAACAATACGTGGGCTGCACAGTGAACGTAAAGGAAAGATTCATCCGCAATACCAAGGGTTATGTACCTGCAACCAAACCACATCTTCCTGTGAAATTGCTTTGGTGCTGTTCATTTCCTGACAGGTATAAAGCATACACTTTCGAACGGTATTTGAAATCGGGTTCCGGTAGAGCGTTTGGAGTAAAGCATTTGTATTAAAGCCGAGTATGGCTGGGTTTAGTTGTTCAACCCTTTCTCCGATAAAGAAGTGTAATCAGTCGATTTGCAGTCTGTACCCTGCAAGATATTCTGACCCATATGCTAAGAAAAGCCAACTAACTTTTTTTGACCTGATGTGATAGGTGTACGTTAGTTTATTCCCGTCCTTTTGAAATGTTTGGCCTGCCAGCGTTTTTGAGCGCGGAATTCTATTGCCTCGGCCATCAAACTCATCTATGCATGGAATATATCTTCCGGTGGCCACATTTCCGGATAAGAGTTCTAGATTAAATTTCACTGTATCACCTACGTGTATATTCAATATTCCATTCAGACTGCCGGAATCAAAATTGACTTTGTTTTTTCTCGCCAATAAAAGCGGAAGATTTTCGAATTCTGTTTTTGATAGAGGTTTTTCCAATATTGTCCAACGAATATCGCTAGGATAATGATCATAAATTAGCAGATTGGGTGGTGTAAAGTAGTAGTACTCGTTTAACTTTCTTGTGAATCTGGTTACCTTATTGTCGCAATGGCCGCTTGCCCAGCATACATCAAGCAGATGCCATCTGCCGTTAAGTTTTACAGCATTCCATGCATGATTTACATCAACAATTTGTGTGGTCGAAGTTGTGCCAGATTTACCATAGCCATGTACAATGGCGCATTCTATTTTTGAACGATCACACAATAGCTTGAAAAGAATTGCATAGCCTGCACAAATTGCCTTCTTTCTTTTCAATACATAAGCTGCATAATCATTCTGAAATAGCTTATTCACCTCTATACTATCAGCCATTTCCGGATACTTTAACTCGACATACCCAG
This sequence comes from Chitinophagaceae bacterium, assembly GCA_021151685.1. Classification (GTDB taxonomy): domain Bacteria; phylum Bacteroidota; class Bacteroidia; order Chitinophagales; family Chitinophagaceae; genus Nemorincola. The sequence goes on from JAGKWS010000054.1 coordinate 6,597, forward strand.
ACTTATTATATTCAGCTATATCATAACTTATGTGCTGGGTTATCCAATAGAAAAATGACCTTACTTTTTCAGAATCAGAGTATGATCTTAATGCTAGTTTATCATGCAGTGAATCTAATGAGTAATAACCTGTAAGAGCTGCATGCTGGTCTATTTTGGAAATATGCTTAGTTTGAGCAAAAGCTGAATGAAATAGCAATATTTGGAAAATGGTAAGGAGATATTTCATGTTTTAATTAGTGTATCAGGTTCATAATAAAAGCACTCTTAGTTGTTCAATGATGTTTGATGATCAAGATAGCGTGTTGCACTTTATTCTTAAGCGAAAATGCCATTCCAATGTAGTTGAAATTTGCATATTCGCCTCGCATCTTCCACAAAAACGGTTCAAAATTTCTCCGTCTCCCTCCGTTCTCCCCAGCCGTAGCTCGATAGAGAGAAGGAGGGTCACCCGCCAATACAAGAAATGTCCAACATGGTTTGTATGTAGTTTGGTATTTTATATGGTTTTACGTTTATGTATTTGAATTGTCCAATGGAAAACACTACGTGGGCTGCACGGTGAACGTAAAGGAAAGATTCATCCGCCATGCCAAGGGTTATGTACCTGCAACCAAACCACATCTCCCTTTAAAATTGCTTTGGTGCTATTGATGTTATAAAAAGCAGAAGGCACACCTGCACTCAGATGGGCCTTCTGCTTTTATGTAATAGGAGCTATTGTTATTTCTTTGCTTTCCCTGTAGGCCTTGTAATAGTGGCTGCGGGCTTTGGGGTAACTGCTGCGGGTGCTTTAGGAGATTTTTCTTCGTCGGTACCGTTTTCCTTGCGGTACAGGTAGGCCGAAAGGCTTTGCAAGATGCCGCTATGCGCCATGTACAGTATCATAAGCGGTATTATCTTGAACAGACCACGCTTGGCAGAGTTGATGATGGTGTGGCTGGGTATAAGGAAGCTGAGCAAGCTGAGCGTTAAGTATACAATGAGTACACCCCACAAAGCCATTATTGCGTCGCGGCTCATCTTTTTGGTTACTATAGCCCTGATGCCATCAACCACCAATACCGTTAAGAAGAAATAGTAGAAGTGTGCATATACTGCTTCTCCTTTGTCTGACAACATGAGGTCGAACAACAGCTCTTTTGCTTTGTCTATCAGACCACCTATGTTGAACATGTCTTGGTTCAGCAAACCACCCAGCTCGAATTTTACCGGTATCAGATACTTGATGAAAATATTGCTGAGGATGAAGTTGAACACAAGCGGCCCGGCCATAAATATAGCACCAGTAATAGCCACTTGTTTGATGCCTGCCTTGCTGCGCCATGCATAGGCCATGGGCAACAGGCTGGTAACGGCGGCAAGCACCAGTGTCTCGGACCGGATGTAGGTGGCCATACCCAGCAGGAAGCTCACCCATACAAGTTCGTTTGTTTTCTGGCTGTCTATATACTTCATCATGAAGTAGAAGGCAGCAAAGTAGAAGACCATATTGGGGTAGTCGTACAGCATGATGTAGGTATAGGCAAACAGGTCTGGAACTGCAAAGTATATAAGCAGTAACAAACCAGCTATAGCCGGGTGTACAATGCTGCGTATTACCGAGTAGAACCAGACTGTGAAGCTGAGAAACAGCAAGCTGAGCCATATTTGCCCGAATGGCAATACCAGTTGCTTGTATATGATTTGCAGGCCGGTGATGAAGGGCGATTTGAATATGTTATTAGCGGCACCATTCAGGCGGAGGTCTACGCTGAAGGCCGAATTGAGCATGGTATGTTCCTTTACCGTGTATTCGGCTATTAGCTCTACGCCAGTAAGCACATCGCGCGGGGTAGGGGGGAAGTACCAGCACCGCCACAGGCTTATGGCCATGAGCCCGGCAAATATCAGCATATAGGGCAGCTCGTAGAGCTTGGGTAATGCCAGCTTGGGTAGTTTGGTGTTTTTGATATTGAGCAGCAACGGTATACTGAGCAGGATGGTACTACCGGTAAGCCATATGTAGGTATTGCGCACCGTAATGGGTATATGGGCCAATTGCATGATGCAGGGCAGCATAGAGTGGAACGTAACCCCGCAAATAAATGCCATACAGATAGTAGTTAATTCATCTATCTGAAGTTTGAACAGGCGAACAATGCCACGCCCTGCAAAATAGTGTGCGAACAACAGGAAAATGAGACCAGTAAGATTCATAGGTCGAGTTTATATTTTTTGAAAGTAGTCAGCAATTCGGCCAGCTCTTGTGGCGTGTTTATTTTCTTCAGTACTATTTTTCCATTGTCGGGCAGCAGCACACAGTTGGCTTTGTCTACACCGGGACTATCGTACCATACCGCTTTTTGGCCCGTGAGGTAATAATATACCATGGGTTCTGTCACGTTTAGGCCCACAATGCCTTTTTCTCTCAAGAATTTTTCGGGTGGTAGCAGTAGCACAGGTGTGTCTATCTGTAGCCGTGGGCACATTTTCAGCAATTCTTTATATGCCATGTAGGAGTAGCCATACCGCGACTCTCGCCGCTGCTCTACACCCAGTTGGTCCTGTACATTGAAGTAGCTGATGGATGGGTTTAATAGATTGGTATTCAGCCAGTTGTTGTAGAACGGGATGTTGAAAAACAACACGATGACCAGTATGGATATCAGCGTGAGATTGATCTTGAAATGCATCGTCAGATATTGGGTTGTAAAGTTGTATGCCGGTAAAAATAATAGAAAAACCGGATTTTATAACCCTATATGACGTAACTACTTTGCATTTGGTTTGGCCGAGCGGGCCTCAATCATGCTCATTTCTTTTGCCTTGGTCAAAAACTCTGAGGCAAAGATGAATGAGTTGAGTTTTTCGTCCTTGCTGAAGATGATATCTTTATTAGAGCCTTCCCACTGTTTGTTGCCCTTGTACATGTACAAGATATAGTCGCCACTTTCCATAACGGTGTTCATGTCGTGGGTATTTATGACGGTTGTTATTTTGTACTCTTTGGTAAGCTCTTGTATCAGTTTGTCTATTACCAGCGAAGTTTGTGGGTCGAGGCCAGAGTTGGGCTCGTCGCAGAATAGATATTTGGGGTTTTGTACTATGGCGCGTGCAAGGGCCACGCGCTTCTTCATGCCGCCACTTATTTCGGCCGGAAACTTATGGTTGGCATCTTTCAGGTTCACCCTGTCCAGTACTTCATTTACCCGTTTCAGTTTTTCGGTGTGCGTCATTCGGGTAAACATATCTAAGGGGAACATTACATTGGCCTCTACCGTCTTGCTGTCGAACAGGGCACTGCCCTGAAACAGCATACCTATCTGTTTGCGCAGATGCTTCAACTCGGTTTCATTCATTTTGGTCAGGTCTTTTCCCTCATATAGCACCTCGCCACTACTCACAGGCATCAGGCCTATCATTATTTTCATCAGTACCGTTTTGCCGCTGCCGCTGGTACCAATAATCAGGTTGGTATTGCCCGGCTTCATTGTAGCCGATACATCGTTGATGACGACTTTTTCACCAAAGCTTTTGCGAATATTCCTGATTTCTATCATGACGTTGTTGGGTAGTTGCCAGTTAAACCGCTGTAAAAATAAGTTTCTATATGGCATAAACAGCAGGCTATGGCAAAACAGGCCACCAATTTTGACAAACCACTCACAAAATATCACTATCATTTTGCCTGCCAACTATCCTTTGCCTCCTTCTTTTATGGTTTGGGCAACCATTCTTTCAGCAGTTGTGATACCCTTCATTCGTAGCTTATGAATAGATATTTGGTTTATATCAGGGCATTTTCGGCCACAATTTCTTATCATTGCAGGGTAAAGCTATGGCTGCAAAAAATATAAATGCCTTCGAGCAGGTATACAACGTACGCGAAGAAGAAAACCTTCTGGCGCGTGTGGCATTAGTGGTATGTGCCGTAACCCAGCGCGAGGTGTTTGTGGCGGGCTTCAGCATTGCCAAAGAGTTGCTTACCATACACTACACCACCTACAACAGCAACAGACCGGTTTGGGAGCTCGATTTTTTTGAACAGGTGTTTGCTTCGGAGCCACTACTGGCTGTGCGCGAGAAGGTGAAGGGGGTGTTTGTAGGTAGTGTGAAAAACCTGATAGTACCCGATGAATTGTACAATGAAGCTGTAGCTGCCCAATGGCTGCAACGATTGTTTTTTATAGAACGTACCGATGCGGTAGCTGCTTTTCCGCTGGGCAATGACAAGGCTATGTATGTGCAGTCTATACCGCTGTACATGGCAGAACTGATTAAAATCAATTTTCGCAAGTCGGTAGTATTGCCGTTGTCGGCCTACCAGTTTGGCGAACGCCCGGCACAGACACTACACCTGCAGCTATGCGTGGGTAGTAGCCATACGGTGGCTACATTGCACAACTATAGCCAGTTGTTGTGGCACAAGTTTATAGACTATGCCACTGCCGAGGATATAGCATGGGCCATCAGGCTGCATTGTAAAGAAAACTATATAGATGCCAACAAGCTGAACGTTACCTGCAACGCCCTTTCGGCGGCTGAGTATGATGTGGTACAAGGCTTGTCGGCATATTTCCCTCACGTAAAGGCGGGCAACGGGTTGACGATACACAACCTGTGGGACCCTGCTGTTACATTGGCAAATCAGTTGGCAGAATGCGTATTGTAGGAGGCATTTTCGGAGGCAGGCGATTTAGCCCCCCGGCACGTATACCCGCACGGCCCACTACCGAGGTGGCTAAGGAAGGGCTTTTCAATATGCTAAACAACAGCATGGACATTGAAGGGCTGAAAACACTGGATCTTTTTGGTGGTACAGGGAGTATCACATACGAGCTCGCATCGCGCGGGGCAGAAAACCTAACCATTGTGGAGCGCGACCCTGTGACGGTAGATTTCATTAAAAAAACTATTGGCGAGCTGGGCATAAAAGACAAAGTGAACCTGATACGGAATGACGTTTTCAAGTTCATGAAACAAAGCACCGACCGATACGATTTTATTTTTGCCGGGCCGCCCTATGCGTTGGAAACCATAGACGACCTGCCTAAATTGGTATTTGAAAAGCAGATGTTGCTGCCCGGTGGTGTTTTTGTGCTGGAGCACACACCGCGGAATGATTATCAGCATCATCCACACTTTACCCGCATCAAAAACTACGGTACTACCGTATTTACTTTTTTTACACAGCCTACCGAGTAACAAATGGAGCGTATTTGCCTTTTCCCCGGAACATTTGACCCCATTACCAGCGGGCATGTAGATGTAATAGAGCGTGCAGTGGGCCTGTTTGATAAGCTGATAATAGGTGTGGGTATCAACGCTACCAAGCAGCCTATGTTTACGGCGGCACAACGCACCGAGTGGATAAAGGAGATATTTAAGCAGGACCCACGTATAGAAGTGACTTCGTACGAGGGGCTGACGGTAGATTATTGCCATAAGATAGGCGCAAAGTTTATATTGAGGGGCATACGCTACATAGCCGACTTTGAGTATGAAAAAGCCATAGCCGATATGAACCGCATGCTGGCACCCGATGTAGAGACTGTTTTTCTTACTTGCTCTCCGGCTTACTCAACCATATCATCTACCCTTGTGCGTGATGTGATACGCAATGGCGGCAATGCCCGCCTATTCCTGCCCGATGAGGTCGTTTACTAACCGTTACTAAAACACCCTACAGTATGGATATTTTAATAGAAACGGAGCGGCTAATAATTCGCCCCTTACAGGATGGCGATGCCGCTGGCATGTTTGTTATGGACAGCGACCCGGTGGTACACCGCTATGTGGGTGGCAAACCGGTGGAGACTATAGCGCAAACGCAGGCGGTAATAGCCTTTGTGCGTAACCAGTATGCCGATTATGGCATAGGCCGCTGGGCCGTGATAGAAAAAGAATCGGGCGAATTTGCCGGGTGGACCGGATTTAAGTATTATGCCACCGAGGTAAACGGCCATATAAACCACTACGATTTTGGATATCGATTTGCCCGCCGATTTTGGGGTAAGGGGTTTGCAACAGAGTCGGCAAAGGCTGCATTGCAGTATGGTTTGGAAGTGCTGAAATTGCGCAATGTGTACGCTATGACCGATGTGGACAATGCAGCATCCCGCCACATATTGGAAAAACTGGGCTTCCGGTTCGATGGTATTTTTGCTTACAATGACCAACCCGACTGGCGCGAAGAAGGAGAACCCACTACGTGGTATGCGCTGCCGGAATCTTTGGGGTAACTATTCATTCCTTTACTTTTTAAATCGAATACTGTGACAGACTTTGTACGTGCTTCTATACGCATTGCGGCCTCGCCCGAGTGGGTATGGCACATTCTTACTGCCCCCGAAATGACGGAGCGATATATGTATGGCTGCCGTGTAGCCACCAATTGGCAGCCCGGTGCCCAGATAGACTGGAATGGATTGGCAGATGGCCAAACGGTAACTTATGTTACCGGGCAGGTACTGACTTATGAGCCGCACACTATGTTGTCGTATTCGGCCATAGACCCCAATGCTACCTATCCGCATACACCCGAAAATCATCTTGTAATAACGATGACATTGGCGCAGGATGGTGACGATGTACTGCTGTCGGTATCTCAGGGCGACTACACCAAAGTAGCAGATGCCGAAAATAGATTGGGACACAACCCCGAAGAGGGGTGGATGCAGTTGCTTGCAGCCATAAAAAACCTTGCCGAACAGAGGTGTTAGGCGGCAGGTGTGCGCTTGTGGCGTAGCCAAATCTCGGCATAGAGTAGCAGTACTATGGCACCAGCGGCGCAGAGTATTGTGTTGAGTATGCTGGTGCCGTGTAGCTTTGTGAGCAATTGGGGGGTAGGTGAGGCGGGCAGTATTGCCATGCTGCCCCAATTGATTTGAGAGAGTGTGTACAGCATTAATGCCAGCAAACTGACCACAAAAAAAGCTGCTATACCCTTCATTACTACAGGGATTCTCTTTTTGCTTGCAGGGGTTGCTACAGCAGGTATGGGGGCTATCTGGTTCATTACCCCCCGGGTAAATGTGCTACTGGTTTCGGCAGGTTGCAGGTTTTGCAGCAGGCTATCATTAAAGAGCATCAACTGACCGTAGATGTGCTGCCATTGCGCATCGGTTTGCAGACGGTTGGCCACAGATGCCCGTTCGGCATCGGTACCTAATCCATCGATGTATGCCCACAACTGGTCTTCTATATGTTGCTGCTGGTTCATCTTGTCTGCTTTAGGAAGAATGTCAAAATAAAGTACACCATTCTGCTTGTTCTTTTCCATTTGTTTCTGCGTCATAAAAGTCCTTAAATAGGCCTGCTATTCGCAGATTTTATTCCTTGAAAAAATGAAAAATAATGGCGCAGCATAGTGTACTTTATTTTGACATTCTTCCTTGGTAAAGTTAGTAACTATATTTCTTTTATCATTCGTTCATTAGTTCGGCCCGGTAGCGGGTTTCTATTATTTCCTTCAGCCGGCCACGGGCCCTGTATAGCCGCACTTTTACATTGGTGGTGGTATTGTCGGTGATTCGGGCTATCTCTTCTACACTTTGCATGGCCATGTAGTATAGCTCCAGCACCTGTGCATCGGCATCGGTCAGCTCGTTCATGGCCTGTTTTAGTATTATTTTGCGGTATTTATCATCTGTTTGCCGGCCGGGTGCGTCGTGATACACAGATTCGTGTAGCCTTGTCAGTACATCATCGCCGGGTAGGGTAGTGTTATATGGCTTGCGCCGCAGGGCCGACAGGCAAGTAGTATGTACAATAGTATATAACCATGTGCTGAACCGGCAATCGCCCCGGTAGGTAGCCAGTACTTTATATGCTTTTACAAAAACATCCTGCGCCAGTTCTTCGGCATTTTCTTGTTGTGGTACGTAGCGCAGCACCAGTGCAAAGACGTAATTGCGGTAGCGGTCTACAAGCCGTGCATAGGCAGCATGGTTACCTTGCAGCACAAGGGCAATGATTTCTTTATCGTCGGTATGTTGCTGCATGTGTAGTGTATGACGCGTACTTGTTTGCAAAGGTTACACCCTGCCAGCAAAAATATGTGTGCTTTTTTTTAGAACTTGTGTAACCAACCAGGGTGTACCTGCGTCATAGTGTTGTCAATGCAGCGACAAAACCACTGAAACAACATTTTATAAACGAACAAAAACAAATACATCATGGGTCCACAGATACTGGTACCAATTCTCATCTCTATGTCCATTTGCGCACTCATATTTGGCATAGTGTATACCCGCAACAAAGAAAACATGGCTCTTATAGAGCGTGACATCAATCCGCGTACAGGCTCGCCGCGCCCCGGCTTTTTGGGCAGTCTTAAATGGGGGCTGCTAATGATGGGTTCCGGATTGGGCATGTTTATTGCCTACTTCATAGACCGCACCACCAGCCATTGGATAGTTGCTGCTGATGGCACCCGTCACCAGTCGGACAATACGGCTCTGTACTTTGGCTTGATAGCTATAGGTGGTGGTTTGGGGTTGGTAATATCTTATATGTTAGAGAAAAAACATTGGACCAATACCAACAAACATTAGGTGTGCCGGTAACGTCTTTAAATATACCCTCCATCAGCAAAAAGATAATTTGGTTCCTTGCCCTGTCCACAATGCCCCACCTTGCTTCATGGTGGGGCATCTTTTTTGTGAGATAGTTATATGCCTGCCAGTGTTATAAAATCTTGCTCGGTAAGTATGTTTACTGTGCCCAGTTTCTTGGCTTTTTCCAGCTTCGAGCCTGCATCTTCGCCCACTACAAGGTAGTGGAGCTTGCTGCTTACGCCACTTAATATGCTACCGCCACGTGCCTCTACCAGGGCTTCGGCATCGCTGCGCTTCAGTTGGCTGAGTGTACCGGTAAACAGGAACGACTTACCAGCCAGTGTGCCATCTGTAGCATTCTGGCTTTTGTGTTCGTTGGTCAGGTTCACGCCGGCCGCTTCCAGCTTGGCTATCATATCTCTGTTTTGCGGGCGGGCAAAGAAGTCGGCTACAGAGGTGGCTACTTTGGGGCCCACATCTTGCAGGGTTGCCAGTTTTTCTACGTTCCAGTCATAAAAATCGCTGATGTGTGTAACGGCCGATGCCAGTGTTTTGGCGGTTGTCTCGCCTACATACCTGATACCCAAGCCGAAAATAACCCTGTTGAGTGGTTGTTTTTTAGAGTTGTCTATGGCCTGTTGCAGGTTGGTGACCGATTTTTCGCCAAAGCCTTCCATTTTTCGTACCTCGTCCCAGTTGATGTGGTAGATGCCCGGAATATCGGGCAGCAGGCCACGGTCGTGAAACTTCTGCACGTTAGAGCTACCAAGGCTGCGAATGTCCATAGCATCTTTGCTGGCAAAGTGTATGATGCGCTCTACTACCTGTACCGGGCATGTGGCATTGATGCAACGCCAGGCAGCTTCGTCCTGTTGTTTTTCCAGTTGACTGTTGCAAGCGGGGCATTCGGTTGGGAATACAATCATTTCTTCGGTACCGGTACGCAGTTCGGTCAGTGGTTTCACAATGTAGGGAATTACATCGCCGGCTCGTTCTACCAGCACGGTATCGCCAATGCGCAGGTCTTTTTCGCGTATTACATCTTCGTTAAAGAGCGATATGGAAGTAACCGTAACGCCACCAATGGGTACAGGGTCTATTTTGGCTACCGGTGTTACCGAGCCTACACGGCCCACTTGAAACTCTACCCGGCGCAGCTTGCTGGTGGCTTGCCTTGCTTTGAATTTGTAGGCTACAGCCCAGCGTGGGTGGTGCGATGTCATGCCCATTTGTTCTTGCAGGGCAAAGTCATTTACCTTTATCACCAGCCCATCTACCTCGAAGGGCAGGTCGTCGCGGCGGCCCTCAAATTCGGCGCAGTAAGCTATTACATCGTCTATATGGGTACACACCTTCATATCGGGTGCGGGCGATGGGTAGCCCATGTCGTACAGCCATTTCAGCGAGTCGTAGTGGGTATTTAGTACCGATGGTTTGGTGGCACCCGGTAGCAGGGTGTAGTCGCTTATGCTGTACAGAATGGCGTTGAGCCCACGTTTGCGCACCTCGGCAGGGTCCAGAATGCGTAGTGTGCCCGATGCGGCATTGCGTGGGTTGGCCAATGGCTCCAGGCCGCCTTCTATGCGTTTGCGGTTATATTCTTCAAATACTTTTTTATGTATCACTATTTCGCCGCGTATCTCTATTTGCTTCACACCATAGGCAGCCAGCGTGGCCGATAGGGGGATGGCGCGTATCTGGCGCACATTGATGGTTACATCTTCGCCCATTACACCATCGCCACGGGTGGCACCACGGCTCAGGTGGTCGTCGTCGTATATGACCGATACACTGGCCCCATCGTACTTGGGTTCTATGCAGTAGGTAATGCTATCGGTACCGGCCAGTTCGCGACATCTGCGGTCCCAGTCGCGCAGGTCTTCGGCATTATAGGTATTGTCCAGACTGAGCATGGGTACCAGATGCCTCACTGCCGGAAAGCGTTCGCTAAGGCCATTGGCTACGCGCTGTGTGGGCGAGTCGGGTGTAACCCAATTGGGGTTTTGTGCTTCTAAGTCCTTTAAATGCTTGAATAGTGTATCGTACTCATAGTCTGAAAGCACCGGGTTGCTGTGTATGTAGTACTTCCAGTCGGCATACCTTATCGCCTCGCGTAGCTGTTCGGCCACATCGGCGGTTGGGGCTATGGAGTTATTTATCAGGGCTTTTGCCTGTTCGTAAAGGCGTTTTTCGTCGTTGGGCAGATACATGGGTACAAAGTAAAAGGATTTTTGCTTGTGTTGAATGGCTCTAATTCAGTGCGGGTTTAGAGCCGGTTTAAAATTTATTCATTGCCTTTCCTATGGTTGTTTTTTGCTGCTACTTCGTTACATTTTTCGCCATAGGAAGGGCTATGGCGGCAACATGTGCCTCGTTTCGCTCGAAAAGCAACTTTCATACTATACACAAGCAATATATCTTAAGCAGGCTCTTAATTTTATTCAATGTAGTTCTTTTGGTTATTTTTGGTCATAACGTTGCTTTTCTTCTACTATGGAGTAAGTGTATGAACTGTACAGACATGATTAAAACAACATTCAATTAAAAGTTGTATGTGTAACATGTTTAAATGCAATGCTATCTAAATCATATTCTATGAGACTGCTTCAAATACTTTTGTTTTTATTGTGGGGTGTTATTGCCAGGGGGGCTACCGGTGGAGGGGAGCCTTTGCCGAATGTAGATACTGTAATAAAAATTGAAGCACACCCCGAATTGGGTTTCAATTTTCCTTATTATTTGAGAATACCCAAGGGTGTCAGCTACACTTCTACTACATATTTGCTGGTAGAAACCAATAATTCGGGCAACAACGACACTTTTGCTCATCATGAAAAAGAAACATATAAGGAGATTATTAAATACTCATTGGGCAGTAGTCTCTGCGAGCAACTGAAAGTTCCATTTTTAATGCCTGTATTTCCCCGCCCGGCTACAGAATGGCAGCTATATACACATGCATACGACAAAGATGTAGCACACATAAAAAAAGGGCCAATGAAGCGGCTTGATTTGCAACTTATAGCTATGTGTACCCATGCAAGAGGTATTTTGAAGGGGTATGGCATCTCTGCCGCCGAAAAGATATTGATGAACGGTTTTTCGGCATCGGGCACTTTTGCCAACAGGTTTACCGCTATTCACCCCAACAAAGTTGCTGCGGTGGCCTGTGGTGGAATAAATGGTATAGTAATATTGCCCATTGATGTACTAAACGGCAAGAAGCTGGCTTACCCAATTGGCACTTCGGATATTAAGCAGACTTTTGGTAAAACATTTGATGCTGCACAATATAGGGCAGTTCCCCAATTTATATACATGGGGGCATTGGATGATAATGATGCTGTGGTGTATGATGATGCCTACAGCAAAGCCGAGCGTACACTTGTATTTAAGCAACTTTCACAAAAAATGTTGCCGGATAGGTTCTCTAAATGCGAAGAAGTGTACAAGGAAAATAGGGCTAATGCTGTATTTAAGACATACCCCAATATAGGGCACCGTACAGATCGTTTGATATTTTCGGAGGTATATGCTTTTTTCAAAAAGATTATGGAGGAGTAAGGGGGTGTAAAAAAAGCCTCACATTTTTGCAAGGCTTTTTGTGGGGGTTAAGGGACCCTTTCGAACTATTTTGTGGAAGATATGAGGGCGATTGACCATTTCCCTACAAATACTTAACTTTGTTAGAGGATTAAAGCGCCCAGATAAATGAGTACGATTGTGATAAATGTTGATGATAAGTCTTCAGCAAAATTATTTCTTGATTTGGCGAAAAAATTGCGTTTCAAAGCTAGGATACTAACCGATCAGCAAAAGGAGGATTGGGCATTGTTGGCTATGATGGAATCCAGAGATAAAGAGCCAGTTCTGCCTGTCGAAAGCGCACTTGATATTTTAAGCAGGATAAAATCGAAATAGTCCATGCTTGTTGTCTCCACACCTTCCTTTAATAAAGACATCAGCAAGATAAAAGATAAAACTCTTGCCTCCCGAATTGAACAATCATCTTAAAGATTCAGTTGGCTGAAAACATTTCAGAGATTAGCAGTTTGAAAACAATGTCTGGGGCGGAAAATGCCTATCGTATCAGAATTGGAGATTACCGTTTGGGTTTTACGATGTCAGACAATACGGTACGATTAGTTATCTTTGCATACCGAAAAGACATTTATCGTTATTTTCCTTAGGTGCTGTTCGTTAGAAAACAGGATTGCAACCCCGAGGGGACTTTTTGAACGACAAAACCCGCGTATGGCGCGGGTTTTACATTTCAGCGGAGGGAAGGGGACAACTTTCGAACTATTTTATGGAGGATATATTGGCGATTCTGTATTTCAAATAAAGTAGAAACAACAATGCCTTAAAAAAATTGTAGGAATGTTGTTCCGAATTTGACTGTTATCATACCCCCATATTCAATTTTATTAAAATCATCTGTTCCAGCAGTTCGGATACTAAAAAATGGTGTAATACCAATCTTTATATTAGAATTGTCCTTTATCAACGGGTAGAAGAAAATCCAACTTTCCAGTCTCAATCTATTTAGATTATTAAAAGGGTCATTTGTATTTTTCTTGCCGGTGAAATCATAATATAACGTTGGCGAATAACTGAAACTTCCTTTACCAGAATAAATTTGCAGCGAAAACGCAGGCGAAAATGTCGGTTTAGCACTTGGTCCATCTATAGCCATATTTGTTGTTGTGACAACTCCATTACCATTAGGAAGATTTACGACTCCAACTTCGGTGGCTGCTTTCCAGTCATAAGAATATCTGAGTCTTATTTGTGGAGAAAACTGTTTAGCGTAAGCGGCACCTTTTGTATAAAACCCAATACATTTTAATTCAAAGGCGTACGAGCTTTCCGTACTTTTGAACTCGTTAGTTTTTGTTCCTGTTGGATAATATTTAAATTCACTTGAACCATATTCAAATTGTCCATTTATTGATTTCCTTGAAATTTTCCCACTTGTTTTAGTATTGTCTTTCGTATATTGAATGGTAAGGATGCCTCTCCATGTTGATGAAAATCTGTCGATTTGTAAAACGTTATCCGATTTTGTTGTCAATGGCATTCTTATAGTTGGCCTTACAAAAAAAGTATTTCCTTTTTCAATCTTCTCCCTGTTTAACTCAGGTCCAGCTTCTATTTGTCCATCTTTTATAGATGTCGTTCCATTCATAAACGGTAAAACTTTGTATTTCGCCTCTTGTGCGAATCCCCATAGGGGAGAAAGTAGTAAGGCACTATAAAGTAATATCTGTCTCATAATATCCTCCGTGTAGCTTTAAAGTTAAACTTTGATCATCGGCTGTTCCGGGTAAGTCAATTCCTAATTTGAAGGAAGCACTGTCAATTCCGACCACCCTGATTTTAACCTGCACCTGTGCATCAGGTATTTTACCTGACCAAGTCCTTTTTTTAGTACCATCTGATTGGATCACCTTAACCCCGTTGATAAAAGCATAGAACATAGTAAGCCCCCCGGCAATGGGTTCGAGTGTCAGTGTAAAGTCTCTAGTGGCTTCTATTGACAGTGATATTTTTTTCCTTTTAGCCATATCTTTTATTGTTTTGATTGTATCAAAAATACAGTCGATTTTCGGGCAAATAAACGTGAAAAATACGGTTTTTTATCTAAGTGATATTTTTATATTGTAGCTTGAAAATTAAGAGGAAGGAGACTCTTCGAACAACATAACCCGCGCTATGCGCGGGTTATGTTGTTCTGCGGGCTGTAAGAGACTCGAACCTGTCTCGGCTGAGCCGAGATAGTAACAGGGCGGTATTCTAATCTCCCGCTTGCGATAAAACAAAAAAGCTCCATGTCATTGTAAAGCTTTCTGCGGACGGGACAGGGCCCGAATCCAATTTCGATAGCCGATTTGGTTTGCCATTGTTTGTATGTGGCTAACTGGTAGGCACAGATGATACTACTACACTATCTTTGCCCTTGGCTACACAACGGCATCTTATTGGTTTATGAATATAGTTATTACTGGGGCGGGTAGGGGAATAGGTTATGAAACGGCATTGTTGCTGGCAGCAGATGCCAACAATAGGGTAATAGCACTGTCGAGAAATGCTGATGCATTGGCGGCACTACAGCAACATGCCCCCAATGGCAATGTAGATGTGTATGTGTGCGACCTTGTTGCTGCTACAGTGCCAGAGATTGCGGACTTGCTGGGTACGTATGGTACTATAGACATTCTGATAAACAATGCAGGCCTACTGGTAAATAGTAGTTTTGCTGATTCTACACCTGCCGAATGGCAGCGGATGTGGGATACCAATGTGATGGGGGTGGTAAAGATGGTGCAGGCTGTACTGCCATTGATGCGTGGTGCCAGCCAACCGCATATAGTAAATATTGGTAGTATGGGGGGCTTTCAGGGTACGGCCAAGTTTCCGGGTTTGGCGGCATATAGTGCCAGTAAGGCAGCAGTGGCCAACCTTACCGAATGCCTTGCCGAAGAGCTGAAAGACCAAAACATAAAAGTAAACTGTCTGGCACTGGGTGCGGTAAATACCGAGATGCTGCATGAGGCATTCCCCGGTTATGTGGCACCGGTATCGGCTACCGATATGGCACGATACATAGCATCTTTTGCCGTTGCTGGCCATTATGTGATGAACGGGAAAATAATACCGGTGTCTATCAGCACACCATAAACATTATAAAGAATAAAAGCCACCATTGCTGGTGGCTTTTAAACATCGACAAGGGGTAAGTGTTTTTGTACAGTAACTGTAGGTGTGGTGCAAAAGCATCGACAACAGGGGGTAAATATTACTGTTCAAACATTTCGTTGCTCAAATATTATGAAGCGACAGGTTTACGGGTACAAGATTACGACATCTGTTAACCATTGTTGGAGAAATGGGGATGAGTGCCCTTTTTTTGGTAACGAACTGTCTGTGTATATTCTGTATGAGCATATATTGTGTAATGTACGGTGTGAAAGGTAGTGGTTTGCCCTAATGGCTGCTGGTACATTTGCAGTACCTTTGTGCTGCAATTGTATGGCAAGGATAGGAAAAATAGAGTTGGGTGAATTCCCGTTACTGCTGGCACCAATGGAAGATGTGAGTGACCCACCCTTCAGGGCGGTATGTAAAGACCATGGTGCCGACCTGATGTATACCGAATTTATCTCGTCGGAAGGGTTGATACGCGATGCCATTAAGAGCAGGCAGAAGCTGGATATATTCGACTATGAACGCCCGATAGGTATACAGATTTTTGGGGGAGATGAGGAAGCACTTGCTATGTCGGCAAGGATTGTAGATGCTACCAACCCCGATTTGCTGGATATAAACTTTGGTTGCCCTGTAAAGAAGGTGGTATGTAAGGGGGCCGGAGCCGCTGTGCTGAAAGACATAGACCTGATGGTGCGCCTAACGAGTGCCTGCATACGCGAAACCAGCCTGCCAGTAACCATCAAAACCCGCCTTGGGTGGGACAATGACACCAAAAACATAGAAGAAGTAGTAGAACGCATGCAGGATATAGGTGTGCAGGCGGTATCTATACATGGCCGTACACGTATGCAGCTATATAAAGGCGAGGCCGACTGGACGCTGATAGGGAAAATAAAGAACAACCAGCGCATTAAGATTCCCATTTTTGGTAATGGCGATATTGATAGCCCGCAAAAGGCTGTTGAGTACCGCAACCGATATGGTGTGGACGGTATAATGATAGGCAGGGCTGCCATAGGATACCCGTGGATATTCAGGGAAATAAAGCACTATATGGCTACCGGTGAGACGCTGGCACCGCCAACGGTGGCAGAGCGGCTGGCTGCCTGCCGCAAGCACCTGATGGGCTCGGTGGCATGGAAGGGCGAAAAGCTGGGTATACTGGAAATGCGCAGGCACTATGCCAGTTACCTGAAGGGGCTATCACATGTGAAGGAATACCGTACAAGGTTGGTTTCTACCGATTCTTTGGCGCATATAGAAGACATATTTGCCGAGCTGGAAGTGCATTACGCACAAGTGCAACCTGCATAATAATCATTAGAAGTTTACGACCAATGCCATGCCGGCACCTACCGGTGTGGCCACAGGGTGTACCTGCATAGATATATCGCGCGAAATATCGAAGTTGCGTAAGTGAGCCGATGTTACAGCGTCTATTACCTGCATGAGGTAGGCAGCCCCGGTTAGTACTACGGTCATATTGAGTAGGCGATTGGCATCGTCTTGCAACTGCTTCAGTTGCGATACATCGTTATAGATACCCACATACTCATCGGTATATGGGCCCGGCCCTAACCGGCCTATGTATGCCTGCCGCAGCGAGTTGTAATCTTTGGCGTTGCGTACTACAAAATACCCGGCCACGCCCAAGCCGCCATATACTATGGGTAGCTTCCAGAACTGACGGTTATACATTTGCCCCATGCCGGGTACGAGGGCAGAGTAGAGCCCTGCCTTTTTGGGTATGGGTTGCCAAAGGGGCTTTTTGGTTTTTGTGGGGTGGGAGACACTATCGGTAGCAGGTAGCGACTGTGCTTGCGTACACTGCCCCAACACCAACAATAGTATTACCAACAAACCTGATCTGAAAACTTGCATGTAGAAAAGTGACTGTAAAATTAGCAATTGTACCCCATGCCTGTATCTTGTGAGCCATAATAGCCACTTATTAAGTGTTTTATAACATTTGGTTGCCTGTTGCAGCCTTCACTTTGGCACTATATTTGTCTATATTTATACTGCGTAAGCACACACACTGCTAAGGCCCTGCGCCCTTTTTATATCATCCACTGTGGGTCTGGTGGATAAAAACAAATACACATGAAAAAATTATTTCTGCTGCTTGTAGCTGCAAGTTCTATTGTTGCAATGCCTGGCTGTACAAGGGTGGGGCCACAGGGGCCACAAGGCCCACAGGGCCCGCAAGGTAATGCCAATGTTATTGGTTCAGATCCGTTTACTGTAAGTTTGTGGACATGGAGTGTAAGTGACAATGCTTATAAGGCTACATTCTCCAGCAGCGATATTACACCGGCTATAGTAGATCGTGGTATTGTGCAGTTGTTCAAGAATTATGGTACTACTGCCAACCCAAGCTGGACACCACTGCCCGATGTGGTGAACAATACCGTTACCACTTTCAATTTTTATGATGGTGGTTTTGATATATATGAATACAATGCTAATGGTACTGTGCCTACAACACCTCCGGGCGCAAGCACCTTCCGCCTTGTGGTAGTGGCCAGTGCGCTGCGCGAAGCCAACCCCAATACCAACTGGAAAGACTACAATGCGGTAATGGCAGTGCTGAAAAAAGCTGCAGATAAGAATACCATCAGCGAGTACTAACAGTATTTGATATTTTTTGCGAAGGGAGCGACGGAAACGTTGTTCCCTTTTTCATTCAAACAGGAGGAGCGGAGAATTGGTATCTGTTTGCTAAAATGGGTAAGGCGCACCATTGGTGCGCCTTACCCATTTTATGCTGTTGTGGCAAATTAAGACTGTGCTGTAGCGTCTTCTATCAGTACGCTTACACGGTCGTTCAGTACTTCTACAAAGCCAGCCGAGATATCGTAGGTCTCGGAATTCTTCATGGTTTTGTCTTTCAGTACTTTCATTTTGCCCTTACCCAGAGAGGCTATCAGCGGTGCGTGGCGATCCAGTATCTCGAAAGAGCCATTGGTGCCGGGCAGCTGTATACCGTAAACGGTGCCACTGAAAACTTTATGTTCGGGTGTCAGTATTTCTAAAGTCATTGTTCTTTGGTATATATTGTAAAGTACTTAGTATTAAGCCGATAGTAGCAAGTGTTTGGGATAAAAACTGAAAATTTTGACAATCAGTATCTACTTGCTACTATCTACTAAATACTATCTACCAATTACTTAAAATTAGTTCTTAGCCTGCTGCATCAGCTTCTTACCCTTAGCAATAGCATCGTCGATATTACCAACAAGGTTGAAGGCTGCTTCAGGATACTCGTCTACCTCACCATCCATGATCATGTTGAAGCCACGGATAGTTTCTTCGATGGGAACGAGTACACCTTTCAGACCAGTGAACGCCTCGGCCACGTGGAATGGCTGAGACAAGAAACGCTGTACCTTACGGGCGCGTGCTACAGTCATTTTATCTTCTTCGCTCAGCTCGTCCATACCAAGGATGGCGATGATGTCCTGAAGCTCTTTGTAACGCTGCAATATCAGTTTCACACGGTTGGCACAGTTGTAATGTGCATCACCTACAATAGCAGGAGACAGGATACGAGAAGTAGACTCCAGTGGGTTTACCGCAGGATAGATACCAAGGTCGGCAATCTTACGATCCAATACGGTTGTAGCATCAAGGTGCGCAAACGTTGTAGCTGGTGCCGGATCGGTAAGGTCATCTGCCGGTACATATACCGCCTGTACAGAGGTAATAGAACCGTTGCGGGTAGAGGTGATACGCTCCTGCATCAGACCCATTTCTGTAGCCAATGTAGGTTGGTAACCCACCGCTGATGGCATACGACCCAAAAGAGCCGACACCTCAGAACCAGCCTGTGTGAAACGGAAGATGTTATCTACGAAGAACAGGATGTCTTTACCCTTGCCTGTACCATCGCCATCGCGGAAATACTCGGCGAGTGTGAGACCAGAGAGGGCCACACGGGCACGGGCTCCTGGTGGCTCGTTCATCTGTCCGAATACGAATGTAGCCTTACTGTCTTTCAACTCGTTGAGGTCTACAGAGCTCAGGTCCCAACCACCTTGCTCCATGCTATGCAAGAATTTCTCGCCGTATTTTACGATACCGGCTTCAATCATTTCGCGCATCAGGTCGTTACCCTCACGTGTACGCTCGCCCACACCTGCAAATACTGACAAACCAGCGTATGCTTTTGCGATATTGTTGATGAGTTCCTGAATCAATACAGTTTTACCCACACCGGCACCACCGAACAGACCAATTTTACCACCTTTTGCATATGGCTCGATGAGGTCGATTACTTTGATACCTGTAAACAGGATTTCAGAAGCAGTGCTGAGGTCTTCGAATTTTGGTGGCTTGGCGTGAATAGGACGGCCATTAGCCTTGTCTGGTGCTGGCAAACCGTCGATAGCATCACCAGTTACATTGAACAGACGGCCGTTTATCTGGTCGCCAATTGGCATGGCTATTGCCTTTCCGGTGTCCACTACTTTTGTGCCGCGAACGAGGCCTTCGGTACCGTCCATCGCTACAGCGCGCACGCTGTCTTCGCCCAAGTGCTGCTGTACTTCAAGTACCAGCTTGTCTCCGTTTTCGCGGGTCAGCTCCAGTGCGTTAAATATCTCAGGCAATTTATTGTCTCCGCCAAAATAGACGTCTACAACCGGTCCTATGATCTGTTTGATCTTACCTACGTTTGACATAAGTATGCGTTAAATTATTATAATGTTTAGTAA
>JAGKWS010000055.1 GCA_021151685.1 Chitinophagaceae bacterium
GCAATGGCGAGAGACTTGATGATGTTTTTCATTGTAGTTCGTTTTTATTTGTTTGTGTTTTTGTTAGCTTGTTTGTTGCAAAGTGTAATACCAACTACGTGCCAATAATGTAATGTATTGATTGTCAATAAATTGAATGTTTTGGTGCTGTCTGTATTTTCCACAATGCGGATGTTGTTTCCGCATTGTGGAAAATTGGAGTGGGTATTTAGTGGCTATCTGGTAGTCTTGTGAGTATGGTGCGAAAGCACTGGCAAAGATGAATGGTATGGAGACGTAGTTGCCTGCAAGCTATTTACGGTAACCCTAAGAGGGTGATACCCGGAAAAAAAGTAGCTTGTCTAATAATTCATTGCTAATGGCCGAGATAAGACCGCTGACCAATTGCAGTATCAAAACCATACATAACGCCTTCTTGCAGGCGTTTTCCGACTATTCCATACCCTTTCAACTACAGCAGCACAAGCTGGAATACCTTTTGCACCGCAGGCGATTTGAGCCATCGCTGTCTTATGGTGCTTTTGTTGGCGACAGCCTCGTAGCCTTTACACTCAATTGTATGGGAACATGGAACGGACTGCCCACAGCTTATGATACCGGAACCGGCACTATACCCCAATACCGGCGGCAGGGACTCGGTGCCGCCATTTTTGAAGCATCTATCCCGGCAATAAAGGCTGCGGGTATGCAACAATACCTGCTGGAGGTAATGCAAGACAATGTACGAGCTATAGAGTTGTACAGAGCCTTTGGATTTGGAGTAGTGCGCGAGTTAGACACTTATTACACGCCCAATGACATAATAGCGAAAAAGTTGCTGCCCAAAGGGTACCACATGGAAACGCTATCTCAGTTTGACCCAAAGCTGTGCAGTTTGTGGAGTGTAGAACCATCGTGGCAAAACGCTAACCAAAGTATTTTACGTGCATGGCACAGTATGACGGGGTGCGGTGTATATGCCCCCACAGGAGAGATAGTTGGCTATGCACTGCTGACAACCGCAACAGGAGATGTTCCCCAACTGGCTGTGGCATCGGGGCATCGGCGCATGGGTATAGCAACAGCCTTGCTGGCCCATCTTAAAGGACATACTAATGCCACAAACCTCCGACTGGCCAATGTGGATAGTGCCTATGAGCCATTTTTTATGTTTGCCGCAAATGCAGGTATGTTACCTGGCCCCAAACAGTACGAGATGCTATTGCAGTGTTGATTTTATCTTTGTAACATGTCTGTTCGTTTCTGGGTTTTTCGTGTACTAAAGGTCTGCTGCACGCTATATTTGGTGGGTGTTACCAGTGTGTGGGCACAGGAGCAGGCAAACATAGATATTGTGGGCGAAGGCTTTGGTAACAAACAAATGTACTTTCTGGCCGAAATGCATACCGGGCAAGAGCGGGCAGCATTTACCAATGCCATGCTGCACTACCTCGTTGCCCAGCATGGCATTACCAACATAGTGCTGGAAACAAGTGCCTCGGAGGCCTATCTGCAAAACCAATATCTGCATGATGGTGATACTACGCTCTTCCGGTACTACCCCAATGCCGGCATGCGGAAGACATTGGACGGTCTGAGACAACTGAATGCCAACTTGCCTGCCGGCAAACAGATAACGGTCTATGGAATGGACTTTGAGCGGGCCGAATTTGTAGTGGCTGCAAAAATGATACTGGAAATGCACGGTGGCCGAGGCTCGGCATTGCATAAATACCTATGCTCCGTGCCCGACTCGTTTGTATATGCCACCCATATGACCATAGAGCAGCGCAAGCTGCGGCAGGATGTGTGGCGGGATGCCCAAAAAGTGTATCAAAACCAGATAAAGTTGTTAGAGCATTTGTTGGGCAAGCACTATCCGGAATTGCAGCGCATTTTTGAAAACCCTACATCAGAATGGAAGTTTTCGCGCAGGGACAAGGGAATGTACCGCAATATACACAAGCAACTGGGCAGTGCGCCCTTTGTATGTGTGGTGGGCAGCTATCACACTTGGTACCATCGGGGGCAGGTGTACCCCTCGCTGGTAAAGCTATTGGTGAAGGCTAAAAAAGACAATCGCAAGAAAATGGTTATAATAGATGAGGTGTTCAACGGTACTATGGAGGCTAATATGCTTTTCTCGCACGATAGCGACAGCCTGCGGTACGAATACCAGAGCATCGGGCCTGGCTACTTTGTGCGGAACGATAGTGCCATGGCCCGCGCCTACGCCCGGTACCATACGCCCGGCTCTTTTCAGGTGGTAAACAGAAAAGAATTTGCCGACATAGTACCACAAAGCAACCACGGGCTCGATTCGTACTTTGTGTTCTTTGGCGAGGCCCCCCAACCCGTTAAGAAGTAACCGATTACATTACAATCTCTACATGCAGGTAGCATAGGTCTTCGAAGCGTTTGCCCAAATCGGCCGCCCATCCCTCCGATTCAAAGAATTCATACCTCGACTCTACCCCTATAAAAGAAGCATCTTCCCCCTGCTTTTTATGCCTGAGGTGGTCAATTTTGGCATGTTGCACCCCGAAATTATCTGCTACATACACCTTGCTTTCATAATCCAATTCTCCCAGTATTGGACGGTATTCGAAATACCGTTCGAAGTATGATAACTCCAGTTGTCCGTTGCTGAATTTGGCCAAACGGCCCTCATTGCTGGTAGATTGGTAATAGCCCATCAAGATATCGGTATTCAGTGTGCCGGATATTCGTCGCAGTATCTCGTCATACACATAGAGATTCCCGTTAAAGTCAAAGTCAACTTCTACCCAATTTTTGCTCATGTTCTTAGAGATGATGAGAGTGCCGTTTTTTTCCTCCGATGAATTATCGTCGTGAGGAAAGGCATAAAACCAGTCTTTCCGGCTGTCCTGCCATACTTCTCTGCCGGTGCATATGTACTTTTTTAGCCCTGTTAACACCGGCTCAATATCTGCCACCCGAAATACTGTTTCTGAGAATGTGCCCATGGCGTGTTGTTTGGCGTGTTCTTAGTTATGGAATGCTGTACGAATATAGCAATTGCAACGCCGCCTAACACCCCGCACAAAAATCATATTAATATCTCCATATTTCATTTTGAGGGCGTTTATCCACAAATTTCTATCTGCAAAAACGATAGACTTTTCAGCCGAAAGTCGCTACAGTAAAGGTTTTTCAGGCGTGCGCCTGCTGCCGCTATGAAAAATGTGTTGTGTTGCAACATATACCAGCACATTACTTTTGACACCGAAAACTAAACCCAACTTGCTATGAGAGGATACCGTGTATACCAACTAGTGCAGCAAACCGATACCATAGCTGTGCCTGCTCGCAAGGGCCGTAATGCACAACTGCTGAGCAAACGCAACGAATGCCTGCTGGCCCGTTACTACTACTATGCCTACATGAAGAACAAGAGTTATGCCGATGTGCTGAAGCTCATAGTGATGGAGTTCTATGTATCTGAAGCTACCATTGCCATGCTGGTGCAAGACTATCTGGACGATTTGATGGCACTGAAAAAGAAATGTCCTACACTCTACTACTTCAACCGCCGATGGCCACACATACGCTGGTAATGTTGCGGTAACAACAACAGCGAAAAACTTTGATAGCTTTGTGCTTCAAAATCACACACTTTTATGGCATTGCCAGACATTTTCAGTAAAGAGGCTGCCAACTCTATCATTGGCCGCATACAGCAGCTTACACCCGCCACACAGGCGCAATGGGGCAAAATGAACGTGAGCCAGATGCTGGCGCACTGTTGTGTTACTTACGAATACATATACGATGAAAGCAAGTACAAGAAGCCCACCGGCTTTATGAAGCTGCTACTGAAGTATATGGTGAAACCAATGGTAACCAACGAGAAGCCCTACAAAAAGGGCGGAGCTACAGCACCCGATTTCATTATTGCCAATGAGCGCGATTTTGCGCAAGAGCAAGGGCGATTAATAAATTACATCGGTAAGGTGCAGGCCGAAGGACGCAGCCGGTTCGAGGGGCGCGAGTCGCACTCGTTTGGTGTGCTCAACGCAACAGAATGGAACAATATGTTCTACAAACATCTCGACCATCATTTGCGTCAGTTTGGTGTTTAATATTGGATAGCCGCCCAGTTGCGCAGTAGTTGCAACCCATACTCGCTCCCCGCACTTTCGGGGTGAAACTGTACGCCCACGCATGGGTATACGGTGTGTGCCATAGCCATAATGGTGCCATCGGCCGTCCATGCGGTGGGTTGTAGGCCTGTGCCCTCGGTGCCCTCTATGGCCAGCGAGTGGTACCGCATAACCGTGTAGGGCGATGGTATACCCGCAAACAGTGGATGGCCGTTGTGGGTAATAGCACTGGTTTTGCCGTGCATGGGTGGCACCTTTACCAATTGTGCCCCAAAGTGCATACCCAATGCCTGATGGCCCAAACAAACACCCAATATAGGTACTTGCTGATGGAAGTGGGCTACTACCTGCATGGTAATGCCCGCTTGTACGGGTGTCTCGGGCCCCGGCGACAGAATGATGCGCGAAGGGTTCAGTGCTTCCAATCCGGCAATGTCTATCTCGTCATTCCGATACACTACACATTCATTGCCTGTTTGCAGCAGGTAGTGGTACAGTATCCATGTAAATGAATCGTAGTTATCAATGAGTACCCACATCGGTAGCCTTGCTGTTAATGGTGTCGAAAAACTGGCCCAAACTCACAAATGTGTCTTGAACAAAGGGCATCAGCTTACCCGCCTGATGGAAGAACCATGGAGCCAGCTCTGCCAGCCACGGGTACGAGCGCGATGCAGCAATGGCAGCAGGTGGTATCAGTTGTGCTCTGGCCCCCAGCCACAATAACGAACTCCAGAGAATAGCCCCCATGCATACATACAGCAAGCCACCGGCCAGTTTGTTTACGGTGCCCAGCAACATGCCTTCGGCCGCTTTTTCTATCACCTTGGCCAGTACACGCACCAGCAGCACCACCCCTGTAAACAAAATGAAGTAGGCCGACACCTGTGCCCAGCCCGATGAGATATAATTGTTGGCCAGCAGCCATGCCGCAAAACTCTGCGAAAGCTTGAGCGATACCAACACCCCCAGCAAAATAGCTACTACCGAGAAGGTAGCCACTATAAGGCCCCGCGAGTATCCCCTCATAAAGAAGGCAATGATGACTATGAGTGTAATAACATCGAGCGACATGCGGAACAAAGGTAACAATTGCCCGCACAGATAACCGGGGCGGGCAGACACACAATTTGCATTTAGTACAACATCTGAGGTTGCTTTTTCTATAGTTTTTTGTTGGTGACTGGGACAATCTTTAGAATCGAAGAGTCTTTCTGTGTATGTTCAAATGTAAATTGTTTTGGTCGTGCTCTCATGTTTTTTATCCACCCACCAAGCTATATTTGAATGTGAGTATAGCTTGGTGGCATTATCTCCCCAATCTGTACTTGCGGTGATGACATTTTGTCTCATGTACGAATTGGGGTGGTATTATGTTGCAGATGGTAGCCGTAGGCAAAACGTACTGCCACGCCCCTCGGCACTTTCTACGGTAATGCGGCCGTTGTGTGCATGTGCTATCTTTGCGCAGATAGATAGGCCAAGACCATAGGAGTGCTCGCCAGCCGTGCCCTTTCGGCGTGTGGGGGTAAACATATCAAACAGGTTGTTCATCATATTGGGGGCAATGCCTATGCCATTGTCATTTATTTCTATTACTACTTCTGTATCGTTGGTAAGCAGCAATACCGAAATATTCCCCCCGGCATTGCTGAATTTTATAGCATTACTCAGCAGGTTGATGATGATGCGTTTTATCTTTCCGGCATCTACCATAGCCATAACTGGTTGCTGGGGTAGGTGACACACAAGCTGTTGTTGTTTTTCGGTGGCACGGTAGGCCAGCATGTCGGCGCAATCTTTTACCAGTGTGTTCATATCAGTATGTATGCACCGGGCCACATAGGGGGCATCCGGTGCAAACTCGTTCAGCTCGTTTATCAGGCCCATAGCGGTTTGGGCTGCGGTACCCACTATCTCCATAGCGGTCTCGGCGGGTATCAGTGGGGTGTCGGTATTGTGTAGTTGCTCGGTAAGGTACACTATAGATCCTACCGGGTTGCGCAGGTCGTGTGCTACGGCACTCAGCAGTCGGTCTTTCTCGCGATTCTTTTTTTCCAGTTGGTCTTTTTGCCACGCTATCTGCTGGTTCAGTGCGGCCAGCGATGCCACATTGCGTCTGCTGCGGCGGTACCCTATTACAGCCAGCACTACCGCCGCCGATACCATGATGCCAAACAGCAGAGCTGCCAATGTAAGTAAACGGGCTATACGGTTGTCGCGTTCCAGTATTTCTATGCGGTGTTGTTGTTCTTTGCGTGCCAGATAGTTGCTGATGTCGCTGTTGTCGCGGCTACGGTTGGCTGCCTGTATCGAGTCGCGCAGGTAGGTGTGCCGTCTGAAGAATCGGTTGGCCAGCAAGTCGTTGCCTGCCTTGTCGTAGTAGCGGGTTTGCAACAGCACATAGTCTCTTTCCAGGTCGGGCCTTTGCAGGGCCAGCGTATCCATGTTTGTGGCTTTCAGCAATCGGGTCACCTCTTCCAGCCTTCCTTCATTCAAAAATATCTCCGACAGTTTGATGGTGGTTTTCAGCGCATCGGTCAGGTCGCCACCCGGTTGCAAGTTTAGGGCTATACTTTCATTATACAGCTTGCGAGCCCTCGTAGTATCGCCCTGCAGCAGGTAGTTGGTGCCCATGTTGCCATAAATTACCCCCCTGGCCGCATCGGCCATGGTGGGGGTGGTTATGTGGTGCTTGCTGGTATCTATGAACGCCAGTGCCATTTGGTAGTATTGCAAGGCACTATCGTATTGGCGGGCTTTGGTATAGCACAGCCCGGTATTGGCCAGCATTTCCTGCATGCGGTATATAGGGTTGGCCCATGCATAGGGTGTACCCTCGCGTGCCATCAGTGCCTTTGCTTCGGTATAGCCTGTCTTAAAACTCTTGGCCGCCTCGGCATATCGCCCCTGCCTGTACAGTGTCATCCCTATATCGTAGCTCAGTTCGTGTACATTGCGTGTGTGTGCATTGTTGCGGGCAAAGGTTCTTGCCTCCAGATAGCAGTCGTAGGCCAGTTCCATTTGGTGCAGTGCCATCAGCACATGCCCTTTTTCCAGCAGGGCATGTATATAGTCGTCGGGGTACAGGCCGGCTATGTTGTTGTTTTGCAATTCTGCTATAGCACTGTCGGTATACAAGTTGGCACTATCGTAGTTGCGGTCGTTAAATAGCAACCACGACTTGTAGGTATAGCGCAGGTAGCGGCCTATGGCCGGCACATGGTCGAAGGTGGCATACGTAGAGTCGAGGTAGTAGCGGGCACGCTTGCGTGCAGCGGGGCCTTGCTGATGCAGGTTTACAGCATTGCCATATACCTCGTGATACTTGCGGGTTGTTGGTGGCCCGTCGGCCGTAGGGTTGAGTTGGGTGCAGCCTGCTGCCACGCACATAATGCCACAGATGCCTGCAAACAGTATCAATCGGGCTATGATGGTCATTTGTACTTGTAGCTGTGTAGCGAACAATAAACACGGATAATTGTTTGCTAAGGTAGGTTTTACTTTTGTGGCAAGCCAACTACAGAATGCCCGCCTTTCTTAGCAACCGTTTGATGGCTACCCGAAAACGGTCGTAGAACAATGCAGTAAGCACTACCACTACCGGCACATAAAAGGCGGCAAAATGCCAGTGCAGTTGCAGAAAGCCCCCGGCCAGACCACCCAACAAAAAAAAGCCGATAATAGTGAGCCGCAATACTACCCGTTTTTGCACATCATTGCCGCCACTACGGGTTACAATTGCAGAGAGGTCTATACCCAGATCGGTAACCATGCCGGTAAGGTGTGTGGTACGTACCAATGCGCCCGATATCATTGTTACCAGTGCATTTTGCATGCCCATGGCCAGCAATAGGGCTCCGGTAAGGTATGCCCGCGCATGGGGCAAAAGGCTGATGGCTTGCCCGCCTACCGCCACTGTGGCTATAATTGCCAGAATTACCAACATAGGCCATGTATATGCCGATGATGCAGACCGCAAAGCCATACGAATAATGATACCCGATAGCAGCGCACCACAAAGAAACAGCAATAGCCAGATGGCTGCCACCAATGCAGCCTGTAGTTCGCCACGGGCGGCATGTACCGCCAACAGGGCAGCGTGGCCGGTAACATTGGTAGTAAGCACCTGAAAAGCCAGAAAACCGGCAGCATTGATGAAGCCGGCATTGAAACATAGCATAACGGCCAATCGCAGATCGTGCTGCATATGGCGCCGTTGGCCCGTATGGCGTAGCATACTACAAGGTACAAAAATGCCCGTTACCTACACTATTCGTTTTTGCCCTGCCGGGGCAATATCTTTCCAAGATCGGCTGTGAGGTTCAGATATATGTTGTTTTCGAACAGGTGATTGCTACCAGATAGTGGCAAACGGTCTATATAGATGTAGCCTGCCTCGGCACGCAAAGACGGCAATAGTTGATACTGCCCGCCTGCGGCTATACGATTATGATCGTAGCTATGGGCATCTTTTACGCCGGCAACGTTTACCAAAAGTTCGTCCGATGCCATTACACTCAGGCGTTTGTTCACCTCATAGCGCAGTCCTATACGTGCCCTGGCACGCGTTACGTTGGTCTGGCTGCTTTGCCACACACGATACTCTGCACCTGCCCGCCCAAAGCCGGTAAGGGCAGTGGTTATATTAAGTTGTTGCTCGGCAGCAGCAGTAAAACGCAACTCGGCCAGTGGCTGCTGATGTTCATCAGACAGTAGCTGAATGATGCGGTAATTGGAAAACCATGCAAAAGGTGACAGGGATAAGCGAAGCCCCCTGGCTGGCTGATAATGTACCCATGTACGGCACGATAGCATGAGTGGTGCACGATACATGGTGTGGTCTTCGAACCCATTTTGCCTGCGGTGTTGCAGCTCGGCATCGGTACGTATTTTTTTAGTAACCGGATAGCTGAGTGTGGCCCGCGTCCACATGTTTATATGGTTTTGCGCCATGCCAGAGTATTGCAGCCCACCCCATAGTAGTAACAGCATCAATAACTTTGCCTTCATGCTTGTTGTTTCTTTAGTGGGGCAATTTGTCGCGTAGCAAGCCATATACCCATGTACCGGCAATAGCACTTAGCAGTGTTACGGCAATAACGGTAGCACCTGTGCCTATCTGTGCAAATAGTGGCCCGGGGCAGGCACCGGTAATGGCCCAGCCCAGCCCAAAGAGCAAACCGCCAAATATCTGCCCTTTGTTGAAGGTTTTGGGGTGGAATACAATGGTTTCACCATATATGGTGCGAACATTAAACTTGCGGATAAGCCATACCGAAATGATGCCCACTGCCACAGCACTACCAATAACCCCATACATATGAAAGCTCTGTAGCCGGAACATTTCCTGAATGCGAAACCAACTGATGATTTCGGCTTTTACAAAAACGATACCGAAGAGCAAGCCCACAGCCATATACTTCAGGTTGTGTACCCAACCATGTTTCAGCTGGCTTTCGTTTACGCATATAGCATCGGTATGCCTGATAGCCGATTCTGTGCCGGCAATGTTGTTTTGTAGCATGTGTAAAGGTTTAAAGTGAAAGAATTTGAGGCATTATGAGATTGGCCATGGTAAAACCGCCTATCATAAAGCAAACAACTGCCACCAAAGAGGGCCATTGCAAAGTAGATAAACCCATGATGGCATGCCCACTGGTGCAGCCACCTGCGTAGCGGCTGCCAAAACCTACCAAAAAACCACCCCCCACCATCATTATAATGCCGCGTGGGGTTAACAGTGCTTGCCAGTTCATAAGCTGGGCAGGTACCAGACTGCTGTAGTCTGTAATGCCGTAAGTGGCTAGTTCGCCGGCAAGCTGAGGGTGAACTACAATATTGCCTTGTGGCATCAGAAAAGCCATGGCCAGCAGGCCGCCTACAAATATGCCCCCTACAAAAAACAGGTTCCATACTTCCTTTTTCCAGTCGTACTGAAAGAACGGAATTTTAGAAGGAATACAGGCGGCACACATATGCCGCAGCGAAGAGCTGATACCAAAAGATTTATTGCCTATAACAAGCAGTGTAGGCACAATGAGCCCTATAAGCGGCCCTGCCACATACCATGGCCAGGGGCGGGTAATGAATGATAACATAGATTTTTCTGTCTGTTACTGTTGTTGGTTGTATTGTGCCGGGTGGCACTTAGATATGTCCAGATTGTTTGTCTTGTTGAAAAGCAAAGGGTTCTGCCAGTGCAGCACACCAGCAGAACCCTATCTCTATAGCTGCTACATGGCTGCCTGCACACTCTGCCACATTCCTCCGTTTATCACGGGCTTGTAGCCATGTTGCTCCAGAAATATTTTTGCTTGTCCGCTTCTCGCGCCACTTCTGCAAAACACCACAATACTCTTTTGTCCGGCAAACCTTGCCAGCTGCGCCGGCAGGGTATCCAGCGGTATATTCACTGCACCGGTTACACTACCCATTGCAAACTCCTCTGGCGTGCGCACATCTACCAGCATAGCACCATCTTTTATGGCCTGCTTTAGTGCCGCATTATCGCTCTGTCCCGTCATCGATGAAAAGAATCCCATTTTTATGTCTGTTTTTATTGTTTCTGTTTGTGTGGCAAAATTCGTTTGCGTGTAGTAGCCGGTTCGTAACATTTGTTACATTCAACAGTCTATTTCAGCAAGGTTTCTTTTATAAGGATATAGATACCCATTATCAGTACAAACCAGCCAAAGGCAGGCTTTAGCTTTTTACCGTCTATACGCACCGCCATCCTGCTGCCCACCAAAATACCAGTAATGGCTATAGCCGCCACACTCAGCAGCAACGGCCAGTTGATGACCGTGCGCGACAACGAGAACAGGAAGCCCGTACCCGAATTGATGGCAATAATGACCAGCGAGGTGCCCACCGCTTTTTTCATAGGCATCTTCAGCAGGTTTACCAATGCGGGTATAATAAGGAAGCCACCACCCGCGCCTATAAGCCCGGTAAGCGTACCCACAAACAAGCCCTGCCCCACAAGCACGGGATAGTTGTAGCCGCCTTGTTCTGTAGTTTCCGGCTCGCCTTTACCCTTTCGTATCATGCTGGCCGATGCAAAAATCATCAGTACGGCAAACAGCAGCATCAGCAACATATCTTTGGTAATGGCAAAGCCACCTATGGTAGCAATGTGGGCGGGTATGGCGGGCACAATCCATGTGCGGGTAGTAAATACCGCCGCTACCGATGGCAGGCCAAAGACCAATGCCGTACGCATATCGGCCATCCCCTTGCGGAAATACGATACCGAACCGGTGGCACTGGTAAGCCCTACCACAAACAGCGAATACACAGTGGCCCGTGTAGCCTCTATGCCAAATAAGTACACCATTACCGGTACGGTAAGTATACTGCCTCCCCCCCCTATTAACCCAAGAGATATGCCTATGAGTACCGACGCCAGATAACCTGCAATAATCATTTATAAAAAATAAGTGGTTGCAAAGATGGTATGGTTTATGATTCTGGTCAGGAACATTTGTTACGTTTATCCATTTTACTATGTTTTGCCATCTTCAATAAGCCCTGCCGGGCTATACCATTTTCAATGCATTTTGCCCCAGCTGCGCAACAATTGTGGCAAACAATACGATATTTGTGACATCATGTCAAAAATATTCCCGCCGAATAGTGAGTTTGAACGCCTGATGGAGCGTGCGGGATTATCGCCCGCAGAAGTGAGCGAGAAATTTGGCATCAGCCAGCGTACCGTGTACCGCTGGTGTCAGCAACCCGCAGAACCATCGGCCGCCTACAACCTTGTAGCCAAAGCACTGAAAGATATGGCCCGCCAGCGCGATACGGTACGCCAAACCCCGGCCGGCAGTGCATTTACGTTTATTGATCTTTTTGCTGGTATAGGCGGTTTTCGCAAGGCGTTTGATGCTATTGGTGGCCAATGCGTATTTACCAGCGAATGGGATAAAAACAGCCGGCTCACCTATCAGGCCAACTATGCCTGCAACCACGAAATAGCCGGCGATATAAGAGAATACACAAAAGATGAGGAGTGTCTGGCTCGTATACCCCGGCACGATGTACTGGTGGCGGGTTTTCCCTGCCAGCCGTTCAGCATAGCAGGCGTTTCTAAAAAGAACTCGCTGGGCAAGATGCACGGCTTTCGCTGCGATACACAGGGTACGCTCTTCTTCGATCTGGCGCAGATTATAGAGTACCATCGGCCTCCGGTAATACTGCTGGAGAATGTAAAGAACCTGCGTAGCCACGATGGGGGCAACACCTTCAGGGTGATACAACATACCCTGAGAGAGGAGCTGGGCTATCACCTGAGCTACCGCATTATAGATGGGCGTAGCTGGGTGCCACAGCACCGCGAGCGCATATTTATTGCTGCTTTTCGTAAGGATGTGGGATGCGACCTTGCCGATATGGTGCTACCCCAAAATGGCCCCCGGCTGGGTAGCATACTACACAAAACCGATGGTAGCGAGGAAGACGAACCCTCTTTTCTGGAAAACGGACAGGTGCCGCCGCGCTACACCCTGTCCGAGCAATTGTGGAACTACCTGCAACGCTACAAAGAAAAACATGCGGCAAAAGGTAACGGTTTTGGCTACAGCCTTGTGGGGCCAGACGATGTGACCCGCACCCTGTCGGCACGGTACCACAAAGATGGGTCTGAGATACTATTGCGGCAACCCGGCGACAGGCCCCGGCGGCTTACCCCACGCGAGTGTGCCCGGCTTATGGGCTTCGACCGGCCAATGGAGTCGAATTTTGTGATACCCGTATCCGATACACAAGCCTACCGGCAGTTTGGCAACTCGGTAGTAGTGCCCTGTGCCACCGCCATAGCCATGCACATGAAACCCTACATACTACAGGCAGTGCAACAGCGCGATGTGGCAGGCAACAAAACATTTGCCGGCAAAGGGCAGGAACTAAAAAACAACTATGCCATACCCCAATAGACTGGTTGCCCGCCAGTAATTACCAGCCAAACTGGTTATATTTACCCCTATCAATGGAGCCTACAACGAACACAGCATTCAGGCGATTGCTGCACAACGAGTATATATGGGTGTTTCTGTTTTGCCTTGCAGCAGTGCATGGCGCAGCATTCTCGCTCATGGACAACTTTGATGTAACAGCCTGTACCGACTGTAAAACCTACATGGGGCTGGCCGAACTGGATTTGAACCAAAGCCCCATAAGGCGGTACCGCCCCATAGTGCCCCTGCTGGCCGGGCTGGTACATGCCATACTGGGCAAGGCACTGGGTATTATGAAGCCTACCAACTTTGCCGGCGACTTTGGGCTCAGTTTCAGTTTTTATCTCGTCAATAGTGTCCTCATCAGTCTGTGGGGGCTGGTTATATACAGGCTGGGCCGAGTATGGGGCTTGCAGCGTGTATGGGCCTTATGTGGCACAATGGTAATGCTTACCTGCCGGTGGACACCCTACATTGCCGGTACTCCCGTGGCCGACTCGGTATATTGTCTGGTAATAGGTATGGCCCTGCTGGGTATGCGGCTGCGGCATACCGGGCTTACGGTGGCGGCCATTTTTCTGGGGCCGTTTGCCAAGGAGGCTTTTATATTCATAGGCCCCATCATCTTTTTCTACAGCCACCTGCCCCGGCCCAAACTGGTAGGGTACTTTGCGCTATCGGGCCTTTTGGTATTTGGCTTTCGCTACGCCTACGATGTGGTGGCTGGGTTGCCGCCCGGTAGCGGTTTGGCTGCCGATGCCGACCACATCAACTATATAGCCGATAACACCAGAAGGCTCCTCAGCTTTCATGGTGCTTACGACGTACTATCTAACATGGGACTATGGCTGTTGATACCTGTTGGTGCAGCCATAATGGCTCCTGCCTACCGCACACAGCTACGCCCGTTCTACACCGGGTCTTATGGCTGGCTATGGGCCAGTATACTGCTGCACATGGTACTATCCAGCTCTTTCGAGCGTATGTTCTATCTGTCTATGCCACTGCTATGCGTTATTACGGGTATGGCTATGCAACATTTGTGGCAGGTAATAAAACCAAACCAAACCGAGCCATAAGCAACTGTTATTGTACAGCCCAATAACTGACTTTTCACTAATTTATTGTTACTTTTACAATCAAAGTGCTTTTTTATGAATCAGCCTCATACTGATGAATCTTTACAGGCCCTGCAAGAGATACGCAGCATCATGGACCGCTCGGCACGTTTTGTTTCGCTCAGTGGCTGGAGCGGTATATGGGCAGGTGCCGTTGCGCTGGCCGGTGCTGCCATTGGTTATAGCTGGTTACAGAAGCCCGGCTACAACCACATAGGCACTACGCTCTATGCCTCGGCCGAGCATTTCGACCAGTTTACCATCAACTTTATTTTGCTGGGCATGGCCACATTTGCGCTGGCACTGGCAGGCGTATTCTTTTTTACGTGGCGCAAGGCCAAACGCATGGGGCAAAACGTATGGAACAGTGCCAGCCGGCAAATGACGGCCCAACTCTTTTATCCAGTGTTTGCCGGCAGTGTGTTTTGCTTCATGTTCATCTACTATGGTTGCGGCATGTTTGTAGCACCGGCCTGTCTGGTATTTTACGGGTTGGCCCTCATCAGTGCGGGGCGGCACACATTTTCCGACATTCGGTATCTGGGCATGCTCGATGTGGCATTGGGCTGCACGGCCCTGTTTTTCCCGGGTGGTGGGCTCATATTTTGGGGGCTGGGTTTTGGGGTACTGCATATACTATATGGTGCCATGATGTGGAGCAAATACGACAAATAGACCCCATGAGTAACCCCGTAGCACAACTGAACAAAGTATTCGACAGCCGCATCAGAATAGGCATCATGAGCGCATTGATGGTGAACGATGAAGTGAACTTTAACGAGCTGAAGCAACTGATAGATGTAACCGATGGCAACCTTGCCACCCACCTGCGTACGCTGGAAGACCAGCAATACATAAGGGTACAAAAGGGTTTCATAGGCCGTAAAACCAATACCACCTACAGTATTACCCCCGAAGGTACAAAGGCTTTCCGCACCCATCTCGATGCGCTGGAAGCCATCATCAGGCAGGTATCATAACCGGCACGGCAAGCACATACGCTGCTGGTACACCATGCGGTACGCAGCCTTGCACATCGTACATTTGTTTACTATATCACACAACGTACATACCTGCATGACAACACCCATACAACTTACCTATCTGGCCGACGACCACCTCATTGTAGCCGAAGGCATAGCCTCGCTGTTGCGCAGTACCGGCATGTATGGCGAGGTGCGCATATTTGCCGATGGCAAAAGTTTGTGGAATGCCTGCAAGGCACAAATGCCGCAATGGGTGTATTTGGATTATGAAATGCCCGGCTGGAGTGGGCTGGATACCCTGCAACAACTGAAAAAAGCCTACCCGCACCTGCCGGTACTGATGCTGTCTATGAATGCTGAGAAAAGCATTATAGAAGCCTGCATACAACATGGTGCCAATGGCTACCTGAGCAAAGACAGTGCCCCCGACGAGCTGACCGAGGCCCCGCAAGAGGTGCAGCGGGGCGAGATATACTACTCGCGCGCTGTGTTGAAGGCAATGGCGGGCATCAAAACCAACCGCATAACCACCAAAACAATAGAGGTAGAGCTCTCTGCCCGCGAAACCGAAATACTGAAACTGATATGCGACGGCCTGTCGCCCAAAGAAATAGCCGACAAACTTTTTCTGAGCAAGCGCACTGTAGAAACCCACAAAGGCAACATCATGCAAAAGTTTGATGTAGGCAGTGTGGGCAAACTGATAAGTATAGCACTACAAAACAACCTGCTGAAATGATGTACCGCTACCTGATGGCCATACTGCTGTTGTGCAGCCACTTGGCACTGGCACAAAAGCCTGTGCTACACACGCCCGAAGAGGCTGAAATGCTGGAGAAAATAGCCAAAGAAACCCTGCCCGACTCGCTACGATATTACTATGACGATCTTGGAAAGTTGTATTACAGCGAATCTATGTTTGCAGAGGCCAACAGGTGTTTCTTTGCTTCTTTAAGATACAGCGAGCAATTAGGCTCAAAACGTGGCATGGCTTCTGAATGCAACAACATTGCCAATGTATACGTACAAATGGAAAAAGGCAAAGATGCCATACCATTTGCTCTGCGGGCAGTACAAGAGGCACAAGGCTCTACCGACAGTATGTTTCTGTTTAGTTGCTATACCACAGCGGGTACATCGTACTACAGTGCAGCAAAATATGCCGAGGCAATACCTTATCTGGAAAAAGGATTAAACATCATAAGGTTATCGGCCGACTCTTTGTGGGCCGGGCCTGCCTTAAAAAATCTGGCGGCAGTATACATGGAAAGTGGCCATCCGTCTATGGCACTTGTGTACATGAAAGAGCAATTGCGACTGAGAAGAAAGAACGGAGATTCTGCAGAAATATTTTCAGCACTTTTAGGGTTGGCCGAGATATATAATGCGGTAAACGCATTCGATTCGGCTGCACTACTCCTTACAGAAAGTAAAATGTATTTGGCCAGCTTTGGTGATGATCTACTCCGAATGCGCGACTATTACTACGCCTGGTACCAGGTACTATTTCATACCGGGCATGCTGTAGAAGCTGTGAAGTATTTGGAAAATTATCACCTGTTCAAAGACAGTATAGTAAACGAAGACAACCTGCTGGCCATAACCGAAGAAAAGAATAAATACCAACTGGAAAAGAAAGAACAGGAGGTAACCCGCCAGCGCGACATTGCCCAGCGCGAAAAAAACACCAGAATACTGTCATCGGTAGTGTTTGTAGCATTGCTGCTTGCATTGACCATATTCATCTTCTGGTTGCGAGCCCGGCAGCGAACCAAACTGGCACAGGCCGAATTGAAACAGCAGGAAACCGAGCGCAACATGATGATAGAGGGGCAGGAGAGCGAACGCAAACGTATAGCCGGCGAGCTGCACGATGGGCTGGTACAGGAGCTTACCGCCATTGCCATCAACCTGCAAAATGACGATAACATAGATAAAGGGCAAACAATAGACCGGGTGATGCGGGTCGCGCATGAGGCGCGCAATATTGCCCACCAAATGATGCCTGTGAGCCTGATGCAACTGGGCCTCATCAATGCGTTGGAAGACCTCTTTCAGCAAACATACACCCCATTGGGCATTGGGTACGAGTTCGAGCATTTTACCGAAATCACCAACCTGAGCAATACCGTAAGTGTAAGTCTGTACCGCATATGTCAGGAGTTGGTGGCCAACTCTGTAAAACATGCCGGTGCCACATTGGTACACATATTGCTGCGCCAGACACCACAGCAGATAATGCTGGTGTTTGAAGACAACGGTAAGGGATTTGATGTAGCACTGAACCGTACCGGCATAGGCATGGTAAGCATCACCAGCCGGGTACGCTACCTCAATGGCGAAATTTCATTCGATTCGGACGATGGTGCCGGCACCACAGCTATCGTCAAGATACCGCTACAAGCCCCGCCCGCCGCATAATGTTGCCTGCGCCAGCCCACTGTGGCTGGCTTTTTTATCTCATATTGGCATAAACCCGATAAGGCAGGATGTTGTGTTCTTTGCACTGCACTAAGGAGAAGTTTGCTATGCATTTCAGTAGCTCTATGCGCATTTATCAGCGGTGTTTGCGGTTGCCTATTGTTTTTAATGTCTGGAGAATGCTACGTAAAAATACGTAGCCATTTTACGCAACTTAGCTTAGTGCCTGCCCATACGCTGTGGCCATTTTTGCAGTAACAAAAACAGCAAAGTGTTGCAAGCATTGGTAGGTATATGGCAGTACAGCAGCGTAGAGCCCGGCGGGCCCGCTACGGCAGGCAGTGTACTGTTTATGACCCTGCACATACGCAGCCCGGTGGGTGGTGGGCCGGTTACCGGCGTGCTGTTGCGGCAAGAACAATGGCCGGGCCGGTGCAGGCGCATATGCCTGCCGGTACATATAGAAATGACCAGTTGCCAAACCATTATTCGCCTGCTGGACCACCACCAAACTACCATAGACGAACTGAAGATACTGGCCCTTGGTCCCCATCTTTTACAAGTCAATTCCATCATCAGTCACCAAACAATCACATTCAAAAAAGAACAATCATGAACAAAAGTACACTTATGCTTTGCGGTATTCTGGCTGCCGCCACCGCCACACAGGCCCAGTACAAATCGGGCAGCATGGTAGAATACAAGGTAATTTGGGACAACCCCGACAAGATAAAACCAGTGGTAATATCGTTAGACTTGCTCACTGCCGATACCTGGAACACCAGCTCGTACATGGGCTATGGCGTGCGTGCCGACGTTAATGCGCCCCGTTTTGGCTCTCTGTTGTTCGACTACCGGAAGGGCTACCTTGGCGACAAACAGCGTGCCATAGAGTTGGGAGGGGCACTCAATCTGTTCTCTTCGCGCCGGACCAGGTCTATGCGGGTAGTTCTATCTTCATCATCATTTGCCTATGGTACAAAGTTGTTCTTCAACTCGTCCAGCATCAATGTACAGGGCAAGCGCAAAACCATGTTGCAGGCACGAGGTGGTATTGCGTCCTTCAATACCAACATAGCACCAACAGCAGCAGAAATAAGCGGAAGCTTCTACATGCAAAAAGACACCACCAGGGTGCCTATTACCGATCGCGACAAGAACTTCAGAGGGGTAAGCACCTTTTCTGCCGCACTCAAATCGCAGATATATTATGTGGGCCTTAGCATACGCACCATCAATAATGTGGTCGTATCGCATGGCAAGGGGGTTGCCTCCAACTCTAACAACTACAACTTCTATGCCGATGTACTGACTGGTGGCGATCCTCAATTCTCATCAGTTCAGTACACGTACACGGCATCAGCTTTAGGGCTCTACAATTTCCCCAAAGGCACCACACCATCTCAATACGAACTTGTGGCCGGAGAGGTGAAAAAGATGGGATGGCGTGTAGGCTGGGAAGCCAAAACCAACAATGGTCTGGGACTTAGCTACAAGGCCGAATTTGGTTCGCGTCCGGGGTATAAAGGCGGCAGCGGTATACTGTCATCCAATAGTTACCTGATGCTGGCAGCAGGGTTTTCTATAGGAGCCGGCAAGAACTACAAGAAGCTGATGAACGAAGAACGTAAGAAAGGCTAAGAGCCTGTTTAAGATTTATTGCTTGTATTTATTATGAAAGTTGTTTTTGAGCGAAACGAGGCACATTTTGCAGCCATAGTCCTTCCTATGACGAAAAATGTAACGAATTAGCAGCCAAAAACAACCATAAGAAAGGCAATGAATAAATCTTAAACCGGCTCTGAAACTTACCTTTTCCCCGGTAATGTATAGCAGTAGCAGGCTCTTTGCAGCCTGTTACTGCATTTGGTGCATGCTGTCATGTACCAAGGCAGGTGCCCAATATGAGGGGCAATATTTTTATTGCCACCCAATGCAAGAAACAATATTCAATATAATATTATTGGTTATCACGTTGTAAACGACATGTCACATCGTATATTCGTTTGTTGCATCAAATGTTGCTTTTAATTATTTCCTGATGGCACCCAATATTCAACTCACCTACCTTGCCGATGACCACCGCATAGTAGCAGGTGGCATAGCCGCACTACTGCGCGAAACCGGGCTGTATGGCGAAGTACAGATATTTACCGATGGTAAAAGTTTGTGGAATGCCTGCATGGCAAGGCTGCCACAATGGGTATTTCTGGACTATGAAATGCCCGGATGGAGCGGGCTGGACACTTTGCAGCAACTGAAAACGGCTTACCCCCATTTGCCGGTGCTTATACTGTCTATGAATACCGAAAAGAGCATTATAGAAACCTGCATGGCACACGGTGCCAATGGCTACCTGAGCAAAGACAGTGCCCCCGACGAGCTTGCCGAGGCACTGCAAGAGGTGCAACGGGGCGAGGTATATTTTTCGCGGGCAGTGCTGAAGGCACTTGCAGGCATCGGTATTGCTACACGGGCCTCCCACGGGCTGCCGGCCAATCTGAGTGCACGCGAAACCGAGATATTGAAGCTGATATGTGACGGCCTGTCGCCGAAAGAAATTGCCGACAAACTTTTTCTGAGTAAACGAACGGTAGATACCCACAAAAACAACATCATGCAGAAGTTTGATGTGGGCAGTGTGGGCAAACTGATAAGTATAGCACTCCAAAACAACATGCTGAAATGATGTGCCGATACCTGATGGCGTTTTTGTTGCTGTGCAGCCACCTGGTTGCAGCACAAAAGCCTGTACTATACACGCCCGAAGAGACTGCCATGCTGCAAAAGATAGCGAAAGAGAAAAGCCCCGACTCTCTGTGCTACGCCAATGCCGATCTCGCCACCTATTATTTCAATAATGGATATTTTGCTGACGCACAGCAATACTACCTTGCCAGCCTGCGCTATGCCGAGCAGATAAACAAACGAATTTCCATCACATCGGCCTGCAATAACATTGCCTGCTCCTACAACGAAATGGGGAAACCCGATGAGGCCATCCCTTTTAGCAAGCGCGCTATAGAAAAGGGTGCGGGCATGAAGAACAAAGTACACATGTCTTCGTACTACATGACGCTGGGCAACTCGTATCAGATAAAAAGACAGTACCCCGATGCTATAAAAAACTATGAGATTTCGCTGGATTTGCTCATCCATACCAAAGACTCGTTGGAGGCAGACGTGGCCTACAGAAATATTGGTGTAGCCTATCTGGAAACCGGAGAAAAGCAGCGCGCAGTCAGCTATTTCAAAAAAAGCCTGCATTACCGCACCCTGAATGAAGATACACCCAAAATGTTTCAGACAGCATGTGGTATTGCCGAGGTGTACAACGACATGCACCGGTACGACTCTGCCGCTATGTATCTGAAATACTGCGATGGGCTGCTGTCTTTCGTCTCCGACATCTTGTACATGCTGCGCGACTACCACTATGCCCGGTACGATGTGTTTGCCCATACCGGCAAGCTACAGGAAGCTATTGCCGAGTTGCTGGCCTATCAGAAATTTAAAGACAGCATAGTGAATGAGGACAACCAGCTGGCCATGAGCGAGGAGAAGAACAAATACCTGCTGGAGAAAAAAGACGGAGAGGTGACCATACAGCGCGAAATAGCCACACGCGAAAAGAATACGCGGGTGCTGTTGTCGGTGGTGCTGGTAGTATCTGTACTGGCATTGGTGGCGTTTATCTTCTGGCTGCGGGGCAGGCAACGCACCCGGCTGGCCGAGGCCGAACTGAAACGGCAGGAAGGTGAGCGCAACATGATGATAGAGGGACAGGAAAACGAGCGCAAGCGCATAGCCCGCGAGCTGCACGATGGGCTGGTACAAGAGCTTACCGCCATTGCCATCAACCTGCAAAGCAGCACTGTGGTAGACAAACAGCAGATTATAGACAAAGTGACACAGGCCGCACGCGAGGCCCGCAACATAGCCCATCAGATGATGCCGGTGAGCCTGATGCAACTGGGGCTCATCAATGCACTGCAAGACCTTTTTCAGCAAACATACACCCCATTGGGCATTGGGTACGAGTTCGAGCATTTTACAAATACTGATGGCCTTACAGATACTGTGAGCGTAAGCCTGTACCGCATATGTCAGGAGTTGGTAGCCAACTCGGTAAAACATGCGGGTGCCACGCTGGTACACGTATTGCTGCGCCAGACCCCACAACAAATAATGCTGGTGTTTGAAGACAACGGAAAAGGATTTGATGTAACACTGAACCGTACCGGCATAGGCATGGTAAGCATCACCAGCCGGGTGCGCTACCTCAATGGCGAAATATCGTTCGATTCGGACGATGGTGCCGGCACCACAGCCATTGTGAAGATACCCTTGCACAACCCACCAACAACCGCATAATGCTACCTGCGCCAGCCACTTCGGCTGGCGTTTTTTATCAAAATACGCAATTCGACGTAGGCATTTTACGCTGCCATACTGAAAGCCACCCCATATAATGTTTTCACTTTTGCTGTATTCAAAAACAGTAAGGTGTTGAACGTGTTGAATGGTATCTGGCAATGCAGCAGCGTAGAACCCATAGGGGCCAATACGGCCGGCTGTGTTTTGTCTATGACGCTGCACATACGCAGCCCTGTGGGCAATGGCCCATGCACCGGCACACTGCTGCGGCAAGAGCTGTGGCCCGGCCATTGCCGCCGTGTGTGCTTGCCTGTACGTATAGAAATGGCCAGTTGCCAAACAATTATTCGCCTGCTGGACCATCATCATGTAGCCATAGACGAGCTGAAGATTGTGGCCATAGGCACCAATCACTTACAAGTCAATTCCACCATTAGCCACCAAACAATCATATTCAAAAAAGAAAATTTATGATGAAACAATTATTGCTTTGCAGCACCCTGCTGATAACCGGTGCTACAAATATGAATGCACAAAGCAAGAGCCGAATGGTAGGGTACAAAGTGTTGGTAGATAATCCGGATAAGTTGCGACCCGGATTTGTTTGCCTCGACATACTTACGGCCGATACCTGGAACACCAGCTCATTTATGGGGTATGGTTTGCGCAGCGGTTTCAATGCAAGCAAATTCGGATCTGTTTCATTCGATTATCGAAAAGGATATCTGGGGGCCAAACAAAAAGCGATAGAGCTGGGAGGAGCGTTAAATCTGATTTCATCAAGAAAGAAAAAACCGACGTTTGTGGTGATGTCTTCCTCCACATTTTCATTGGGCAATAAAATGTTCATGAAAAACAGTGGCATAGAAGTGTCTGCCACGAGAAAAACCGTATTGCAGGCGCGTGGTGGCATTGTCTCTTTCAAAACTCCGATAGAAATACCTACAGGCAATGTAAGCAAAGCTGAAAGAAGTGTTTTCTATATGAACAAAGATACCAGCACTATCAAAATTGGTACAGGCAAGGGGTATAGAGGCGTAAACGGGTTTGACGGCATCATGCGCATGCAGACATACTATGTAGGAATGAGTGTAACAACAATGCGCAATGTAGTGTTGTCTTATGACGAGGGAGTTGCTTCGAATACAAACAGCTTTACATTCTTTTTCGATATTCTGACTGGAGGCGATCCGCGATTTACAGATCTTACCTACAAATACACTGCTTCAAGTCTCAGCCTTAACGACTTTCCGGTTGGCGCTACACCCGAGGACTACGCAGTGTCTGTAACCAATGTAAAGAACGTGGGATGGCGTACCGGTTGGGAAGCTAAAAGCTATTCTGGTTTGGCTATGAGCTACAAGGTAGAGTTCGGCTCCCGGCCCGGGTTTAAGGAACGAAGCGGCATATTATCAGCCAATAGCTATCTGTTGCTCACGGCCGGTTTTGGTATAGGTGTTGGCAAGCCCTTAAAGAAATTGATAAACGAAAAAGGAGACCAATAAATTATTGTACTTTGCAGTGGTTGCGGGTCGGTCTGGCCCGCAACTGTTTTTTATATTAGAAGGCGGCAAAAAGGCGAAAAAAATAATTCACACGATTATTCACATTGAATACAACAAATTACTTACCTTTGCCGTCCAAATTCAGATTATCATGCCAAAGATAAAGACGCACTCACGTGCTAAAAAGACGTTCAGGGTTACAGGTACAGGCAAAATTCGCAGATACAAGGCGTTTAAGAGCCACCTGCTTACCAAGAAGTCTAAGTCCCGCAAGCGTCACCTGCGCATTCATGGCCTGGTGCACCCAAGCAACGCCCGTCTTGTGAAAAAGATGCTGGTACTTGCTTAATACCATTGCCGGTTAGCCCGTAAAGAAATATTATTATTCAGAAATAAAAAAACTCCCCCACCAGCAATCCCCGGGGGAATAAAATTTAGAAGTTATGCCACGTTCGGTAAATGCAGTTGCATCACGCGCGAGAAGAAAGAAGATACTGAAAGCCGCTAAAGGCTTCTACGGCAAGCGTAAAAACGTCTATACCGTAGCCAAAAACGTACTGGAAAAAGGTCTTGGTTACAAATTCGTTGGTCGTAAGCTGAAAAAGCGCGATTACAGGTCTCTGTGGATCGTACGTATCAACGCTGCCGTACGCGAAGAAGGTCTTAGCTACTCTCAGTTCATGCACAAGCTGAGCGAAGCAGGTATAGACCTGAACCGCAAAGTTCTGGCCGACCTCGCTATGAACGAGCCAGAATCGTTCAAGGCATTGGTTGCTAAAGTAAAGTAATTTACTACACCTCTTTTATAGCATAATAGCCGGCACAAAACGTGTCGGCTATTTGTGTTTTGTATGTGTGGGGTGTTATACGCCACCATGCCCTGCTACTCATACACATTGTGCCAACCCAAAAAGAATATTTGTGCCAACAACACAAGCATTTCGAGGCCATAATGATAACCTCAAAAGACTTGTATTAGTACCGGTGTTGGGGCAAGTGTAGAGCCTGATTGAACTTTATTTGAATGTATTAGTGACGTAGTAGACTTGTTGGAGTGGCGGACTTTATGTTGCCATTTTCATTTAGCATGGAAGTATTCTGCTCAAAACATGGCAGATCCCGCAGCTATTGTCCCTTAGTAGGTATGGTAAATATCGTCCAATGTCCAGATATCGCTGGTGCCATGTCTGTCGCCCCTTACCCATACTATGCTGTCCTTGGCATAGAAATAGGCAACGCCACTGCTGCTACCATACAGGTAATAGTATTTGGCACCGCCAAAGTAGTGTACCTGTTTTGTACTGTCAGACGATTCATAATCGAGACTATTGCTACCAATAAG
The DNA here is from genome assembly GCA_021151685.1 of Chitinophagaceae bacterium. Classification (GTDB taxonomy): domain Bacteria; phylum Bacteroidota; class Bacteroidia; order Chitinophagales; family Chitinophagaceae; genus Nemorincola. Next base: position 24,813 of record JAGKWS010000055.1, read on the forward strand.
TATGCGGCTATCATCTACCCGCGTCAGTGCAAACGTAGTATCAGCAAGGTTCCAGTCTTCATATACAGGTGTAGGGTAGTGCATACCAGATGCCTCGTAATGGTGATGGCCGCGCCAGTTGCGGGTACGGTCTATGCCGGTAGTAAATGTAGCTGGGGTAACCTGCTCCCTGGTTTTGTGGCACGATGCAGCCATCAGAAACATGAGCATAAAGAGCAGTGAGGTGCGGGCATGTATCATGGGGGCCTATTTTAGCTGAATACATTTATTTCTTTGCAAATATCATGCCATATCTTGGCAGGCAATACCCGGTGTGTACACTCATATCTAAGACTATTGCACCCGGTCTATGCGGCACACACCCCGAAGCAGATTTGCATATACGAGCCATCGCAATAACGCTTGTTGGTCAATACTCCTACATTAGCAAAATATCGTCACCTTCCGCTTGCCGGTTTCATGGCATTGTGCATCTTTTAATGGTCAGGTTAGCATACACCATTTACGGCCAATCAGTAAGTGTGGTATACATCGTCCAGTATCCATATGTCGTTGGTGCCATGCCTGTCACCTCTAACCCATACAATACTGTCCTTTGCATAGAAGTAAGCAATACCACTGCTCATGTGGCTACTGTAGTAAATCCGGGCACCACCAAAATAGTGTACCTGTTTTCTACTGTCAGACGATTCGTAATCGAGTGTGAGATTACCTATTACAATTTGGGTGTCGTTCAGCCTTGTTAACGCAAATGTAGTGTCTGGCAGGTCCCAGTCTTCCTTTATTGGTGTAGGAAAGTGCATGCCACTCGCTTCGTAATGATGATGGCCACGCCAGTTGCGGGTACGGTCTATACCGGTAGTAAATGTAGCCGGGGTTACCTTTTCTTTGGTTTTGTGGCACGATGCGGCCAACGAGAATAAAATTGTAGCTATTACAAATATGCGGATATACATTAGGTGGCTTTTCTATTTGGCAAACGTACTATAATGAAACTTTGCAAATTTATGCCAGGTTATCAGTGCAGTTTTCATGTCCAAAATGCAACGCATGTCCGCATAATGGAAACCCATTCCACGCAGTAGACACTTTCACACCCGTGCCAAAACAATGTACATTGATTATCAATGTATTACATTTTTGGCACGTAGTTGGTAATACTACTGGCATAACACAAACAAACAACTAACAAAAACATACAAAACGAACTACAATGAAAAACATCATCAAG
>JAGKWS010000056.1 GCA_021151685.1 Chitinophagaceae bacterium
CGTGGTGGCTGGTACGCTGGGGGTAACGGTATACGCACCCAGCGGGGTGCCGCTACCCGTCTCGTGTACTGCTATCTCGTGCAGGCCACTGGCACTGCCTATACGCACCGTTATATGGTCGCCATAAACCGATACGCCAGACACATCGAAGCTAACCGCATCGGGCAATCAATTTTGCAAACGGTAGGCATTGGGCTACAACAATGTGAAGCCGTTCTGAGAACGGGCTCTATAGGCAGTTCCGGTTCGCCCCTGCGGGAAGAACCGGAACAACGGCGCAAACAGCAGCAAAAGCAAGAAACTTGAGGCCTCGTTCCTTCATTTTCGAATCTTTGTACAACCAACCAGAAATGAGCATTACCAACCCCGGAAGGAACAGCACACCACTTACCAACAGCAATATAACACCGGCAGAAACTAAAAATTGGAACATACATTTACATTTTGTCAGGTCCTGTATTGTTTTTGATTCGTAATGTTCTTTGCTACATAACTGTTACTGTGAAACGCCAACAGCATTATGCCACCAACAGCCTACAACTTTTAATTGCCAAAATATAAAGCAGAGCTACACAACGTACCACTCACCAGCAAACTCAGTGCCGCATAGGCCAGCATTTTCAGGCCGGCTTTCTTTCGCATAGCATCTTTCTGCACCCACCCAAGTATCAGCAATATTAAACCGGGTATGGTAAGCACAATGCTCACTACCAACAAAAAGACCCCGGCACCTAATAAAAACTCGATCATAATATCAGATTTTGCTGGCCCCTTTTTGATTATTGTGCATTTTTCAATTCGTTCAGGTGCTGCTCCTTATCATCGCGGTAAAATAGGTTCATTGTCTCGAACGGTATGATGCGCCCATCCTTGCTAACGATGTGTACACAAGACTTCTTGATGGCACGTACATCAAAATCGTAGGCATCTATGAACCGCATAATGATGATGCGGAACAGATTTTCGTAAGACAGGCCCGGTGCGCTTACCTGTGGCAGGCAACACAATAACTGATGTACATCTTCCGTCACCTTGTCTACCGATACCCCGGTACTGAAAATACGTATCAGTTGCTCGTGCAGGGCAGTGTCCTGCTCGTACACTATGGTATTGCGGGTGCTGCTGTCCAGCAACATTTTGGGGTCCAGATAACGTGTGAGCGGAAATACCTCGCCACCCAGCTTCAGTGCATAGGCCATAGCCAGTGCATCGGGATTACAGGGTACGGGTATCAGGTCGTTGGGGGTAAAGACATTAGTTTGTGTCAAAATCTTATCACGTACATCGGTCAATGTAAGACGATTGCTATTGGGGTCGTGTTCAAAACGGCCCGCAATTTGCACCGGTTGAAACGTAACCCCACGCACACAACGTTGCTTCAGCGCATAGTCTATGATAGCCCCGGCCTCATCGTCATTCATACCAGCTTGCATGGTAACTACCAGCGTGGTAGACAGATTTAGTGCATTGAGCTTGTCCAAGGCCTTTCGGCGTATATCAGTCAAGTCTTTGCCCCGCATGGCGGTCAAGACCTCGGGCTTAAACGAGTCGAACTGTAGGTATAGTTCAAAATCGGGCATATAGGTTGCCAGTCTTTCGGCAAAACCCTCATCCTGCGCTATGCGCACCCCATTGGTATTTACCATCAGGTGTTTGATGGGTTTACGTTTGGCAATGTCCAGTATCTCGAAGAACTGCGGATGTATGGTGGGCTCTCCCCCACTCAGCTGCACCACATCGGGCTCGCCTTCGCTGGCTACTATAATGTCCAGCATCTGCTCTATCTCGGCCAGTGTACGGTGCCGCCCATAGCGTGGCGACGACATGGCATAACAAGTAGGGCAGCTCAGGTTGCAGCGGTCTGTTACCTCTATGAGCGTAAGGCAGCTATGCTGCTCGTGGTCGGTACACAGGCCACAGTCGTAGGGGCAGCCGTAATGTACCTTATTGTTGAACTTCAGTGGTGTCTCGGACGGTTTGTTGTAGTTGCGGGTACTCTTATAGTACTCAACATCGGTAGCTATAAGTACCTTAAAGAATCCATGCTCTTTGCATGTCTTCAGCATATACACTTTCTCGTCTTCAAAGACAATTTTTGCCTCAATGCGTTTCAGGCAATGCGGGCACAGGCTAATGGTGAAATCGTAATAAGTATATTTTCTTACAGGCATATTCTTTTAGTGTTTTAAGAGTGTGCGGGGATGCAGCAAATACTTATAGTAGTACAGCAACCCACCAATGCAAGCCAGTTGTATGCTACCCAAGCCCAAAGCATATCGCCAGCCGGGTTTTATGACATCTAACAACAATCTGAATACAAGATAAGCCATCAGCATCAATTTGAATAAAGCCCCTTCTTGTAATGTGTATTTTTTTTGCACCGTTTGTAGCACCAGCCACAGCAACAAAAGGTAGCCTATCTCGTACAGGGTAACAGGATGCCGTTTGATGCCATCGCCCAAATCCATACCCCATGGCAGCGCAGTGGGTAGGCCGTAGGCCTGCTCGTACACACCTGCCGAGAAACACCCCACCCTACCAATTATCATTCCCAGTAAGAGCGGAAAGACAAATAAATCGCCGGTATTTCTCTTTTCGCCAATAAGTCTCTTCAAAAGTTCTACACCTAACAGACCACCCAATAAGCCCCCTACAAGGGTCTTATTGGCCAGAAAATAACCCCAGCCCGATGTAGCGGCCCTCCATGCGGGTATGTCTTCGGCTGCGCCCAGCAGTCTTGCACCCAGCACGGCACCAAAGGCAGCACCTATTACTACCACCAGCCTATTGTTCTCCTCAATGGTATCGCCCTTCTTTTTCTGTAGCCATTTATAGTATCTGTAGGCCACAAATACCCCTGCGGCCTCGCATACCGCATGTGCCGAGACCGCCGCACCACCAATAGGTATTGTCCATGGAAAGTTCATAGGCTGCGGTACTATTCTATTGCCTCTATGCCCTGTTCCTTCAAACGAGCCAGCCCATCTTTCATAGCCTGTACTTTTTCAGTATCGTGCCCAATCCAATGAGTTACTTCTCCCACTATACGGAACGGATGCTGCGACCGGTACGATTTTGTGGGGTTACCCGGAAATTTCTTATCAGTCAGGTTGGGGTCGTCTTCTACGGGGCCAGTAGGTTCTACCAGGTATATGCGCTCGCATCCTTCGCCCAAAGCCAGCTCGGCACCCCATATGGCGGCATCAAGCGTGGCAGTGAGGTATATGTATTGTGCCTGGTTGCGCTGCCCATAGTTGGAAGGTACACCTGTTTCTATCATATCTCCCACTTTCAGGTTGGCCTTCGTGCCGTGAAAGTAGGTTTGTGCAAATGGTGTTGGGCCGTTTGAAACGGGTGGGATATTCATACTCATAGAAACAATTTATTATTACCCAACACTGCGATGGGTATCGGCCATTAATCCGTCATAAGCAATAAGGTAACCCGCCCAGATGAACGCAGACTGCTACACTACACTTGTTATGAGGTATTTTTCATTCAAGCGTTGCAGCCATTGGCTATCGGCATCACTGATACATAATTTCTTCAACAAAGCCACGATGTACTCCAGATGCACCCTTCTGAAACATTCTCTTCCTTTGGGCGACAATACATTCCTGAATTGCTGCTCCACGTCGCCCCCATGATCCTGCCACAAATAGTTGTCGTTGGGTTTGGGCGACAATACCCAGAAGCCAAACGCATCACAGTTGCGGGCTTTAGCAACCTTTTCGGCAAGGAGCATGTTGCGCCACAACTGGTTACCACCAAGCCTGAAGGGACATCCTGTAACCGACTGTTCTATTGCGGCCCTGTTAAACAATGTAGAATTGGCAGTTAGCAGCCAATTGTTGTACTTGTTATAGCCACACAACACCCTACCCTTGTCGTCTGTGGCTTTGCCGGCAACCATGGTGGCAAAATATCCCTTTTGCATACATATACCCGCCAAATCGGTCTTCGTTTTATAGGAGCCACAAACCGAAAATTCTGGTTCTATAAATTTGAACTCAATGAGTAAAACACCCTTTTGATCATTGCCAAAGGTGTAAAACACAGCCACATCGGCATCGGTACCACTACGCACACCCTGGTCGCCAATGCTTTCGTCTTCATCTGTTTGTTCAAAACCGGCAAGATTGCGTAAGTGGTTGGGCGTAAACTCTACCGCTATGTGCTGCACAGTTACCGCTTTGCGCAGCAGTGCCGAAAACAGCCCGCTCGCCAATGGCAAATGAAGACTGAGATGAGCAAACAAATTGAAACAATAGGGCTGCGATGCAGCCGTATTTGTCATTATACGTTTTAAGTCGCCAGCCTTGTGCGTAGAAAATCTGCGGATAGTAGCCTCATATATTTCATCAGACATAAAATTGAGTCTGCTATCCTCTTCCTTCAGTAAGTGCTTGTAGTTATTGCCGGCAGAAGACGCACCAAAATCGGTTACGCTCAATTGTTCGAGATGCGCTGCCATTGCAGCATATACAGTACGCTGCCAACGGTTTCCCTTCTTGTATATTTTAGCGTCTTTTTCTGCCATATAAACATTATTAGCTTGTACACCAAATGAAGAAAACTACTTTACCACAACCTTCATATCGGCTGTTCCGGTTTTGGTACGTAGCTTCACTACATACATGCCCGGTGTGGCATTGGCAAGGTTTATGTTTGTACGGTTGGTACCGACAGCAACCTGCCACAGTTGGTTGTGTACCATGCGGCCGGCCATGTCGTAAACAGCCAATGTTACCGTTTCGCCGGCAGGTGCCGTATAGTCTACCATAAAGCGGCCTTCCGATGGATTGGGGAATACCACACAATCGGGCTGAATACCTGTATACAAGTAGGTACCCACTCCTGCCAATACTTTCTTCAACGCACCATAGGCATTTATCTTGCCATACCCCCAACTATTGTTGGGCGAGGAGAGCGCACCTGTGTAAGAATCTTTGATAGTAGTAGTAAACAAGGCCGTTTTCAGGCTTGCCGGGGTCAGGCTTGGGTCGGCCTGCAGCAACAAGGCTACAATACCTGCCGCAGCCGGCGAAGAGGCTGAAGTTCCGGTAAATTCGCTGTAATAATAATTCTTACTGGTGCCTGGGTCGGTATACTTGTACACAGTACCGGTGCTATTGGTACCTGTTTCGGTATAACTGGTATCGTATGAACTCTGGGCAGTGGCTATGGTAATACCCGGCGCAGTAAGGTCTGGCTTCACACGTCCGTCAACCATTGGTCCCCGACTGGAGAATGGAGCCAAACGGTCTACCATTACATACGTACCATACCCCAACGAGTTACCATTAATATCTATATAGCTCACCTTAGATGCATATGCCCCTACAAGCAGTACCGAATTGGCACTACCCATGTCGCTTACGGTAGATTGTGTATTACCATTCACTGCCCAAGACTTGCCACAAGAGCTGAACTGGCTCTGGTAACGCTGAGGAAAACCATAATAATAATACTCATCCCACATATGCACCATACCGTCATTACCGTTTACCGATATCAGTACGGTATCGGTTGTCTTGTTGTTGATGTTTACTGTAATGCGGGGTTTACCATTGGGCTCGGCCGATGAAGTAATGAATTGTACATAACAAGTGTCAATACCATTGGCACCCAACAGGTACATATCAGTAATGGCATTGTCAATGCATTTGTAGCCGGTACTGTTGCCCGCAATGTTGGCTCCACCGGTGTACAGCGTTGCTTTGGCACAGAACGTCTTTGTTGCCTCGCCCCAAATGTCTACCCATGTGCGGCGATAATGGGCGGGACTGTAGGTAATGAACGAGTTGATAACGGTATCGGTTGTGGTAAATGTTTTGGACAAGTGTATGTTCTCCTGCCCCTCGTTTCCGGCGCTCATCACCACTATTTTACCCGGCCCGGTCATGGCATCGCATGCTTGCGCAAACAAAGACGTACCATCGTGCGAGCCAGATTGAGACCCCCAGCTAATGTTGACCACACAAGGCTTACCAACCGATGTGGCATAGTTGAAAATGTAAGATACTCCATCCAAAAAATCGGAAAAACTACCTTCCATCCACTGATCTCCTATAGAATCCCGACGAACACAAACCATCACCAAATCGGCGGCATAGGCCATGCCACGAAAACGTGACGGGGCTGTTGATGGACCACCATAGCCCGATCCTGCCGCCATGCCACCTACACAGGTGCCGTGGTTTTGTTTGGAGTCGTCAGTTCCTTCTGCTTTTATAGCAGCATCGCCCACCAATTCCTTACCATAGATGTAACCACTGGGTGGGGCTGCACTACCATTCATTTGCCACACCTTTTTGATGCGGTAACCCGTATACAAAGTATCGTAGAACGTTGGGTGATTGTAGTCGAAACCGAAATCTATGATACCCACTACCACGTCTTTACCGCTGTAAGGCATCGGCAGGTCGTATCCACCGTGTACAGAGTCTACTTTGGTTTTGCGGCGAGCTACATCCAAATGTGGCATAAGCGGTTCATCGAGCTGCACATAAGACAATCCGCTTGTTTCTGTGAACGGTACAATTTTATCTACGGGAACCTTTACCGTCCATACGCTGCCTGCTTTTGTGCCTATGTGGGCATGTATAGCGTCCAATCTGCTTTGTGCAACAGCTTCATCAGTTACCTTCACCAGCGCACTGATGTACAAAGTACCATCGGCACCCGTGTTATAGATGTATCCCGGCTGTTTCTTGCCATGAAAGGTAGCCATCTCGTGCAGGTACTTTTTGGTACGTGGCGACAAACCGGGCTTGCTTTGGGCAAAAACGGTTGCCGATGCCAACAACATAACACAACACTGCAACAAAGGGATTAGGACTTTTTTCATCTAAATATCGTTTCCAACAAAGATATATCAAAAACAAGCCCGATTATCAGAATATGATACACCATAATCGCACGTATGCTCCTTTCCCAATATGCAGAAAGGGCAATGCCCAGCACTACCCTTTCTTAAAAATCAAGATGTCAATCATTTTTTTAATCTACCCAATCGCACATAAAAACATTGGTATCTCTGGTGCCACCATTGTTGCGGTTGGAGCTGAACAACAACTTTTTACCATCGGGCGAGAACATAGGAAATGCATCAAAGCCTTCATCGTCCGAGATGCGCTCCAAACCACTACCATCAATGTTTATGAGGTACAAATTGAAGGGGAACCCGCGAGGATGCTCGTGATTGGATGCAAAAATGATGCGTTTGCCATCGTGCGCAAATGACGGGGCCCAGTTGGCACGGCCCAGGTGGGTAACCTGCCTTGCGTTTGTGCCATCGGCATTGGCCACAAACACCTCCATATTGGTAGGCATAACAAGCCCCTGTGCCAACAAATCTTTGTATTCTTTCTCCTCCTCTTCTGTTTTAGGCCGCGAAGCACGCCATGTTATCATTTTACTATCGGGCGAAAAACAAGCACCACCGTCATAACCCAATGTAGTAGTTATCTGGCGCACATCGGTCCCATCTATGTTCATAGTATAGAGATCCATATCGCCATTGCGCATGCTGGTAAAGATTATTTTTTTACCATCGGGCGATATGGTTCCCTCGGCATCGTAGCCGGGTGTATTGGTGAGCCTGCCGGTAATTTTTCCTTTGAAGTCGGCTACAAATATGTCATAACCTTCATAGATAGGCCATACATACTTTTTTATTTTGTTCCTGTCTGGCACCGGTGGACAGGTGTCGGCCGCCATATGGGTAGATGCATACAGGAAGTGTTTTTTATCGGGCATCAGGTAGGCGCACGTAGTGCGTCCCTTACCTGTACTCACCAACTTGTAGTTGAATTTCTTTTTATCGGACGATGGCAGGGTACCATAAAAAATCTGATCGCAGTCTACCCCATCCTTGGGGGCAGTACGCTGAAAAGTGACATGTTCATTATCGAACCCGAAATAAGCCTCGGCATTGTCGCCACCAAAAGTGAGCTGACGCATGTTCTTAAAGTGTTTCTCATTAGCATGTATCAGCGTTTTTTCCTGTGCGGTAGTTTTTACTACCCCCACCACATTACACAATGCCACTGCAATTGTCGCTACACTATTCCTGTTCATATTCTCAAAAAAGTGTGGCAAAGCTACTTATATGCCCCACACCCTTGCCTGATAGACCAAATGCATTTGTCATTGTTTTGTAAAAGAAAAAACGCCCTATACAACGAACCAGATAGCATGATACTCTCCATGCATCGGGAAACATTTTTTCAGAATTATTCGTTCCGGCCCATACTTTCTACAATTCCCTTCTGCTACCTTTGCAGCGTTGAAGCAAATTGTAGCCATACTGTTGTGCATTACACTGTTTGTACAGTGCATGGCCCATTGGGCGGTAGTTGGTCTGTTTCGCATCAACAAAGACTACATAGCAAAGAACCTCTGCGAAAACCGCAAACAGCCACAGAAAAAATGTTGCGGTAGTTGCTACCTGAAGAAACAACTGAAGAAAGTAGACAATCAGGACGACCGCAATCAAACTTCACCCAACAACGTAAAGGTGGAAAAGAGCGAATGGGTAGCTATACTGCCTGTGTCTATACCGCTGGTGGTAATTGGCCAAACCGAACAAAAACTCAAACATGTATCTGCCTATAACGAAGGGGCAGTTGTTCATGTTGTCCAGTCTATCTTCCATCCTCCGGCACCCACCTGCTGATTGGGGTTGTCGTTTTTCTGATTTTATGTCATGATTTATGGCATTTGTTACCTGTGCACGCATAGTATAGGCTCATTTCATAGGGCTACAAGCCGTTGCATGGGAGGTGTATAGCCATACCACACAACCCCAATCTGTACCAGAGTGTGTAAATCTGCCTGTACGGCAGACATTTCTCACTTTTTTCAGCAGATTTCAATGAAACAACTCTTGTTGCTCTGTGCCGCCATGGTACTGAGTATGGGGCACGTACAAGCGTGCGATGTATGCGGCTGTGCAGCCGGCAATCAATATCTGGGATTATTGCCCGAGCCTCGCCTGCATTTTATAGGTATACAATACCAGCATAACAGTTTTGAGGCCAAACACCCCTCGCTGTTTGCCGGCCGGCCCGATGAAGAGAGCCGTACACGCTACAATACCCTGCAATTGTGGGGCCGGTATGCCCTTGGCAACCGGGTGCAGCTTTATGGCTTTGTGCCGTGGCGGTACAATGTGCAACATGCCGATACCAATGTACACCGAGCCAGTGGCATAAGCGATGTATCGGTAATGGCAGGTCTGGTTTTGCTGAATAAAAGTGGCCAAACTACACAGCACCAATTGTTTGCAGCCGCAGGCAGCAAATTGCCTACAGGCCAGTATATGGGTATTGCCGAAGCCGACCGGCTGGGCTTACCCAACCTGCAACCCGGTACAGGTTCGTTCGACTTTCTGCTGAATACCAACTATACACTGCGGTATAACCTTTATGGTTTGAATACCGATGTATCGTATACGTTTACCACGGCCAACAGGGATGCATATAAATACGGTAACAGGCTCAGCACCGGACTGATGGCATTCCGAACATTTACCAAGGGCAATACCGACATCATGCCACAACTGGGTGCCCGGTACGAGTACACCCTGCACGATTACGACAATTACCAGCGCAGGTGGCTCAACGAACAAACCGGAGGCTATATGGCTTTCGCATCAGCAGGCATACAGGCCTACTATAAAAAAATCGGCCTTAGGCTGATAGGCAACCTGCCCATAAAGCAAGAGTACAGCAAGGGATATGTGCAGTCGAAGCAACGGCTGGACCTATCTGTATTTTATCTTTTCTAACATTCAAATATGAAACACGTTACACTTATTGCGCTTTTATCTATCGCATTATTCAGTTGTCAGAAAAACAACAACACAGTAACCCCCGAAGAAGTAAAAATAACTGTCAATTCGCCACAAACCGGCCAAACATTCAACAGTGGAGACTCCGTCTATATAAAAGCTAACGTAAGCTATAATGCCGAGTTGCATGGATGCGAAGTAAAAATAACCGATACCGCAACCGGGCTCATTTTGTTCGACGATGCACAACATACACACAACAGTCAGTTCGACATCAATAACAGCTGGGCACAGCCTGTTACCAAGGCAACGCCACTGCGGGTAACCATTACTGCCTATGTAGACCACAATGGCACACAGGTATCGAAGGATATAGACATAGTGCTGAACCCATAAGATGAGAAAAGTACTGGCCATATTGCTCACATTGTCGCTGCTGGTGCAGTGTACTGCACAGTATGCGGTACTGGCACTATACAGGGTACAGAAAGCGTATGTGGCCAAAGTACTGTGCGAAAACCGCAGCAAGCCGTCCATGCACTGCAATGGCAAGTGCTATCTGGCCAAACAACTAAAAAAAGTAACTAATGGTTCGGCTACAGGTAATGAAAACAGCGCGCCTGTAGAAAAAGAAACATTAGTTTATCTCCTACCCTCGCCCATTGTAGCTGCCTGCCAGCACCTCAACTGCAACCAATTGCACCATGCAGGCAGGTACTGCGACCTTGTGGCCCAGCTACCCGGTAGCGGTGTGTTTCGCCCGCCGAACAGAGTCTGACAATTTCCTGATTAAATCTACCTGAATACAGGCCATCCGGCACTGTAATAGGGATTCTTTTGCCTGAAACAAAACAAACATGCTACAACTATTCAAAAACACCAACTCAGGTGGCTACACTATTGCCACTGGTTTCGTATTAGCCATTTTTCTGCTGGCATTGGGGTATAGGGGTTTGCAGGTACAGTCTTATCTGCTACCACTGATGCCCACACTACTTGGAGCAACCTTACTGGGGTTGTCTATAAACGCCTATACACTTTCGCGCAGGTTTACGAACAACAAATAACATTTATTCAACAAGGAAAAATTAAAGACATGACAGGAAGAATTATTGCAACAGCACTCTTTTTCGCTACACTGGGTAGCATATCGTCTTGTAAAAAGAAAGACGACCCAACCCCAACCACCCCCACGGTAGATACCGGAACCGTGTATATGGAATATTTTACCACGGCAGGTGGCAGTACATTGTACCTGGGCAACGAAAATTACATCAATGCCCATGGCGATACATTTACCGTATCGAAGTTCAACTACTACATCAGCAATGTGGTGCTGAATGGTGCCGATGGCACCCCATCTTATACCGAACCAGAAAGTTACCACCTCATAGAGCATTCTGCCAACCCGGCCGATATGGCCTTCAAACTGCCCAAGGTACCGGGTGGCAAGTATTCGTCAGTCACATTCACCATTGGGGTAGATAGTCTGCGCAATGTATCTGGTGCGCAAACAGGCGCACTGGACCCTGCACTGGGCAATTTCTGGAGTTGGAACACCGGCTACATCATGCTGAAGTTTGAGGGAAATTCATCCAGCGCACCCACTACCGGTGGTCAGTTGATATTTCATGCGGGTGGGTTCTCTGGTGCCAACAATGTATTGCGTACCATAACCCTACCCATGCCCGAGGCTGTAACGGTAGACAAAGTGAGTACACCACACATCCACTTTACGGCCGATGTGTTGAAACTCTTCAAATCGCCCAATGTTATAGACTTTGCTACGCTCAACACCATACACATGCCGGGTGCCAATGCAAAAAAGCTGGCCGACAACTACGCCAATATGTTCACTATTACCTATGCAGGCTTATAAATCACATCTACCGGGGGCAATGATTTGCTCCCGGTATCAATGTATAGCATATGAACAGGAAACACACCACCGTATTGGTATTGGCAGTACTGCTTACATTTTTGTGGCTGGTAAGCTGCCGCAAAGACAAAAACGATGAACCGGGTAGTGATGTGGTACCGGCACAAGCCACGTTTACAGTGCCGCCCGGCTGGCCACAGCCCACCTACAACCTTGCTGGCAACCCGCTTACGCAGGCAGGTTTTCAACTGGGCAGACGGCTCTTTTATGAAACCCGCCTATCGCGTGATGGCACCATTTCCTGCGCCAGTTGTCATAGTCAGTTTTCAGGCTTTTCGCATCTGGACCATGCTCTGAGCCATGGTATATATGGTTTATTTGGCACCCGCAACGCTCCCGGCATATTCAATATGGCATGGAAAACATCTTTCTTTTGGGATGGACTGGAAACATCTCTGGAGAAACAACCGATACACCCCATAGAGAACCCGGTAGAGATGGATTTCAAAATGGCCGATGTCATTACCTTTCTTTCGGGCGATGCAGCCTACCGTACCAGATTCCATGATGCCTTTGGCGACGAAAGCATCACCGAAGACCGTGTGAATAAAGCATTTGCCCAGTTTATGAGCACATTGGTATCGTCCAACTCGCGCTACGACAAACATGTACGCGGCGAAGCCGGTGACGACTATACCGACAGAGAGCGGCAGGGGCTGGCTATATTCCGCCAGAAATGTGCCACTTGCCATGCCGAGCCCCTATTTACCGACAACAGCTTTCGGAATAATGGGCTCAAGATGAATAGTGGCCTGCAAGACTCTGGCCGTATAGGCGTTACCAAACTCGCAACAGACCGCATGAAGTTTATGGTTCCTTCGCTGCGCAATGTAGCCCTTTCCCGCCCCTACATGCACGATGGACGGTTTACAACTTTGGAAGCTGTGCTGGAACATTATAATAGCGGTATAGTACCGTCCACAACACTCGACACTTTGCTGACCAAAGGCATACCACTAAGTACAGACGAAAAATCGGCATTGGTGGCATTTCTCAAAACCCTGTCCGATACCATTTTTACTAAAGACACACTCTTTAGCCAACCTAAAAATCAGTAGTTTATTTCTTCCTGATCTCTATTACTGGCAAAACACGATGGGCATACGGGCAATCAGCATATTCTGCTGGTTGCCTGCAACCGTCACCTATGCAACATCAACAATATTACATGCACTGCCATATCTGTTTGCCAATGCGAGGGTTCCCATACCATATTTACATAGTCACAAAGCCAAACCCCTATTCACAAACCAACTGTACTGTTTCATAAAAACACTACAGACAGCATAGTGCGGCCACTATCTTTGTATGGCTACAATATGTTTGTTCGTATATTATGTATCTTCTGGCTATGCCTTGCATACTGTTATGCTGGGGCACAAGAACCCTTTTGCATTGCCCTTGGTATAAAAAACGGACTACCTGCCAACGAAGTGTACAATATATGGCAAGACAAAAAAGGATATATCTGGCTCACTTCAGACGAGGGTTTGCACCGTTACGACGGTTTTAGCTACAAACCCTACCGGTCTGCCGGCCAGTCTTTCATTGCGGGTGCCAGTATACAAGAAGATGATAAAGGCCGCATATGGTACGAAACTTTTGATGGCTGGCTGTACTATACCGATGGCGACTCACTAAGGCCTCTACAACAAAACCGCCCGATAGATTTTGCCCCATTTCATATATACAAAGACAGGCTATATGCAGTACAAATAGCCGGAGTGGACATATATGATACAAAAACACTGAAACTACTATGCACTATTCCCTTCAACACCTACAGGGTGCAGCACACTGCCTGCAACCAAAATGGCTACTACATAACCGCCAACAATATACTCTATCACATAGCACCCGATAACAGTGTATCTTTTGGTCATCTTCCGGTTGCCACCAATAACAATCTTGCACTTATAGCCACACATAACGATAGTATACATGTCATTACGGGCACTACCCAAAACTATCGAGCAATAGTCTTCAACAACAACCTGAATGTTGTGCGGTCTTTCCCTTGCCATATTAGCGGTACCATTCGTGCGCTTTCGGAAATAGATGGCAAGCCATGGTTGTGTACCACGCGGGGGCTGGCACCATACCTCATACACAACCAGCCATACGGCTCAGACACTGTTAGTTATTTTCGCAATAAAACTATTTCGTCGGCCTTCAGAGACCGTAACGGCAACTATTGGGTGGCTACAACCGATGGGGTATTGCTGGTGCCGGAAATAGACAACAAGCTATACACCATACCCGGCGAAACTATTACCCGAATTGCCACATGGAAGAACAAGATAGTAGCAGGCACGCGTAGTGGCAACATACTCTCCTTTGATACACGTACAAAAGCTATCCAACAACTTATTAAAACCCCGTCCGACCATGAGATATACTATCTGAGGGTACAAAACGATATGGCCGTCTATACCGGAAAAAAATTTGGTATCATCAGTCTTATCAACAAATTCAGCAGTGAGGAGCACCCCATGGCAACAAAGTCGGTTAGTGATATAGATGGCAAATACTTGGCTATTGCCCGTAGTGGTGCCTGTGGACTGCAACTAATACCGGGATGCGAACATATCCAATCGGCATGGGATCATACATTTTATCATAATTCTACTATAGAAATAGACACCTGCACACGAGACCTTACTACACAAGTACGTGCAAGAGCAACCTACTACCATACTACAGAAAAAGTATTGCTCTTTGGCACCAGCATAGGCCTTTTGATCTTTGATACTACAGGGCGTTACGAAACCATTACCATGAATGGGCAACCATTTTATGCAAGAGAAATAGCAGGGGTAGGTCAAGACGTTTTTCTGCTATCGGCAAGGGGCAAGTTGTATAAATGGAACAATAAAAAAATAACAGAACTTCCTTCTGTAACCAACGGACAAAACATAAGAAAAATACTACCACATGATGACCAACTATGTCTTATAGCAGAAACTGACATATACCTTTGGACCCCAGCCAGAAACACTTGTATGTGCCTGCAAACAAATGTACCCGCAGGAGCTGTTAATGATGTAACGTGGATGAATGATACGCTATGGGTAGCTACCGATGCCGGTATGTTCAGTATACCCCACCCTACTCAACAGCATGCCAATGTAGCTCTCCCCTTTTACATCAACAGCATTTTGGTAAACAATGTTACGCATACCCCAACGGCGGGCACATTGGTACTGGGGTACAATAGCAACAACATAGCTATCAACTATTCCATTATCACCCCCGGCATAGGCACATACGCACCAGCCTACTACAAAATGGCGGCCAATGCCCCGTGGATACAATTACCCAACGATAGCCGCACGCTCAACTTTCAGGCACTGGCACCGGGCGAGTACAACATATTTTTCAAAATTGGCAATAAAGAGCAAGCGCAACAGGTATCATTTGTCATCAGGGCACCTTTTTGGCAACAGTGGTGGTTCATAGCCATCTGCACAACCTTACTGGCAGCAGTAGCAGGCAGCCTATATGCCCGCCATATGCGCGCCCGTGTACGCAAGCTGGAGGAGCAGAAAGAAAAAATTCAACTACAGGAAGACCGCAGCCGCTCTATGCTGGCAGCTATAAGAGCACAAATGAACCCGCACTTCTTCTTCAATGCACTCAACACGATTCAGGCATATATAGTGACCAATAACAAAGAAAAAGCCACCAATTATCTGGCAAAGTTCTCTATGCTCACCCGTACTATACTGGAGATGACAGAAGCCGAAACCGTATCGCTATCTGTAGAAATAAATGCACTGCAACTATACCTGGAACTGGAAAAAATGCGCTTCCCCTCCGGATTTGAATACAGTATTAATGCACAGTCAATAACATCGCCCGACTCTATTGAAATCCCTTCCATGATTATTCAGCCATATGTAGAAAATGCGGTAAAGCATGGTCTGTTGCATAAAGAAGGCGAAAAAAAGCTATCGATAGACCTACAAGAAGAAGGCGATACCCTGATAGTAACCATAGACGACAATGGCATAGGCCGCACGCGGTCTGGCGAGCTGAACAGGATAAAGCAGCAAAAACACCGCTCGTTCTCTACACGCGCTACCGAGCAGCGACTGGCAATACTGAACGGCAGTAGGAAACAGAAAGTATCAGTTACTATTATAGACAAACTAAACGAACGAAAACAACCAACGGGCACCACCGTTATCATTAAAATACCTGCAGAAAATGTATAAAGCAATAATAATTGACGATGAAGAAATGGCAAGAATTCTGCTGAAAGAGATGCTTCAACCGTTGAGCAATACGCTAACGGTAGAATGCCTGTGCCCCGACCTGCCCTCTGGTGTAAAAGCCATAAAAAAATACAATCCGGACATTGTGTTTCTGGATATAGATCTGCCCGGGCACAGCGGCTTGGAGTTACTCGATTTTTTCAATGAAGATGAAATTAATTTCTCTATCATTTTTGTAACGGCATACAACCAATATGCGATACAGGCATTCAATATGTCGGCAGTGTCTTACCTGTTGAAGCCTGTTCAGATGGCAGACTTACAAAATGCAGTATTGCTTTTTGAAAAAAACAAGCACCGCCAAAACCTGAATACACTCAAAAATAACCTTGATGGGCATACACCTCAGAAAATAGGGCTTAACACGCTCAACTCTATCACCTTCGAAGAACTTGATAACATTCTCTATTTTCAGGCCGATGGCTCTTACACACGGGTAATACTACGCAGTGGCAATCCTGTTATTGTTAGCAGGGCTCTTAAATATTTTGAAACATTGCTTACAGGCCACAACGACTTTGTTCGGTGTCACAAATCATATATCGTGAATCTGAAACACATAACCGAATATATAAAAGCTGATGGAGGGTCGCTGGTGGTAGATAAAAAGCACCATGTCTCTGTCTCGCCCGACAAAGTAGATATGATTCTGAAAAAAGCAGCACATTACTTATAAACCAGGAAATCAAAACTCTAAACGTCGCACATCGCTATCGCTATTGATGCTTTCGGCAAACTTTTGGTGCTTCTGGCTATGTCCATGGGCTTCCCAGGTCATGGTGAGTACATTGCCTGCACGCACATAGTGTACCAGCCGGGGTGTCAGTCCGCATGCTTTCATTATGTTTTCGAAGTGTGCTTGTCTGCCGGCTTCGTAGTCGCATTCTATGGTATATTCTCTTGCCCGGTTTATCTGGTCTATATACCGCTCTAACGAGGGTAGCAATGCCAAAACAAGCAATATCATGATGCTGGCACAAGCTGCAGCAAAGTAGAAACCGGCACCTATACCCATACCCACTGCCGCTACACCCCATATAGTAGCAGCAGTAGTAATGCCGCTAATGCGGTTGTGCCCCCTGAAGATAACCCCGGCACCCAAAAAACCAATACCAGTTACTATGTTAGAAGCTACCCTATCGGGATTGTTGGTACCACCCAAATACTGAGAGGCCATGGTGAATGCACAAGCCCCCATAGAGATCATAATCATAGTACGGAAACCCGCACTCTTGCTGCGGTACTCGCGCTCAATGCCCACAAGACCACCCCACAACACCGAAAGCAACAAACGTAAAACAATCTCCATATCCATACACTACAAAGTTAACAACACTGCACAAAATGGCATTACGGCAAACAATGGGAGTAAGTATACAGCTTATGACATCAAACATACATAACATGAATGTTCATATGTGCATAACAGTAACTCCTGCACCAAAACACCAATTTGCATAACCCATGTTGTGCTTGTATTTTTGTTCACCAAATATTAAATTAAACTTTAAACACACATGTGCGGTATTGCTGGCATTTTCGGAAACTTCGGGGAAGAAAAGAGGCATGCTGCCTTACAAAATCTGGCACATTACCTGAGCCACCGCGGCCCTGACGGGCACCGCATCTACGAAGGCTCCGATATAGGTCTTGTACATGCCCGCTTGTCTATTATAGACCTATCGGAAGCGGGAAACCAGCCATTGTACAATGAAGATGGAACCCTGATACTAGTATGCAATGGCGAAATATATAACTACCAGACGTTGCGCCAGGAGTTGCTTTCAAAAGGGCACGAATTCAGATCGGGCTCGGACTGTGAAGTAATATTGCACCTGTATGAAGAATATAAATGTGATGCTGAAAAAGTACTGAGCAGACTAACAGGTATGTTTGCCTTTGCACTTTGGGATACCAAGCGCAAACAACTATTTATTGCAAGAGACCGTATTGGCATAAAACCACTGTATTACAGCCGCAAGGGCGAACAATTTATCTTTAGCTCTGAAGTACGCCCAATAGCCAATTGTGGCTTGCTGGACGTTACAATCGATTATACATCGCTCTACGAGTACTTTTTGACCAATAGCATACCCGGCCCCAATACGTTATGGAATGAAATAAAATGTCTGGAACCTGGTTACTTTGCCATCATTCGCGATAGCCGGATGACCACTACCCAATACTGGGACATACCCATAACCGATGGTGGCTTCCGTAGTAGTGGCGAGGTGAACGAAGCGACATCAAAACTGTTGGACACTGTTATTAAAGACCATCTAATAGCCGATGTACCTGTAGGTACATTTCTTTCTGCCGGGGTAGATTCGTCTCTCATTACCGCTGTTGCTGCACAAATACATCCGGGTATACACAGCTTTACCATTGCATTTCCCGGCGAACCGGAAGATGAAAGCGAAATAGCAGCTGTATCTGCCAAAAAACTGGGTACAACCCACCATTCCTATCAGGTTTCTCAAAATTTCTTCAACGATATTCAAGACCAATACAAAAATCTGGACCAACCGTTTGCAGTACCCAGCGCACTTTCTTTAGGGCGAATATCTAAACTGGCCAGGCAACACGTAAAAGTTGTACTGAGTGGAGACGGTGGAGATGAACTTTTTGGCGGGTATCACAGACATAGAAACCCTGCTGTACCAGCATTTGTAAAATATATACCAGAAACTTTGCGCAATTCGGTTTTGAAAATGGGGGCAAAAATTACCGGGAATAACAGTCTGGAACAGCTTCGAAAAAATTTGCAAATAACTGATGCGCAAAGATTCTTCGATCGTGTGATATTGCAACATCCCGACAATGCCATTGCATATCTGAGCCCCGATATTGTAAAATCTGTTGACCGCAACCGCTACCTTGCGCGCATTGATAGTTTCTTTAAGCGTGCTGAAGGTGCCGATAGCCTCAGCCGTACCCTATATACAGATATGAAAACGACCCTGCCAGATGAAATGCTGACAAAATGCGACCGTATGACTATGATAAACGGTATAGAAGGCCGTGTACCTTTTCTGGACCATAGGTTTGTTGAGCTTGCATTTTCTATTCCGTCGGGCTACAAACAAAATGACAAACATGGTAAACTGCCTCTGCGCACTCTTTTAGCAAAAAAATTGGGTGACGATCTCGCATTTCGGGAAAAGACCGGCTTTAACTCACCACTGCAACAGTGGCTGAAGGACGACCCTGCAACATATACGTCTGCCCAACAAATGATAGACACAACAAAAAAAATGCCATTTCTTAATAAAGGAGCTATTGAAAACCTGAAACAGAACATCAATACAGCACCCAAAGTCAATGTGCTGAACCTTGTTTGCCTCAATAGCTATTTTATCAATAATACAATTCCGGCTCGCTGATATATGCTTTCAAAATACCATTAAGAGTCTGCTTGTTATGCCGATAGCTCTTAATGAATTAACAAAACACAAAAATACGTTAGGCATAGAGCCCATACAGGGCAACTATGCCTACAATGCAGCACAATTGCTACATATACTTACCGGCCAATAGCACCAAACAATAGCTGCAGCTCACAATTTTCAGCCATCTGTAGCTAACTTGCGCCACTAATGACTGCTACTACAGGCAGTAGTAGCAAATAAAAAAGGACAATGAAGCATTTTGTGCTGGCACTGGCTGCCATATTCTTGTGTCTGCGTGGCTTTTCGCAATCGGCCGATACCACCATTGTGTCTCAGCAACGCATCCCGGGTTTGCGCATCAGCCTGCTCACCTGTGGTACTGGTCAGGAGGTTTGGGAGACATTTGGCCATACAGCAGTTCGTATCACCGACTCGGCCGCACAGCCCCCGTTCAACGACATAGTATATAACTACGGCATGTTCAATGGCTTCGATAAAGATTTTGAACTCAAATTCATGCGTGGTAAACTCAGCTATTTTGTGGCCACAGCCTTCTTTGGCGACTTTATGGAAGAGTATTACGAATATGGCCGAAGCGTGCAGGAACAGGTTTTGCTGCTGCCCGATGATGCCAAACTACAGATAAAAGCCTATTTGGACCACAATACCCTGCCCGACAACCGCTATTACAAATATGATTTCTTTTTCGACAACTGCGCTACCCGCATCCGCGATGTATTTCCACGCTCGCTGGGTGCCGGTTTTCACTTTGGGCTAACAATAAAAGCCGACCAAAAAATTTCTTTCCGCGACATTATGAACCAATACTTCTACCGCAGGCACTGGGAGCGTGTAGGGGTAAATGTGCTGCTGGGTAGCAAAATAGACCAAATCATGTCTAACAAGGACATCATGTTCCTTCCTGACTATCTGCGCGATGGTCTTGCTGGTGCCAGCCTGAATGGTAGTCCCGTAAGTACCAAACCGGCATCGCTACTGGAAGGTAGCCCACATTTGCCGGCAGGCACCAATGTGCCGCTTGTGTTATTTATCATCATTCTTGCCTGTACCATTGCAGGCCATACACTAAAACAGCTATGGGTGCTGGGCCGCATTATGAATGTTGTGTTGCTTACGGCATCTGGGTTGCTGGGTATATTGATATTGGTTATGTGGTTTGCAACAGACCATCAGGGATGTAGCAACAACTACAACCTGTTGTGGCTGTTACCTACCAACCTGATGCTTGCATTCTCTCGTCCCAAAGGCCGTGGCCGATACGCTCTTATTGCATTGGTGATGCTGGTGGCTACATTTGTATTCCATTTTCTGGGTATGCAGTGCATCATTGCCGAATTTGCACCGCTGATGCTGGCACTGGCTGTTGTATACCTATCTATTTACAAACAAGCCAATGCTACCACGGCAAAAAACTAAACCATCTCCATGCTACACTACTCTATAACAGGCAGCGGACCGGCATTGGTGCTGCTTCATGGCTTTCCCGACAACAAGACCATATGGGCGGGTGTCATTCCTCTGCTGGCCACACAGTGTACCGTAATAGCACCAGACCTGCCCGGTGCAGGCAATAGCCCATTGGTGGGGCAAATGCTACTATCTGATATGGCAGCCGAAATTGCCGCCTTACTACAACAACTGGGGATACAAAAAGCGGTAATAGCAGGGCACTCTATGGGGGGCTATACCGCACTGGCTTTTGCAAGGCTGTACCCGCAAATGGTAGCTGGCATTTCCATGATTAACTCAACATCGAAAGCCGATGACGAAGAGAAAAAAGAAACGCGCCGCAAGGTAATAGCTCTCATAAGCAATGGAGGCCGTGAGCCATTTGTGCGTCAAATGACACCCAACCTCTTTGCGCCACAGTTTGCCCAAAGCCATCCGCAAGTGCTGGCACACAAGTTGTCTATTGCCTTGCAAATGCAGGACGAAGGTATCATTAACTGCTACCAGGCCATGATAGCCCGGCCCGATAGTGCCGATGTACTGCAAAAAGCACACTTTCCTGTACAATGGATACGTGGCCAGCACGATAACATTGTAGATTTTAGGAAATCATTAAGCGAATGTCAATTATCAGACGTTAACTTTGTATATTTATATAGAAACAGCGGACATATGAGTCATTTGGAAGAGCCAGAAAAGTTTGTTTCTGACCTTCTCAGTTTCTCACATTTCTGTTGCAACCGCCACCCTGAGCCAACATGCTGAGAAAGTTGTATGCCATATTGCTGCTTGTAATACTGATAGGTACTTCAGATGCTATGGCATCTCATATTGTTGGGGGCGATTTTACATATCGTTATTTGGGCGATACGGCAATAAGCGGCGTAACACACCGCAAATACAAGGTGTCTCTCTACATATATCAGGATTGCCAGAATGGTGTGCAGGATGCCATAATGCAAGATAACCCCGCCTATTTTACCCTGTACGAAAATGATGGTAGTATAGTGCGATACGATACCAATATACTTTACGATGCCACCCCCGGCAGCGGAGGCTCCATCAATGTACCGGCCAACTTCAGTAACGATTGTGTAAAGAATATACCCGCACTATGCCTGTACCGCAAACGATTTGAAAAAACATACTATCTGAAGCCCAGTAATGTGGGCTATGTGGTAGTGTACCAACGATGCTGCCGTAATGCCAATATTGCCAACCTGGTAGACCCCGGCGACAAAGGAGCCACTTACTACTGTGTCATTCCCCGATCGGCCATTACCAACAATAGTGCCGTATTCAAAAACTACCCACCACAAGTTATTTGCCAAAGCAACCCACTCTATTACGACCATTCGGCAACTGATGCTGATGGAGACTCTCTAAGTTACGAATTTTGCCCTGCCGAAGAAGGTGCAAGCGGGCCTGATATAAAGCCACGAATAGCGTCGCCACCACCGTTCGATACGGTTGATTATTACCCGCCGTACAGCTATTCGTACTGCATGCCTGGCTTTCCTCCGGTGCAAATAGACCCACGTACAGGCATCATAACCGGTACTCCTAATCGTGTGGGGCGGTTTTTGGTAACTGTTTGCTGTACAGAATGGCGAAATGGCACCATCGTCAATATCTCTAAACGCGAATTTCAGTTTGTGGTTACAGACTGTTCTAAAGTAGTAGTGGCCGACATCCCCCAATTGTCTAATGCACCCAACACCTATATAGTCAATTGTCGCGATTTCAAAGTACATTTCATCAATAAAAGTACCGGAGGATTTGCCTACAAATGGGATTTTGGCATAGAAAGCAATGCAGGCTCTACCGAATTTGAGCCCGATTTTGTATACCCGGATACTGGTACGTACGTAGTGAAACTGATAGTAAACCCCAATTCTACCTGCCCCGATAGTATATCGCGTTTTGTGAAGATATACCCGGTATTTCGCAGCTATTTTGAAGATACGGGCACCTATTGCCCCGGCCTGCCAATTACCTTTCTCGACAAAAGCACAACCACCATCAAGCCAATAACACGCTGGAGCTGGGATTTTGGTGATGGCAAAACCTCTTCGATCCAAAACCCGGTGCATACCTACACCGCTGGAGGTACCTACAATGTGGTCTTTTCAGGCGAAAACATTAAAAACTGCGTAGACACTATCGTACAACGGGTGGTGATACAAGATTTTAAACCGTTTGCCGGCAACGATACAGTAATAGTAAAGGGTGAAAAAATGCAGTACAATGCCAAAGGAGGCATTAGCTATGCATGGGTGCCCGACATCAATCTGTCAGACACATCTATCAACAACCCTGTTGGGTACTACCCCGATACCGGTACCTACTACTACAGTGTGCGGGTAAAAAGCAGCTATGGTTGTAGTGGCTACGATACCATTCGGGTACTGGTAGTGCCAACGGCCTATTTTACGATGCCTACGGCTTTCACGCCAAACGGCGATGGCAAAAACGACCTCTTCCGCCCGAAGGCTGCGGGCTACAAAACGCTGAAGTACTTCAGAGTATATAACCGCTACGGACAAGAAGTGTTCTATGGCCAGTCTATAGACGATGGCTGGGATGGAACATTTAATGGCAAACCAGCCGACTTAGGTGTATACTTCTGGCATTTGTGCTATATAGACCGTTTTGGAAACGAAGGTGTTACCAAGGGAGATGTTACGCTGATGCGGTAAGTAGGGCCAAACCTATATTGCCGTGTGTACAATGTTTTGGGCAGGTATTGCGTTATCTATTATTCAACAACCCTGATGAATGTGTATGTACAGGTTACTCTATTACTTACGCCTTATACTACTGTCCTTGTTGGGGGGGGTATCTACAGTATATGCATCGCACATTGTAGGGGCCGACTTTACGTACCAGTATCTGGGAGATACTACAGTGGGTGGTGTGGTATGCAAAAAATACAAGGCAATACTACACATTTATCAGGATTGTATTACCGGCGACCCGTTTGCCATCAGCGACGATAATCCGGCTGCATTTACAGTATACTCGAACAATGTTTTTATAAGATCTGATGCCAACATATATTATGACGTTACCCCCGGCAGTGGTGGCACCATATCGGTACCAGCCAATTTCAGTAACGAATGTGTTACAGACATACCACCAACCTGTTTGTACCGCAAGCGTTTCGAGAAATTCTATGTACTACCACCATCGCCCTACGGATACACTATAGTATACCAGCGTTGCTGCCGTAACTCCAGTATCATCAATGTGGTAGATGCGGGATCTAAGGGGTCTACCTATTTTTGTACCATTCCGCCTACTACTATCAACAACAACAGTGCTGTTTTTCGCAACTACCCCCCACAAATCATATGCCTGAATGACCCGCTTCAATACGACCACTCGGCTACCGACCCCGATGGCGACTCGGTATCCTACACATTTTGTGATGCACTGGAATATGATGGCAACAATGTGAAACCTACAACCGCCTCGGCACCACCCTACGATGCTGTTGACTATGCACCCGGATATACGGCAGACAGAGCCTTGCCGGGTTTTCCTCCTATCAGCATAGACCCGCGAACGGGCATCATTACCGGCACACCCAACCGCACAGGTCGGTTTTTGGTAACTGTGTGCTGTAACGAATGGCGTAATGGCATACTCATAAATACCTCCAAACGCGAGTTTCAGTTTGTGGTTACCAACTGTTCTAAAGTGGTGGTGGCCGATATACCCGCCCTACCCGATGTACCTAATACCTTCATTGTAAACTGTAAAGACAATAACGTGCAGTTTATCAACAATAGCCGTGGCGGCTTCAACTATCGGTGGGAGTTTGGTACGGGTATACAGTCTACCGACTTTACACCATTCTATACCTACCCCGATACCGGCACCTATACCGTGAAGCTGGTGGTAAACCCGGGCACCACCTGCCCCGATAGTATAGTGAGACTGGTGAAGATATACCCCACATTCGATACGCGGTATACCGATACAGGCACTTATTGCCCCGGTATGCCCATTTCGTTTACAGACCTTACACAATCTACCGTAAAACCAATAGACCAGTGGCTTTGGGACTTTGGCGATGGCAACACATCGGTCGTGCAAAACCCGGTGCATATATGGCCTGTTGGTGGCACCTACAATGTGCGGCTGGCAACGGCCAACATCCGTGGCTGCCGCGACACCTTCATCAGCCGGGTGGTAGTACAAGATTTTACCCCATATGCCGGCGATGATACGGTAATAGTAAAGGGCGAGCGCATCTATTTTGCAGCACAAGGCGGTACCAACTACAGCTGGGCACCCGGCACACAGCTTACCGATACTGCCATCAGTAATCCTATAGGTTACTACCCCGACACCGGCCGCTTCCGGTATGTGGTATATGTAAAGAGCAACTATGGATGTGCGGGCTATGATACCGTAAATGTGCGTGTGGTAGACAATGTATCTTTTGTACTACCCAATGCATTTACCCCAAATGGCGACGGCCTGAACGACTACTTTCGGCCACGGGCCGTAGGCTACCGCAATATGAAGTACTTCAGGGTTTATAACAGGTGGGGCGAGGAAGTGTACTTTGGCGAATCTCTGGAAAGCGGCTGGAATGGCATGTACAAAGGATCTGTCGCACCGCTGGGAGTATACTTTTGGCAATTGGTGTATGTAGATAGGTTTGGCAATGAAGGATTTATGAAAGGAGATGTGACATTACTACGATAATAGGCCAACCACAAACGCCTTGAAAAAAAAAATATCTGAAAAAAATCAGACTGAAAATATTGCAAATACACTTCCTTTACTATCTTTGCACTCCCAAACGGGGAAATTCCTCCTTAGCTCAGTTGGTTAGAGCACATGACTGTTAATCATGGGGTCTCAGGTTCAAGTCCTGAAGGGGG
>JAGKWS010000057.1 GCA_021151685.1 Chitinophagaceae bacterium
TATTCATGTTTTATAGCTATAATTGCCTAATCATTTTATCGTCAAAAAAAAGTTATTTTACATTAACAAAAAAAAGCCAAAAATGAAAAAATCACTTCTACTATTGGCGGCAGCCGCTGTCGCAGCCAGTGCAAATGCACAAGAGCGTGCATTTAGCAACGTTCATGCTCCACTTCCACAATCGGATGTAAACTATGAGGCCTACAAGATGTTCAAACAAAACCGTGCACATGCGGCGAACACTGGTTTGGCAGGTAAAGGTACTGCTGCACCACGTTGGTACGAGTATACTGATTATTTTCAAAAAAACGAAGATGCCACTTCAAGCTCAGTTAACTACAGCTTGCCATACCTGTGGGGTAACAACAATGTGTTGATGACTTTCTCATCTGGTCCAGATACTGCAAACCTCGTTTCTTATGGTTTGGTTGGCGATCCTGCTTTTTCAGGTTTCAACAATGTGGACTATTATCCAGGTCTGATGAAAATTACATCCACCGATGCGTATGCAGTTGACTCGATTGCGTTTACCGGTGCATATCTTGTGAATCCTGCAAGAGCCGTTGTAGATACCCTCCGCGTATCATTTGTATACGGTAACGGTGCAACTTCTGCTGATGTATACAAAACTACCGCTAACATTACATCTGGTTCAATACTTGAAAACTATGGTGCTGTAGGTGGTACTATGGATATGTACCGCATGCACCACAACGGAGCACGCCTTACACCAACAGGTTCTACCATGATTACTAAGGACATTTACCTGAACAACCTTACTACGCCTCCATCTTGGGCAGCAGATACCGTAAACGGTGTTTATGTAGGTAAAGTGGGATTGGGTACTGCTGGTACTGGTATCTCTATCCCTGCTGGTAGCATGGTCGGTGTTTCTGTATCTTTCATCAGTGGCGATGCTGTTCCTGCTTACGATACAGTGTTCATAGGTAGCCCTGCTGTACCACCAGTTAAGTACAACATGTTCCGTGCCGGTGTAGTACACAGAGGCTCTGCTTCTGCTGCTGCATTCCCTATGTATAGTTCAACAGACCGCAACATGGGTGGTTTCGTAGACAAAACTACTACCAACTCTTATGTACCACAGTGGTACTGGTCTTCGGGTACTGCTGCTGCAAGCGTTCAGTATCCAGATATCTCTTATCGTGCAATCTGTGCATCTTGCGGTGTAGTAGGTACAGTTGAAGTAGGTAATGTTGCTAAAATCACTAATGCAGTTGCTTATCCCAATCCTGCCAACGATATGCTGTATGTTCCATTCACTTTGAATGCAACTGGCGATGTAACTGTTACACTTACCAACATGGTAGGTCAGGTAGTTGCTTCTCAAACTATCAGCAACGTTGCAAATGGCAAGGCTTCTTTCAACACTGCCAACTTGGCTAACGGTGTATACTCTTGCACTATTGCTGTAGGCAACGAGCGCACAACTGGTCGCGTAAGCATCGTACACTAATCAATATTAGTTTACAAACCTATATGCCGGGCAACACATTGTGTTGCCCGGTTTTTTTATGTATAAGCCACATTCATTACCATACTATTGGCCGATGGGGGCTATACCTACACCATCAGCACAGGTGGCCAGCGTACCACAGGCCTCGTGAGTATTATACACTAACTATTACAAGCATACAAAGGAATACGGGCAATGCACCTGTGCTTCCTGTCCTCCAGTTGTTACTATAACCGAGGTGCAAGGCGCAGTGCAACGTAACGAAGTTGTAGTTCTACCCAACCCGGCCAGCAATGAAGTTGTTTTTCAACTGCCCGGCACATAGCAAGGGCCTGCAAACGTGACCGTCACCGATTTTACAGGTAAGCATTTGATTAACAAAATAGTGGATGTGCATAACAATGATGCACATTGTTCTACGGTCTCTTTACCTACAGGTGTGTACCAGTATCGGGTACAGGTTGGAAGCAAACAGTATTCGGGCAAACTTTCCGTTATCCGTTAATAATGAGTTTTGATACAAAGGCAATCTTTTTATGTGTATCAGGTGATAAACATCACTCAGGTTTTTAGGTAACGACTTTATTTTTGCAGGTGATATATGTGCGCAATTGCAGCACAGAATGGGCAAAAATGGAAACTAATATGAGTGTCGGGAAATTAGATCTGAAAAAAGAATTGGGAGCAATGTACCGCCAACCTGCTGGTAAAATATCGGTAGTAGAGGTGCCGCCACAACAATACCTGATGGTGGATGGCCATGGCGACCCCAACAACTCGAAGCTATTTCAGGATGCCATAGAAGCATTATTCAGTTTGTCCTATACCTTAAAATTTATGCTGAAAAAGCAGGGTAGGGAAGACTATGCAGTAATGCCGCTTGAAGGCTTGTGGTGGACAGACGATATAGCCAACTTTTCAACCGATAATAGGGAGGCTTGGTTGTGGACATTAATGATCCTTCAACCCTCTTTTATAACATATACCGATGTAGAAACGGCAAGACAGCAATTGGTGGCAAAAAAAGCATTATTTTTGTTGCCCATGGTTAGGCTGGAGACGATGAATGAAGGCACCTGTGCGCAAATTCTGCATATTGGCCCCTTCTCGGAAGAACCACCTACCATACAAAGATTGCATCAATATATTAAAGAACAAGGTTACAGATTACGCGGAAAGCATCGGGAAATATATCTGAATGATATGAGACGCACCGCGCCGGAGAAATTAAAGACAATCATACGACAACCGGTCAGTACCGGTCAGGAATAAGTGCACATATCTGGCACACAATCCCACCTTGTGGGGGCATACATCTATATCATACAATCAATTAGCTGGTTATTCATCATTTTTTATTATTTTGTTACGTAAGTTTGTACAATGCTGACTGGTAAGGAGCTTATACTGGCTACAAAGCCGTTTGCGAAAGAAATTCGTTGGAAAAGTTGGTACTTAACCATCACTTCATTCCTTTTGCTCATCGGTAGTATAGCTGGCACATATTATTTCGATAACATTTTTTTACGCATCGGTTGTAGTGTGTTTACTGCTGCTATGCTGGCGCGCGTATTCATCATTTTTCACGATTTTCAGCACCATACCATCCTGCGTGGGTCGCGTGTTGCCGATGTTATGTTTACGCTTTTTGGTATCTACATGATTACCCCGCCCAACATATGGAAGCGGTCGCACGATCATCATCATGCCAACAATGCAAAATTGTTCAGTGCCAGCATCGGGTCTTACCCTATAATGACGCGTCGCAAGTTTTTGGAAGCGTCTAAAAAAGAACGTTTTGGCTATCTGGCAGTACGCCATCCTATCAATATGTTCTTTGCCTACTTTACTACGTTTATGTTTGGTATGTGCATTCAGTCTTTCCTCAGCAACCCCCGCCGCCATTGGGATTCTCTGGCAGTACTGCTGTTGCACTACACCATAGCCATATTCCTCTTTGTAAAGTTTGGCTGGCTTACATGGTTGCTTTCCTTCTCTTTGCCTTTCTTTTTGGCACATATGTTGGGGGCCTATCTGTTTTATGCACAGCACAACTTTCCGGGGGCTACCTTCCGCAACAATGTAGACTGGAATTATACCAACGCAGCACTGGAGTCATCAAGCTTTATGGATCTGAATCCTGTAATGCGCTGGGTTACTGCCAACATTGGTTATCATCATATTCATCACCTCAATGCCAAGATACCATTCTACCGTTTGCCTGAGGCAATGGCAGCAATACCAGAGTTGCAGGTAGCTACCAAAACATCGCTCATGCCGTCAGATATCATTGCTTGTCTGAAACTGAAAGTGTGGGACGCAGATGCCAATAAGATGATTGGTAATGATGAGTTATACGAACCTCAGGTAGCAAGGGCTTAATCATAGTTTTTCAATAGTTTTTCAGAAGGGAGCACACAAGTGTTCCCTTTTTTGTGCTTTGGTGTAGCCGGCACGTAGTGTCATGCTTGTGTGGGGAATGTATGTACTGGGGTGTACAAAAAGCGTACAAGCGTATTTTTTGGGGGAGGGTAAATGACTTTGCAAACATGATGTTGTCGGTGTTTGTAAAGGGGCTGTATGGGCTCATACTGCAGCTGTGTTGTAACTTATGATATATTTTGCCTCCCTGAAACAGAAGGAAAAAGAAAATTCCATACAGACTGGATATCTGTGCAACAATGCATGAACCTTCTGGGGCTTAATGTCGGTCGTAAATCTCTGTTTTCTCTGTGTTGCCCATCATGGTTTAGGAATTTATCGGTGCCGCATTTCGATGTCTAAAAGGTGTTGTTGCCTGTTTGCGCCAATTTGTTTGGTGAGTTAGGTGCAAAATGCGAAAAGGGAACGGCATAGGCCATTCCCTTTTCACTTAAAACATAGATAGGTGAAGTGTTGCTACTATTTGTTCAACACCAGCGGCAGCGTTGTGCGGCTGTTCATACTGTTTACAGTTACCAGATAAGTGCCTGCAGCCAGTTGCTGGCTCAGTACTACATCGTGCCATAGTACGCTTGCTGTAGTGTTGGTGGTGTGTTTGTACACTTCCTGTCCCAATACGTTGCAAATGGTTATGGTTACAGGGCCATCGCCGGCAATTTTACCCGATATAGTGAAACGTCCCTGTGTAGGGTTGGGCACAATAGACAGCATATTGGTACCCTCATTTTTGCCAAGGCCGGTAGTTACATGCATCACAATGCTGTTGAAACTTTCACGGCCACAGCTACCATCGCCCTTTACCACACAAGTGATAGTGTCGTTATCGGCCAGGTTGTTGGTGGTGTAGGTCACATTGGTAGCACCCGCTATAGTAGTGCTATTTTTTTGCCACTGGTAGGTAGGTGCCGCACCGCCATCTGTTACGGTTGCGGTAAATGTTACCTGTTGCCCCTTGGCAATATACTGGCCAGGTACGGCAGAGATAGATACAGATGGCAAGTAGCTTTCGTCGGCCTTCATGTGTATGATATTGCTATACACAAGATCGGTAAGGCGGCAGTCGGCATTGCTGGTAATTGTAGCAACTACAGCATCGCCGTTGTTGGGTACATAGGCGTAGCTGGAGCCACCGCCTACTGGTACCGAGTTCTTCAACCATTGGTACACGGGGGCATCGCCACTGTTGGTGCTGCTTGCGGCAAAGGTTACCAACGTACCCTCACAAACCGAGTCGCCGGGGTTGGCTGTAATTATAGCCGCAGGCATTACATTGGCTTTTACAGTCATGCTGCGGTCGTTGGTAACAACCGGCGATGTAACGCATGGTAACGAGCTATAGAGTATTACCGAAACCACATCGCCATTGTTGGGGGCGAAGCTATAACTGTAGCCCGAAGTAAGTACCGTAGTGCCGTTTACTTTCCACTCTACACCCGGTGTGGCACCACCGTTTACTGGTGTGGCATAGAAGGTGGTCATGGTGCCTGCGCATACGGTGTCGTTGGGCAGTACTGCAATGTTGGTAGCTGGTGCTACAACCGGGTTTACAGAAACTGTAGCCGTGCTGCTCATGGCATTGGTGCAAGCTGTAGTGCTGTTGGTGGCTACTACATTGTAGCTGCCCGCAGTGGTGCGGTTGCCAAATGAAACAGGCATGCCAGTGCCTGCAACAGGGCTGCCGGAAGGTGTAGCACCGCTGTACAACTGATAGCTGATACCAGCAGAAGAACCACCAAGGCCAATGGCTACTCCAGTACCGCCTGCACAATAAGAACCGCCACCAGTAACAGAATATACAGTAGGCAGGCCATTTACTACTACTGTGGCAGTCCCGCTCATGGTAGCCGTACAGCCTGTGGTATTGTTTACAGCCGTAGCATTATAGGTGCCTGCCAGCGTGCGCACACCAAACGTTGCCGCACTGCCTGTGCCGGTAACTGCAGCTCCACTTGCCGATGCGCCCAGTTGCAATTGGTAAGTAATACCAGTTTCTGTTCCTGACAGACCAATGGCTACACCTGTGCCACCACTACAGTACTGTCCGCCGCCGGTAAGGGTGTAGGTTATTGGCAACGCATCGGGGGTAACAGTGGCAGTGCCGCTCATGTTGTTGACGCAGCCTGTGGTATTATTGGTTGCTGCAACGGTGTAAGTGCCCGCCGCTGTTTTGAGACCAAAGCTGATGCCGGTACCTGTTCCGTTTACGGCTGTTCCGGTGAAGCTGCTGCCAAGGTACAATTGATAAGATATTCCCGATTCTGTATTGGCAAGGCCCACAGGTACACCCGCACCGCCTGCACAATAGTGACCACCGCCAGTGGTAGTTTGTACTGTTGGTAGCGGATTGATGGCGATGGTAGCATTGCCTGCCATATCATTTACGCAAGTGGTAGTAACATCGGTTGCTTGCACACTATACGTACCCACAGCAGTATATGTGCCCATAGATAGCGCACTACCCGTACTCGACATGATACTACCCACAACCGTGCTGCCATGGTACAGTTGATAGGTGACGTTGCTTTGCGACCCATCAAGGTTGATGGAAATACCGGTACCGCCTGCACAGTAGCTACCGCCACCGGTTACGTTTTGGGCCGTAGGCGGTGTGTAGATCGATACGTTAACTATGTTCAGCATAGCAGTGGTACAACCCGTTGTATTGTGGGTAGCCAGCACACTGTAGGTGCCGGTGGCGGAATGCACACCAAACGACAGCGGGCTGCCGGTGCCACTAATGCTGCTTCCCGCAGCGGTGCTGCCATTATATAGCTGATAAGAAACTCCGGCTTCGGAAGCGCTGAGGCCTATAGGCAAGCCGCTGCCACCGGGGCAATAGCCGCCACCGCCCGTCATAGTGTAGGCAACAGGGGCTGGATTGATGTTTACTGTAAATGTGGTTGTGGCTACACCACATTCGTTGGTAGCGGCAATAGTTACAGTGGTTACGCCCACGCTAAAGGTGGTGCCGCTTGCAGTGCCGTTACCGCTGCCGGTAGTAGCACCGGTAAGCGTGTATGTGTGTACAGGTGCAGGGCGGCCTGTATCGCTAATGCTGTAGGTAATAGTTGCATTACATGCCTCGCGAACAAAACCGGTTGGGGCAGAGATAATGTCTGGCAGGGTACACAGCATGTTTACAAAGTGCTTGTCGGTAAGGCAGGTAGCAGTAGCATTATCCTTTACCTCTACCAGTGTGTCTTGTGCAGGTGCTACGCTGATGGTGCGGGTAGTAACGCCCGGTGCCCAGGCATAGTTGCCCTCCCACGATGCCGACAGGTTGGTGCTGGTGCCATGTAGTATTTCTACTGTGTCTTGTGTTTTTACATCCTTCATGATGGTAAACTGGTCCCATATGGTGCCGCCTGTTCTCAGGAATTTAGCGTCCAGACGATTGTTGGTAATGTCCAGAAAGAACATACCACCATCGTTAATAGAGAAGGGCATAGCATTGTGCGGATAGCCCGACTGCACACCACCGCTGGCACCGGAAGAGCCCGATACCACGTACACTGTACCATGCTCTATCTTGCCCGATGAGGTAGTGTATGGGCAAGAGTTGCTGCTGCCATCATATTTGCCGCTCGAATTGTCGACCGCATGGGCTGCTTCGTTGAACGATGCCTCGTTGCCATAGTGGCCCTTCATGAGGTAAGAGCGTTCGTAGTCGTGGCTGTGACCACAGATGATAACGTCTACACCGTAACGCTCCAGTATACGAATGAAGTTTTGGCGCATGCTCACCAGTTCGCCTTCATTGTCGCTGTTGTGGCTACCCATGGTGTAGGGTGGGTGGTGCCAGTAAGCTATTACCCATTTTTTGGTGTTGGCAGCAAGGTCGGCTTTTATCCACTGTACCTGCGCACCCAGTGTATCGTACAGGCGGGTTGTGCCGCTATTCTCTTTACCGTATGAGTCTAAAGACAAGAAGTGTACATCGCCACGGTCGAAGGAGTAGAACGCTTCTGTGCCCGATGGTACGCCACCACACTCGCCATTGGTAGGCATAGAGAAGATAGAGTAATAGGGGATGGCGTGGTCGGCCTGACGAGCACTGCTACCATTGCTATAGTCGTGGTTGCCCGGTGCGGGAAACAGCATGTGGTTCTTCAGTATATTGCCCTGATAGGCGTTGAAGAAACCTGTCTGGTATTCCGCATCAGTACCGCTGGTATAGGCGTTGTCGCCTATCAGTATCATCATGTCGGCGGCCTTCAGACCTATGGTGTTCAGGTAGTTGCGGTATGCTGCCAGTGCGC
This sequence comes from Chitinophagaceae bacterium, assembly GCA_021151685.1. Lineage (GTDB taxonomy): Bacteria > Bacteroidota > Bacteroidia > Chitinophagales > Chitinophagaceae > Nemorincola. Next base: position 8,176 of record JAGKWS010000057.1, read on the forward strand.
CTGTCTGATAGCTATTAGAGTTCTGGCCACAATCGCCATAGGCGGCAATAGTCACCCGCTTATTGGCACTTGTAGAAGGAGAAGTAACCCAGAAGTTGGCAGTATCGCCTTGCAGCAGGTCTACAGTGCTGCCAAAGCGGTAAAAGTATTTTGTTTCGGCGGTAAGGCCGGTTACACGCACCTCATGTTCTGTAACCTGTGCGGGGTCTGTAACCACTATGGGGTAGGTGCCATATGCGGTGCCTACTTCCAGTTTGCTGTCACTGGCTACGTTTGTGCGCCAGCGTACGGTAAAGGCAGTTTCATTACCCATTTGCAGGTAAGGGCCACGGCTAAGGGTAACGGGTATGTGGGCTACCGCAACCGCTTGTACATTAAAGTCGGCATCGCTGCTGGTAGACGATGCACCGGTACCATTCTGATGCAGTTCGAACGCAATGGTGTTGTCGCCGCTGGTAAATGCAGAAATGGGTATAGATTTTACTACTGCTGTACTCTCTGCAATTTGGTTGGGGGTAAGCGTGCTATACAATATAGTGCCCGTGGGCATGTTGTTGCGCCACACTTCGGTGCCGTTTACATACATGACAATGCCATCATCCATAAACACAGAGAAGCGCACCGAGTCGAACAGGGTGGCATCTGGTATGTTCATTGTTTTGCGATAGTAGATGGTAGGGTATTTTACGCAACTACCTACGCTATTGCAGGGCCCTGCTGTGGTGTAGGTAGGGCAGCTGGCACCGGCAGGTACGCAACTGGTAGTCCATGTTTCGCCATAACCTATGTGGCCTGTGCCTGTAGACCACGATGCATCGTTATAGCCGGTATTGCGCCATGTGGTGCCAAGATCGGCACCGGTAGCAAATTTCCAGTCCGACCCGTAGGTAATGAGGTTGGTTTTTACCACGCCCAGTGCCTGCATGTTGAAGGTGACATCAGAGCTGCTGGCATCGCGTTGGTGAACCTCTACCGCTATTACGTTATTGCCATTTACAAATGCCGATATAGGAATGGTTTGCGACACGGGGGTATTTTCATTGGCTGCGTCTACGGTAGTAGCAGAATTGGTGTTGTAGGCAATTGTACCCGCAGGCATATTGTCGCGCCATACTTCTACGCCATTTACATACACCACAATGCCATCATCGCGCCATGTATTCAGGGTAATGCCGGTATACTTACTTACGTCTGGTATGTTCACCGTCTTGCGGAAATACGTGGTAATGAACTTGGACGAACAACCGCTGCTGCCGCAAGCAGTAGCGGCGCAGCCCTTTACGCATACAGTTATCCAGCTATCGCCATAGCCAAAAATACCTGTGCCCGATGACCAACCGGCATCGTTGTAGCTGGTCTCCTTCCATGTGGTGCCCTGGTTACTGCCATCGTCAAGATATCGCCATGACGAGGCATAATCGAAGATGGTTTGTGTTTGTGCATGCGCAGCAACGCCTAACAGCAGTTGCATGGCTACCACAAACAGAAATAGATAGACTTTTCTCATTCCAATTTAATTTGGGGCGAAAGTAGACGGGCTATGTTACCGCATGGTGACGGCTGTGTATCGTCAGTATTAAGTCTTTGTCGGGTGGGTTATGTTTCTGTTACCGGCACGTTACCGCAGGATTGGGGGTAGTAAGTTCGCACCGCAAATAGCCTGTAGCGCATATGGTAGGAGTAAAAAGACCGGGTAAAAGATGGGTGGTGATAGTGCTGTTATTCGCGGCTGTAGTGGCCGGGTGGTCGTTTACGGCCACACCACAGGCGGCACCAAGGGCGGCACAATGGTACGACCGGCAGTTAAACGTCTTGCAGCAGCAGCTCTCTGCTTTTCAGAAGGCGGCACGCGCGGGTGTGGGTGCTGATTCTCTGCGTAAGCACTTTTTTGCCAGCCGTATGGTGTACAAACGTACCGAGTTGTTTACCGACCTCTTTACGCCCCCAATAGCCCGCCAACTGAATGGCCCGGACCTGTTGAAGATAGAGGATGAAAATCCATCGGATTCGTTGAAGCCGCACGGGTTTCAGGTGCTGGAGCGCGTATTATATACCACGCCATTCAGCCGCGCAGCTTTGGTGGCCGAGTTGCAATACATGAGCACCACAGTACACCGCCTGCAAACCGACCCGGACAGGCAGTATTACTTTACCGATGGCCGGGTATGGATGGCTATGCGGTTGGCATTATTCAGGGTAGTATCATTGGGTATTACGGGCTTCGATGTGCCTATGTCTTTTCATGCACTGCCCGAAACCCGCGAGGTACTGCGCACACTGAAGGAGTTGTCGGGCTACTACAGTTATGCACTGCCCGACAGCAGCCGCAGGCAGGGGGGGATATTGTTTGCCCGTGCCGACTCTTTTGTGCAACGTGGCAAAAGCTTCAATACGTTCGACAGGCTTACGTTTATACGTGACTATGTAAACCCTCTATCGGCGTGGCTGACCTCTTGGGGGGTGCCCTACAGGGGCGATGCCGGTATATGGCCGCTGCAACCCGCTGCACCACATTTGTTTGCAGAGGGTATAGCCAATATGGCCTTCTTTTCGCCCGATACTGCTTATGCCGTTACCCCGGCACGGGTAGCACTGGGGCGCAAGCTGTTTTACGACCCTATACTATCGGGCGATGGTAGCCGCAGTTGTGGTAGTTGCCACCATCCCGATAAGGCTTTTACCGATGGGCTGCCCAAACCGTATGACCTTGCAGGAAAGAAGCTATTGCTGCGCAATACGCCCACCCTCTGGAACTCGGCACTGCAAACGGCCCAGTTCTACGACTCGCGCACGCGGGTACTGGAGCGGCAACTGAGCGATGTGGTACATAATGTCGATGAAATGAATGGCTCGCTGACCGATGCGCTGCCCCGGTTGCTGTACGATAGCAGTTATGTAGCCCTGTTTCGGGCAGCGTACCCGGCCACGCCAGCACCCACCGAGTATCATATAGCCAATGCTATGTCGTCTTATGTGCGCTCGCTGGTAGGGTTGCGCTCGCGGTTCGATAGATATGTACGGGGCGAAACCAGCGACTTTAGCCCGGCAGAAAAAAACGGGTTCAATTTGTTTATGGGAAAGGCAAAGTGCGGTACCTGCCACTATGCGCCCTTCTTTAACGGACTAACGCCGCCTTTGTATCAGGAGACCGAGTCGGAAACACTGGGCGTACCCGCTGCCGACGGCCCCGGTGCGGTACTGGATACCGACCCCGGCCGATACAAGTTTACCAGACTGCCATTGCACCAGTACTCGTTCCGTACGCCTACCGTGCGCAATGCGGCACTTACTGCCCCATACATGCATAATGGGGCCTTTGCTACTTTAGAATCGGTAATAGATTTCTACAACGATGGTGGTGGTGCGGGCCGGGGTATAGACATACCTACCCAAACCCTGCCCGCCGATAAGCTGGGCCTTACACCCGCCGAGAAACAAGACATCATTGCATTCTTGCACGCTCTTACCGATACGGTTACGGTCTATTGATGAAGTATATATATGAGTAGTGGTTCCCATTAGGAATGTTTGTGGCCTTCCGTTTGTATAGTTCTTTGTGCCCCCACACAATACAATTCTCTTTGTGCCCTTTGTGAAACCTTAGTGGCCTTTGTGGTTAGATTACTTCATTACGGGCAATACGCACCGTTAGTTGTGCTGCCACAGCACTGTAGTGCCCCGTGGCGACCGATATACCACATGATAGTCGCGCACTATCTCTGCTACAAGGGCTTTGGCATGCTCGTGGTTGCGCCAGTAGTCATCCAGATGGTTGGTTATCACATAGTCTACCTGTATGCCGGTTTGCTGCTTGTAGGCGGCTATATCGGCAGCTGGGGGCGATGCCTGTAAGCCCGGCCAGCGGCCCAAATGACGAAACGGGTCTACCACAAGGTGCCAATTGAGCGGGAAATAACCGGTATTAGCTTCAAAATTATCGAGCGATACCACCCCCTTTATATCGCTGGTGTACTGCATGGTATGGCAAAAAATGTTGTTCTCGCTACACAGCCGGCGACCATCGTTACCCTTGCCCCATGTGTCGTAATTGAGTGGCAGTACCACACTGCCGGGTTTGATGTAGGGTAGGGTACTCAGTTCATCTTCAATCTCGGCCGATGCTTCGAGTATGATGGGCATACGTATGGCAAACAACACCCCAAACACGCCCAGCAACACAGGCCCGGCTATACGGCCTGCCATTGCGGGCAGGGGCAGCCATGCACAGCATACAAGCACCAGCAGATATATGTAGGTGCCCGCCCGCAACACAAAGTAGCCGCCATGCAGCATGGCATCGGGCAGTAGCAGAAACACCACGAAGGCGAATAACAATGTCAGCAGAAAACCATCGTATCGGTGTATACCCCTCACGGCGGCTATACGGTAGCCAATAATCAGCAATAGCAGCAGAGAAAATACGATGCCACCGGCTATCAGCACATCGGCCTCTTTGTGCGAATAGTTGATAAGGTATTTCAGCGAGGCCAATTCTTGCAGCCTTTTCGGGGCAAATGCGATTTTTATTTCCTCCAACCCGCCATTAGCATCGGCAAAGCCAAGGAACATCCATACAAATGGCAATACCATCACTACCAGCGTAACCAGTGGCACTACCACTTGCCGCCTGCCCGCAAGGCTGCCCGATGCCGCAAACGATAGCCACAAAGCCCCTGCCGCTGCACAGGCAAATACAAACGATACCGGATGCGAAAAATAGGTAAGCCCCAGCAGCAGAAAACACACCACGCCATTGCGCCAGCCCTGCCCTTGCAAGAACGATAACCAACTGGCAATGAACCACACAAAAAACGCTACACTACACGTAAAGTTGTAGAACCCCTGCGCCATAGCATTGTGAATGACCAGTAAGGTAAATGCAGGTAGCCACCACATCGCAGCCGTTGGGTTCAGGTGGCGCAGCAGGCGGGCCAACCCCAGCATCAGGCCCAGCATATATATCGTCAGCAGTACTTTTTCGGCTATTACATTGCTGAAGGGCACCTGTAACACGGCCAGTACTATCTCGTTCAGCCAGTTGGGGTTGGGTTGGGTATTGAACTCGTAGAACCGCGTGTAGGCACTGGCATCCGGCCCCCACCACATAGCCGCCATTGCTTTGGCATTGGCCAAATGGCATGGCCCATCGCAATTGGGGTAATAGGCAGGTAGCCACACCTGCAACACACACAGCACTACCCCCACCACCGTCAGGGCATGCGCTATGTTGTCTGGTTTCCTCATTACGCCCTAAAAGTACGGCAGCGTTTGCTTTGGTAGAGGAAGAAAAATTGGGAGAGACTACTTGCTGCTAAACAAGGCAGAGAGGTCGAGAGAGAAGCCGGTTATGTGCAATGACAGTCCGAGATAGAGGGCGTTAAGGGTTTTTGCTTGTATAAAAAAGGGTGTTTTTCACGTTTTTTGTTCTAGTATTCATGGATACATTTATGCATTATAAAGTGTGATGAAGGAAGTGAAAAAGCACACATATTTGAGTGGGTGCAAGCGATATAATATTGCTATTAAGATAAAGGTGTAAGTAAATAGATTTTAATGGACGTAGTTACGGCACTTGGGAATACAGTAAACCTTAACGAGGAGGAAAACAAGATATTCTTGATTGTGAAGGAGAGTGTTGAATATCTTTTAGAAAACAAAGGTGTAGATTGGACAAAGACAGTCTTTGAGCGGATTGGTCAATTAGGTCTACAAAAGAACTATCAAGTTCTTTCAACGATACATAATAAAGAGTGGTTGTTTGATATGGTTTGGTGTACGAGAAAAGATGCGAGCCTGAAATCTGTTGAACTCATTCTAGAGTCGGAGTTAAGCCACCGTTCGAATACCCAATACGGACTGGCTGGATTAGTGTCTGATTTCGAAAAGTTGCTGGTTGGGAATGCTGAATTACGGGTAATGATATGTTGCAATGAGGGCAATTCCGATTATCCTGCAAATATTCACAGAGTAATCGATGTGTTTGAAAAATCGATGGCAAGTTTCATTACTGAATCATCTATTCGGGTGCTGCTTATTGTGATTGATGACTACACTTCTGGAGATGTTGTACCCCATATTTTAACCAGTAGAAGTATATTTCAACTTGCGTAAGTGGAATAATTGGGAAGAGTATATCTTGTTAATAATGTGTTATGCGAAAATTGTTTGATAATGAGTCGATAATTAAGGAAAGTAAGGACAAGGAAGTTGTTCTTACTAATAGAAGGATTTGGAAAGAGGATAACATCAATGGTGAGTCAGTTTATCAAAGCATGATGCTAAGCAAGGTAAGTTCTGTCCAATGTATCACTGAGGAAGTAACTGTTTTGCTTCTTGTAAGCGTGGTGTTTGCACTGGCTGGACTTTACTTGTTTTTCAGTGGCCTTCAGCAAATTGCGATGATTTGTGGTGTCGGTTTTGTTGTTTTTTTAATATTTTACTTCTTTACAAGGCGCAGCGTTGTCATCATAGCATCTTCTGGTGCAAAGCTTAAAATATCATTGAAAGGGTTTAAAAAGGAGGCAGTAGCACAGTTTGTTTATGAAGTTGAAGCGGCAGTCAATTCATTGAGCAGCACTCAATGAATTATTAGTTACTCCTGTTGTTGAATAACTGAGTAAAATACAAGTAACATATTGAATTTATGGTTCTTTTTATTCCTATAGCCATAAAACAAAAAATACCTTAAGGTGGTTTTATTCGATATGTGCTTATATTTAAAAATTTACATAAATATTATTGTATGAAACTCCTCGTGCAAAATGGAAAGAATATAAACATTGAAAGGTCAATAATGTCTTTGTCCGGTGGTACAGCAAATGTGGATGCTGTTATCAGAGCGGCTATGAATCAACATCCTTTTCCTGCAGGAAATGCGAACATATTGAATCTGTATGGTTCCGGACATATCTCATGTTGGGGATTAAGTCCGAGTAGTCGTAGTGTTGCTGGAAAGCTGAGAGCAGGAATCGACCACTTCATTCTTTTTGAAAATAAGAAGAATGCAGTAATTGTACCTCCGAGAGTTTTTACAGGTAAAATTCTTCATGTAGAAGAAAATGAAGCTTTTGGAGATGTTGTATGGAATGAGCCGGGTGTATGGAGGTATATTTTCTTTCTAGCAGACGTAAAAAGGCTTTCATACACAAAAGATTTTTTGTGTCAGGGGGGGCTTGGAATGCAAGGCGAAAATTGGTACCGATTCGGGCCAAGATTATTCTAAGTCTGATATGGTGCCATATTACTTGTCGGACAGCTTCACTATAATCGCATTTCGTTTCGCTAATGTTAGTGTTCTTTTACCCCACAAAAAAAGCGACAGGAGACTGCCGCTTTTTTTGTGAATATGATAGTAACATTTACCAGCCCAGCAGATACGCAAATATCAGTGGGGCTACAATGGTAGCGTCGCTTTCTACAATGAATTTTGGGGTGTTGATGTCCAGCTTGCCCCAGGTTATTTTTTCGTTGGGCACGGCACCGCTGTACGAACCGTAAGACGTAGTACTGTCGCTTATCTGGCAGAAGTAACTCCAGAATGGTACATCGTGCCACTCCAAATCCTGATACATCATAGGCACTACACATATCGGGAAGTCGCCTGCTATGCCACCACCTATCTGGAAGAAACCTACGCCCTTGCCTGCCGAGTTGTTTCTGTACCAATCGGCCAGCCATACCATGTATTCTATACCGCTCTTCATGGTCGATGCTTTCAGCTCGCCCTTAATGCAGTAAGACGCAAATATGTTGCCCATGGTGCTGTCTTCCCAACCCGGTACCACTATCGGCAGGTTGCGCTCGGCAGCGGCTATCATCCAGCTATGTTTGGGGTCTATTTCATAGTCGGGTTTCATTACCTCGCTCAGCAACAGTTTGTACATATACTCATGCGGGAAATAACGCTCGCCCTTGTCTTCTGCGTCCTTCCATATCTTGTGTATGTGGCGTTGTATGCGGCGGAAAGCCTCCTCTTCAGGTATGCATGTATCGGTAACACGGTTAAAACCCTGCTCCAGCAGTTCCCATTCTTCCTTTGGGCTCAGGTCGCGGTAGTTGGGCACCCTTTTGTAGTGGGTATGGGCCACCAGATTCATGATATCTTCTTCGAGGTTGGCACCTGTACAGCTTATGATGTCTACCTTTCCGGCGCGTATCATCTCGGCCAGCGAAATACCCAGTTCGGCAGTACTCATGGCACCTGCCAGCGACACCAGCATTTTACCACCTTCCATCAGGTGTGTTTCGTAGCCTTTGGCGGCATCTACCAGCGCAGCCGCATTAAAGTGGCGGTAATGGTGCTGTATGAATTGTGAAATAGGACCCTTTGTCATATAACTTATTTTTATCAGGGCGCAAAGGTACACCAATCGGCAGATAGTTATTGCCCGTGGAGTGTGGTAAATAATTTCTTAATTTGGACACAATTATTGTTAGTTATCAGTTGGATGTCACCTATCTCCCTGATACTGTAGTAAACACAGGTAAACCATATGCAAGTATCCCGCACTGCAAAGAAATTTCTATGGGCCGGTTTGGCGGTGTTGGCGGTATTTATGGGCTCCGGAGTATACCATTCATTTACCTACCACAACAAAACCGATGGCTTAGATAAATACTTAATGGCCTATAGGTCTGTAGAGCAGTTTTGGCACCCGCACAAAGATGAACATCGTTTCTCGGTCTCAGATTTGTGGCTATATATGTTGATGTCCCCATACGAAGTAGATGAAGATTTGGAGACAAGAGGGTTCTCTGCTGTGCAGTATATGGACGAGAGATCGCTGAACCGCTATTGGAGATACCGCTCATCTCAGCGACGACTGTCGCAATACGAGGTTGGTTACATCAGGTATGCCGACACTATAGCGATTGTTTATCTCTTGTCCGACTTTAGTCACTTCAAAGAAGTTGTAAAGGAGCTGGCGTCGGAAAGTGACACTAGTTATGTTGTGGTAGATTCTCTGCCCAACGTGAAGATTTATAGAAATGACGGGTATGACCTTGCGGTCTTAGTAAGAGACTATGCCAGCAGCAAAGATGACCGCCATCAAATTATGATTACAGAGTGGCAACACCGCGAGTATTTGCATGGCAAAGTGCTGCGATCTTCAAAAGTTTTCCTCGATGGATATTGATTTGGAGAAATCACTGTTATTAAAGCATAACCGTCGCTCCCATTCCCCTTTGCCCCCGAAACACTACCTTTATACCGTCAACATAAACAAGACTTCTATGAGCGATAAGGCTACGCATGGCTTCGATACGGTATGCATCAGGGGCGGGCACACGTCCGAAAGTAACCGGGCACACCTTACTCCCATCTATGCATCCAGCACCTATGTGTTCGACAGTGCAGAACAGTCGATGGCTACCTTCCGGGGCGAGGAGAAAGGCTACATTTATGGCCGTTGGGGCAACCCCACCATTACCGAGGCCGAGGAGAAGATAGCCTTGCTGGAGGCTTACGGGCTTACAGGTGCCGATGGTGCCCCCCTGCAACTGAAGGCTATTTTGCATGCATCGGGCATGGCGGCGGTTACTACCATGCTGCTGGCCAATGTAAAGGCAGGGCAGAAGATCATCACCCATTTTTCGCTGTATGGTGGCACACACGAGCTCATAGAAAAGATACTGCCTACACTGGGTGTACAGGCTATTTTGGTCGATTTTCATAACCCCACTGCGGTAGAAGAGGTATTGAAAACCGAAAAGGACATTGTACTCATGTATCTGGAAACACCTGCCAACCCTACATTGCAGTGTGTAGACCTCGAAGTACTGTCTACGCTGGGCAAGCAGTATGGGCTTACGGTATGTGTAGACAATACTTTTGCCACACCCTACCTGCAGCAGCCATTCCGCTATCAGGTAGACTATGTAATGCACTCTACCACCAAGTTCCTGAACGGGCATGGTACGGCCATAGGGGGCATACTGCTGGGGCGCGATGTGGCCCGTATGAGTACCCATGTTACCAAAACACACCGCCTGCTGGGGGGCAACAGCAATGCATTCGATGCCTTTCTGCTGGTGAATGGTTTGCGCACCTTTGGTTTGCGAATGGAGCGTCATTGCAGCAATGCCGCACAGGTGGCCGATTTTCTGGCGGCACACCCTGCCGTAGCAAAGGTCAACTATCTGGGCCTTGCCCATCATCCCGATCACCACATAGCCATGAAGCAAATGCGCCATGCGGGGGCAATGATGAGTTTTGAGCTGAAGGGCGGCTTTGATGCCGGAGTACAGTTCATCAACAAGCTAAAGATGTGTACCAATGCGGTGTCGCTGGGCACCTGCGATACCCTGTTGTCGCATCCGGCATCTACCACGCACATAGGTGTTGCCCGCGAGCAGCGTTTGCAGTTCGGCATCACCGATGGTCTCATTCGCCTGAGTGTGGGTATAGAAAACGTAGCCGATATTATTGCAGATTTGGATCAGGCTATGATGTAGGGAAATTCCAAATCCCAAAGAGGGAAATCCCAAATTCCAAATTCCAAAGTGATAATAGGTAAAATGACTATATACTAAGTACTATCTACCATCTACCAACAACAAAAAAATGAAAGTAGACATCCATACACACATCATGCCCGAGCATATACCCAACTGGTTTCAGAAGTTTGGGTATGGCGAGTTCATCAGGCTGGAGCATCATAAGCCTTGCTGCGCCCGTATGATAAAGGGCGACAAGGTGTTTCGCGAGATAGAACAAAACTGCTGGGACCCCGGCACGCGCAAGCAAGAGATGGACCTGACGGGTGTAGACAAGCAGGTGCTGTCTACCATACCTGTATTGTTCAACTATTTTGCCAAACCCGAGCATGCGCTGGAAACATCGCGTTTCTTCAACGACCATATTGCCCAGTGTTGCGACCATCATCCGCACAACTTCATTGGCCTTGGCACTGTGCCCCTGCAAGATGTAGATGTAGCCATCAGGGAAATGGAACGCTGCGTAACCGAGCTAAAGATGCCGGGTATAGAAATAGGCTCTAACATCAATAACAAGAACCTGAGCGATCCGTCCTTCTATCCCTTTTGGCAGGCTGCCGAACAACTGGGGTGCAGCATATTTGTACACCCATGGGAGATGATGGGCGAAAACGATATGACCCGCTACTGGCTGCCGTGGCTGGTGGGTATGCCCGCCGAAACCAGCCGGGCTATTTGCTCTATGATATTTGGCGGCGTTTTTGAGCGGTTCCCCAAGCTGCGGGTAGCATTTGCGCATGGCGGTGGTAGCTTCCCGCTCACCATAGGCCGCATAGAGCATGGCTACAATGTGCGCCCCGACCTATGTGCGATAGACAATGCCGTGAACCCGCGCGATTACATTGGCCGCTTTTGGATAGATGCCCTGGTACACGACCCCAAGGCACTCGATTTTATTATAGACATTATGGGGCACAACCACATATGTATGGGTAGCGATTATCCTTTTCCATTGGGCGAGCATCACCCCGGCAAGCTCATAGAAAGCATGCCCTATGCCCAAGAGTTGAAAGACCAACTGCTGCACCGCAATGCGCTGCAGTGGCTGGGTATGGTGTAATGGTAAAAAATTATTCTACAGGCTGGCAGTATATCGCAGTGGTATTTTGCCAGCCGTTTTCTTTTGCACAGTAGGGGGGAGAAGGTAAACGCAAGCAGTATATCAGCTTACCCCCTGCGGTTGCGCTGCCACTCTTCCATGCGCTCTTTCTCATTTACCGATACCGATAGAATGATGCGCCACTGGTTGGCTTTATCCAGCTTCATGGTATAATGGTAGTCGCAACTATAAATAGGGGCACCCAGGCCGTCTTTGTAGTGCCATGTTACCTTTACCAGCATAATGCGGGGGGTAAGTTCGCGCTTCATCCACACATCGGCATGTACATGGGCTATACCAAACTGCCGGTAGAAGGTAGCACCCTGATTGAAAAAGCCCTCCAGCTTGCCGCCATCGGTAAACACCGATGTGGCCTCGTCTGACAGCATGGTGCAGGGTATATGATACATGAACGACAAACCCTTTGTGTTGTACATCTCCAAAGCCCGTGCGTAATTCTCGAAAAAGGTATTGATGCGCTGCATGATAAGTAGTAATAAAAATGTGCGCAGGTGTTGCGCGCAGGATGCGCAAAATTACCTATTTCGCACATGCAGGATATAGAATGAAAAAACATTTTTACATAGCTAATTCGTTTGGTAACGACCCTATCGTTAATTTTGGCCCCAAATAGCACTGGCTTTGAAGACCCTGCTCAACAACACCCAACTCGACCTGACGCTACAGCGGCTGGCCCATCAGTTGGTCGAAAATCATACCAACTTTGCCAATACGGCCATTATTGGTGTGCAACCCCGTGGGGTAGCACTCTCAGATCGCATTATGGTGGCCCTGAAGAAGATAACCCGCAAAAAAGATATAGACTACGGCTGTCTGGACGTGACTTTTTACCGCGATGATGTGTACAAAACGGGCGACATAGTAGTGCCCAATAAAACCGATATCAACTTTGGTATAGAAGGGCGCAAAGTGGTGCTGATAGATGATGTACTGTATACGGGCCGTACCATACGCTCGGCCATGGATGCCTTGCTCGACTTTGGCCGGCCATCGTCGGTAGAGCTGCTGGTGCTGGTAGACCGCCGCTTTAGCCGTGAGCTGCCCATACAGCCCGACTATACCGGCTATACGGTAGATACCATCCTCACGCAAAAGGTAAAGGTATGCTGGCAGGAACAGGACGGCAAAGACGAGGTAGTACTCATAGATAAGGGCCAACCCTGATAACCAGCCACCATTGCCCATACACATACATAACAACAACAAATACAGACCATACTGCCAACAACAAACCATATGCTTTCAGTAAAACATCTGCTTGGAATCAGGGAATTGACAACCGATGATATCGGGCTCATCTTCAAGACGGCCGACAACTTCAAGCAGGTATTGCAGCGACCCATCAAAAAGGTGCCATCGCTGCGCGATACTACTGTAGCCAACATATTTTTCGAGAACTCTACCCGCACCCGTCTGTCCTTTGAGCTGGCAGAGAAGAGGCTGGGGGCCGATGTGGTGAACTTCTCGGCATCGGGATCATCGGTATCGAAGGGCGAAACCCTGATAGATACGGTAAAAAACATTTTGTCTATGAAGGTAGACATGGTGGTGATGCGCCACTCGGCCAGTGGGGCCCCGTGGTTTTTGGCCAACCACATAGGAGCCAGCATTGTAAATGCCGGCGATGGCACCAACGAGCACCCTACACAGGCCTTGCTGGATGCCTACTCGATGCGCGAACGGTTGGGCGACCTGAAGGGCAAACACATCACCATCATTGGCGACATTATGCACTCGCGTGTGGCACTCAGCAACATTTATTGCCTCAACAAGCTGGGGGCAAAGGTGATGGTGGCTGGCCCGCCCACACTTATACCCAAACACATAGAAACACTGGGTGTGCGTGTAGAGCATAATCTGAAAAAAGCATTGGAATGGTGCGATGTGGCTAATGTACTGCGCATTCAGCTGGAGCGGCAGCACAAACCCCTCTTCAGTACCCTACGCGAGTATGCACTGTACTATGGCGTAAACAGCGAAATGCTGAACAGCCTTGCCAAAGACATCATTATTATGCACCCCGGCCCCATCAACCGTGGGGTAGAGCTGAACTCTGATGTGGCCGATTCGGGGCAATCCATCATATTGGACCAGGTAGAAAATGGCGTGGCTGTGCGTATGGCAGTCATCTACCTGCTATCGGGCAAGCGCGAGATTGAGTAAAGTTGTCTTGTACCGCAACATAAAAAAGGCGATGATGCCCAACGGTGTCATCGCCTTTTTCGTTATCGTGTTTCAACCTTAACGGCCACTCATGGTTATGAGGTATTTCAGTATGCGTTCTTCTTTGGCATTGTCCAGCACCATGCCATTTTTGTTCACTTTGCGCACCATGTCGGGCACTATGCGGCGCCATTCGCTTTCCGGCTCTGAGGTTGGTTTGGCCAGCGCATGGCACGATCCGCAGTTGGCCTCGTAGAGGGTTTTACCCTCATTCAATTCTGCCAATGTATAGCCCGGAAACTTTGCGGTCATACGGTCTACATCGGTTTGAGAAGGTGTGACCTTTTTGGCAGTAAAACACCCTGCCATGGCTACAGCGGCCAGTATTACGGTTAGCTTTTTCATGTTATTTGCGTCAGTTCTACCCAAATGTAATGGGATTGTCATTGCCCGGCAATAGCCTGCGCCGTCAGAAATGTTAGCACCTGTTTAAATTTTGGTCTCGGCACCCGTTTTAGCCCTGTTTTTGTACCCAATTGACGACTTAACCCACATGTGTGCTTACATGAAAGGAAGAAAGCCCGAAGGGCTACCCCAATAATAGCCCCGGGTGCAACCCGGGGTAGGGTGGATATTGGGCAGTTTAACCCCGAAGGGGTTGCCCGAAACAAGGTAAATTCGTTTATTTACCAACCTTATGAGTTATCGACAAATTATATACCAGATTGTTTTCGCAACAAAAAACCGCGAAAAGACAATAACCAATGAACATTGCGACGAATTGTACAAATACATTTGGGGCGTTATTAAAAAACGGAACGGCACTCTGTTTCGCATCAATGGAATAGAAGATCATATCCATATTCTGTCCGACTTACATCCGTCCATTTCCCTTGCCGACTATGTGAAGGAAATATAGGTAGCGAGTAGCGGTTGGATGAAAGCATCAGGGAAATTTCCATATTTCGATGCATGGCAAGAGGGTTACGGGGCATTTACCTACTCCATAAAGGAAAAGGAACAGGTAGTTGCCTATGTCAGGAACTAAAAGGAACACCACCGTACAGAGCGTTTTTCGGATGAATTTAAGCGTCTACTCTTGGAGAATGGGGTGGAATTTGAAGAGCGATATCTGTTGTAATTGGCAACCCCTTCGGGGTTACACGACTGGTTTTGTTTGTTACCCCGGGTTTCACCCGGGGCTATCGTTGGGGAACCCCGAAGGGGTTATACGACCCGATTTGCGCGCCAACAAGATATAAGCGCACCCATCTTTTGCCGTAGGCTGTTATCTTTACAACACCATGCGCTATATACTATCCATCCTGTTGCTGTGCGGCCTGTGTGACGGGGCGTGGGCACAACCCGCCGAAAAAAAGCCCGAACCTCCACCTCCGCCCGAGTTTGGTGTGGCCAGCAAGTTTCGTACCCAGCCAGCCCGCATCAAACCCACGCTCTACAATCTGCCGGCACTGTCGCTGCCACATCCGTTTAGCCCTGTGGCTGCATTGCGCCAGCTATACCCCGGTGCGCAGTACCAGATACCGCACCCCAAACTGCCTGCCGATACGCTGCAACTGGCCGAGTGGAGCTGCCCGGCATGCCCGGTGAAGTGGGTAAACGGATGGATACCGGGGCAAAAACTACGCTTTCCCCTTACCGACGACAACCAGACCCAATGGCACGATACCCTTGCCTTTACCGACGATAGCGGCAGCCAAAACCTGTTTATTTCTTTTGCTACTACCCCCAATATGGAGGGCGAAGATTTCCTGCCCTCTGGCCGGTACAACTGTGCTTATATGGGGCTGGCATGGTTCAGGCTGGTGGGTGCCGAGTGGCAGTTGCAGGCTTTTTCGCCGGTGGTGGGCTGCTTTGGCGCATTTCAAACATTGCCACCACTGCAACTAATGCGGCTGGCCCCCAACCGCTATGCGTGTATGTTGCTGAATGCCAATGGTGGCCCCGGCCAGCCCTATGTGGCCGATCTGTACCTGATTGCGGCCGAGAAACGTCAGTTCAGGGTGGTACTGCAATCGGCAGGGGTGTCTTGCATCAACGACTCGCGTATTACCTACACCCCCACTATAGAACCCGGTACCGATGCTGGTGTATCGGGCATTCCGCAGCTGCGGGTACGGGTACAGGGGCATTGCAGCCGTACACTACCTGTAGAGGGCGGTACCCGCCTGCTACAAGAGGTGCAGCCCCACCTGGTTCATGAGGGGGCTTGCCGCTTTACGGTAGTACGCACCTATCTGTACACCAAAAATCAGTACCAGCTCACCCATACCGCTACGCAGATAGATGGCGAGTAGCCCCGCCACGAACCGATTGATGAGGGTTGGTACATCTCTCTGTACATGGTATGCATATTGGGCTGCTGTATGCACCCTCTTTCTCGGAATGGGTATGTGTGGTTGCCTGCCTGCCGAAACGCATAAACGTTCGTCTTGTAACCTCTTTACCAGATATAGCCAACCGGCATTATATGTATATGCAGTAGCTATATATGGGGCCGACTCTTCGGTGTGCGATACAATGGGGCTCTTTTGTACGGGCCTTGGTATGCGCAATGATGAAGGCTATATAATGCAGTGGAACAGGGTGAAACGTATGGGAGATACCTATGTAGTGCCGCCCGAAACGGAAGATGTATCTTTTACCAGCTTGGTGGCCGATGATAGTGTGCTGTACATACACCCACCCCGCACGGGTAGGTACCGCCCGTTACAGTTTTGCCCATATCCATATTTCGAGATCCATCAATCGGCATGGCAGTTTACGCTTGTGGTGGGCAGTCTTTGGTCTACCGACACATTGGTGCCTATACCAATTGATGCGACCGATACATTTGTAAGCAACTATCGGCTTGCCGATACCATGCAGAATTGTTACGGCAATGCCGACGATTCTGTGGTAGTGGTTGCCCGTACTACCTCCCGACACGGGCAGTCTACTGCCCGCTATTGCTATGATGCCCATAGTGGGCTACGTAACTTTGATGTGTACACATGGTATGGCACACATTATCATTTCTCGCTCATAGACAAAAAGACGGGACAGGGCAATGTGTCTATAAGCGAGAGCCTGAAATGGTTGATGCTAAACAGAAAACACCACCAGCAAGATACCGGATTGTGGGTGTACTGATAGCATTCATATCTTTTGTAGCCTTGCGTATGTGCTGTAC
>JAGKWS010000058.1 GCA_021151685.1 Chitinophagaceae bacterium
GTGCAAATATTATCTGTACTTGTTTGTCGGCAGCGAGTTGGCTGGTAGATTTAATGACCTCTTTTATCAACGATGCAATATCCACCGTTTGCAGGTGCAGTTTTTGTCTGCCCGATTCGTACTTCTCCAGATTGAGTACCTGTGTTATCAAATGACTCAAACGCTCTATCTCAGCCACAATGTTTCCCAGGTACTGCTGTCTGGTTTCTTCGTCCATATCGGGATAGTCGTACACTATTTCCGACATGGCTCTGATGGACGTAAGTGGTGTTCTTAGTTCGTGTGTAACGGTGTATAGGAATTCATCCTTCAGTGTATCGGCTTGTACCAGCTGGTCATTGGCCTGTTGCAGCAGGGTAGTGGCGCGGGTCAGTTCAATTGATTTTCTTCTTAGCTCTTTATTCAGTTCCAGCACCTGTTGCGATTCCCGTACGATATCCAATACCTCATCGAGGTTTATATGTTCTTCCTTGGTAATGTTGCTCATCATAAAACGCGCAGAAGCCGAACCAATAATTCCAGATAATATTTTTTCAGAGAACACAACTATTCTGGGGTCTGCCTCTTTATTGTCGGTGTTTATCTGATGTCGTTGTGCGTATGATGCTATGAGCCTATACGCTCTTTCCCTACCTATAAAATTGGCCATCAACCTGCGAATGTCGGCTATGTATGCAGTGCCTTTCCACACACTTCTACGTTCGCTACCATCGGTTTCGTACATCACATTCGTAAATATTTCTGCCTGAAACAGCTCTTCGGGCGTAGCCTTTGAGAATAGAGATACCGACACAAATACGCCCACATTGGTGAGCATACTCCAAAACACAGCGTGTGCAAGCGGGCCAAATTCGGCAAGGCCCAACAAGTGTGTAGGTGCCAGCCACCATAACCCCCATGGGCCATTGTGCAGTATGTTTGTACTGGCAAAGCCGGCTTCTATCCATGATGGAAATACCAATGTGTACCACCATATAACAAAGCCCGATATTATGGCCGCAATTGCCCCCTTACGGGTAGCGCCTTTCCAGAAAAGGCCACCAAATATTGCAGGCGCAAACTGTGCCACCGCCGCCATAGATACTACACCTATAGAAACAAGTGGGAAATATGCTGCTACATACCTATCATACAAGTAGGCAAGCAACAAAATAATGACGATACTGGCGCGGCGGATGAACAAGATAAGGCTGGACAATGGTTTGCTGGATACCCGCAGCCGGAATGCTGAGAGGATGGTGGGAAGTATAAGATGGTTACTAACCATTGTTGCCAATGCTATTGTTTCTACAATAATCATGCTACTGGCTGCAGACAAACCGCCTAAATATACCATCACCCCCAATGAATGGGCACCCGAGGCAAGTGGGATAGAAAGCACATATGTATCGGCATCGGCACCGGCGGGCATCATTAGTTTGCCGGCAATAGCTATGGGCAATACAAATAAATTGATAAGCAACAGGTAGAGCGGGAACCGCCACATGGCGTGCCTTATGTGCTGCTCATTGGTATTTTCTACCACTGCCACCTGAAACTGCCTTGGCAACATTATCAGCGACATCATTGCTACCAATAACATGGCAATCCAGTTGCTGTATGGTGCATCCCCACTCAGGTTCAACATCTTTTCCAAATGATGTTCTTTGGCCGCTGTTGTTAAGTCATCAAAGCCATTATATATGCCGTATGTAACAAAAACACCGGCCGCTACAAAAACAACCAGCTTCACTACCGACTCGAATGCTACGGCCGTCACCACACCTTCGTGCCGCTCTGATGAATCTACAGATCTTGTTCCAAACAAGATGATAAACGCCATCATGATGATGGCGATATACAACGAATCGTCGACATGTACCGGCAATTTTGTGCTGAGTGGTGTGCCGGTAATAACATGATAACTGTTGGAAATTGCTTTTAGCTGTAGCGATATATATGGAATGATACCGATAACACAACACAGCGTTACTATGATGCCCAGACTGAAGTTCTTGCCATAGCGGGTAGAGATAAAGTCGGCAATGGTACTGATGTTTTGAGCCTTACAAATGCGCACAATCTTCTGTAATACCGGCAGGAATAGTGTACACATAATAAGCGGCCCCAGATAGATTGTCAGAAATGCCGGCCCACTATTTGCCGCAGAGCCAACACTGCCATAGTATGTCCATCCGGTACAGTATACAGCCAAAGACAGAGCATATACCCAGCCGCCGCCAGTAGTAGATTTTTTGCTTGCCGAACGACGCTCTGTTACATAAGCAATGACGAAGAGCAATGCCAGATATGCCAGAGATATGACTACAACAAGTGTTTCATTCATGCTGGTTGCTATTGGGTTTTGATTCGATTACACTTCGAATCATAAGAAAAATAATGCCAGATAACCACAAAACGCCCGTATAGACATAAAACGCAGGGATACCAGCCACTGTGTATGTGGAATTGGCTATCGTGAGTAGGGGATAGCTCAGTAACAACATCAGGAGTGCGGCAACAAGAAAGTAAACTGGTTTCTTTTTCAAATGCATCAGTATATAAAAGTAATGAAGGGTGGGCATTTTTTGCCCACCCTTTAGGTATGTCTGTGTTTTATATATTACTAATCATCGTATTCTCCCTTTAGGGCATAGGTGCCAAAAGTGAACAAGCCGCCAACAATAATTGGTGTAAGCACAAATAATATCACGATGCCAAAAACAAGGTCATCTTGTTTTCCCGAGCTCAGTTTGGGCAACCCGAATATAAACACACAGAAATAGGCTGCGGCCAGTGCCAATGCCAGCCATACAATGCCAGCCATTCTTTTTATCTGATTCATAAATAATAATTTGATGGTGTTAATTAGTCGTTTACCCTTGTTTTCTTTTCATTGATATACAGAATGCCTATCACAAAACATACAGCCCCTATTATTATGGGGTACCAGAGTCCTTCCAGATACCATGTAGCATCACCGGCCTCTTTCGATTTGCTTACAAGGTAAGTAGCTACGGTAGGTAGCAATCCGCCAAATATGCCATTGCCTACATGATAAGGGAGCGACATAGATGTGTAGCGAATTTTAACCGGGAACATCTCTACCAGAAAGGCTGCAATAGGCCCGTACACTACCGTTACAAAAATCACCTGAATAAATACCAGAAATACCAGCATCCATTTATCTGATTGATTCAGCAGGACAGATTTGGAGATTTTAGCGGGTGTTGCATCCACAATGCCATTGGCTTTGGTGGTTACACTGCTGTCAAATGTATATACGGTGCCGTCGGTATAGCTTCGAACTGTGGTATAGGTTTGCACCATATCTCCACCGGATGTTTGTTTTGATGCCGTTTTGTCAACCCGTGCATCGGCAATTTCGGTCTTGGCTTTCACGTTGGTTACCTCAAACATCTTTTGGTAAATAGGACGATAGCTTAGAATAGCTACTATTATGCCAGCCATCATCACTTTTTTGCGGCCTATTCTGTCGCTGAGGCCACCAAATACCACAAAGAAGGGTGTACCCATTATTAAGGCAATGGCCACCAGACTATCTGTTTGGGCACTTTCTACATTACATACCTTTTGTATAAAACTAAGTGCATAGAATTGCCCGGTGTACCAAACAACACCCTGGCCCATTGTTGCGCCAAAAAGTGCCAACAACACATATTTCATGTTAAGCCGGTTACCAAAACTCTCTTTTAATGGATTGGTACTTACTTTCCCCTCTGCTTTTGCCTTTGCAAACAATGGCGACTCGTGCATGTTGCGCCTAATGACATAAGATACCATTATCATAACTATAGATACCCAAAACGGTACGCGCCAGCCCCACTCATCAAATTGTTCTTTCGATAAGATGGTTTTTGTGGTGAGTATCACCAACAGCGATACAAACAAACCTACAGTGGCGGTCGTTTGTATCCACGATGTCCAGTAGCCGCGCCTGTTGGCAGGGGCATGTTCTGCTACATAAGTGGCGGCACCTCCGTATTCGCCGCCAAGTGCCAGCCCTTGTAAAAGCCTGAGAATCAGTACTGCAAGTGGTGCCAGAAACCCTATGGTTTCATAGCCGGGTATACATCCTATCAGGAAAGTAGCACCACCCATTAGCAGTAGTGTCATCATAAAGGTGTACTTGCGCCCAACTATGTCGCCAAGTCGGCCAAAGAACAAAGCCCCGAATGGACGAACCACAAAACCTGCGGCAAAAGTGGCCAGCGTGGAGAGGAAAGCGGCTGTTGGGTTGCTTTGGGGAAAAAACTTTGTGGATATGGTAGCAGCAAGGCTGCCGAAAATGTAAAAATCATACCACTCTATCAGCGTACCTACCGACGATGCCGAAATGACCTTCCATATGCCTGTCGTATTATTATTTGTACTCATTGTGTCTTTATTGAAATGTTATGAATATGGTTTTCTTAGAGAGCTACCTGAAATTGTACAATCATCTCGCCCTTTCTGTCTTTTTGTTCTTTCGTTGAGGCATCGTACAAGGGTCTGGATGAGTACTGGGCTGTTATTTTGGCGTTATGTGCATCCAAAAACAGATTGGCACCAGCGTCCCAGTACATTCCCGCAGAGTTGAGTGCTTCAAAGTTTTTATATGCCACAGATGCAATGGGCTGTAGTCTGAATTTTGTGCTGATGGTTTTTGGCAATAGAAGCCCGGCTTGCACATGCGCTATTGTGCCGGTTCCCAAAAGAACTCTTGCGTTGCCGGGGCCTTCCAAAACTCTACTTGCGGCAGGCACAGCCGTATTGGTGGTTCCTGTATTCATGATACCTGTGGTGCGCATGTAGTTGGGGCCAAAGTCGAAATTGTACCATACGCCGTACACCGTAACGGCCATATTATTTTCTTTTTTGCCGATAGGCATATCCAAATACACATCGCCAGACCATAACATGATGTTGTGCTTTGTTACTTCACCAGTTGCGCTACTGCTCATGGTGCCTCTTTTCTGTTCGTAAAATCCTGCCCCCACATTCAATACTCTCTTAGAGCCAACATATGTGCCTACCCTGTATGGTAGCAGGTTGCTCTCCTGATCCCAAAACTGATAATCGACATAGCCGCCCAGTGCGGTGGCTCCATCGCCGTTGTTATCTACTGCTACGCCCGCACTGTCTGTTGGTTTTAGATTGGTGGCAAAAGGTTTATCGGCATTAAACTGATAATGCAATCTTTTGTAGGTACCCTTCACATAAACGCCATATTGCCGTGCAAACTGGTCGCCATTCTCGATAGTGGGCCAGTTGTAGACCGGTGCATCTATCATCATGAAGGTGAGCGTACTGGCAGAAGTGAGTCTTGAGACACCGTTCCAATAGTGGAGTCCGGCACCTGCAGACAGACTGAATTTATTTTTCTGACCATCGGCACCAATTGCGGGTACAACTGCATACTCGTTGTACGCATCATGGAAAAACAGCTGAGGCTTTTTTCCTTGTCCGTAGCCACCAGTGCCAGTTGTGCCGCTGCCACCGCCATTTACGAAAGTTTGGTTGTTGATGCCGTAGTGCATCAGTATGAGGTATCGTGGTGATATTTGTGCATAAGCCAACATGCGCAGCCTTCTTGCGCCTATGTCGGTTGTGTTGTCGGTGGGCACACCGTTTACCATTGTTCCCGGATTGTTTTCATTATACCTGGCCCATATCTGGCTCCACATCAAAAAACGGATGTACTTACTACCTTCCTGATTCAGGCTCATTTTCAACCCCGAACCATAGTGTTCTGAGTTTTGTGCCTTAGAAACAATTGGCATTTGCAACGCTGCCAAAGCGGTAACCGTGAATATTGCTTTTTTCATGTCCGATGTTTTTGTTTCTCTGAGCCGGTTTAAGATTTATTCATTGCGTTTCTTATTGTTGTGTTTGGCTGCAACTTCGTTACATTTTTCGCCATAGGAAGGACTATGGCTGCAACATGTGCCTCGTTTCGCTCAAATACAACTGTCATAATAAACACAAGCAATAAATCTTAAAACAGGCTCTTAAAATTTTGTCAAAACAAAAGTTGATAGATTCACGGTCTTTACGAATTCTCATATATATCGGTGGTAAGCAGATACTTTTTTATGCTATTTACGCTTGAATCGCTCCCATTTTATGACCATAAATTTGTCGCCCAATTCGGTCACAACACAGCCTGCAGATTTAAGTGCCTCCTTTTCGCTGAAAAAGCTCACTAATTCGTTGTGTGTGAGTACTTTATAGGTAGGGCGATAGTCGAAGTTTTCCGGTGCTTTTATGTTGTATTTGCGTATCCAATTCATAACAGAAACATGGCTTACACCCAGTATGCGTTCTATTTCGCGCAGTGTAACACCTTCTATGTATAGCTGCAATGCCTTTATTACATAGTAGGGGTCTATGCTTTTCCCTTCCTTCATCACCGAGAAAAAGTAGCTGCACTGCTTGCATTTGTAGCGTTGCTTTCCTTTGGCAGTGCCGCTTTTCACAATTTCATCAGACTTGCATTTGGGGCAAAACATTTCTTTCATGTCTTAAAATTAAATAGTCAGGTATACCTTTTTAGCATAACTATACCAAATTAGCAATATAAATAACGGTTGCCCAAAATGTTTGAGTAACTATGCAGTATCAAACAACGATCAAAAACGCAACTGTTATGTCATATCCGTATCAGATAAGGTCGCAGGAAGAATACAAGGCGGCCTATGAAAAAAGTATAAAAGACCCGGAAGGTTTTTGGGCTTCGGTAGCATCTTCTTTTCTGTGGCGCAAACGTTGGGAGCGTGTGTTGGAGTGGAATTTCGAACAGCCAGACGTAAAGTGGTTCAAGGGTGCCAAACTGAACATTACCGAAAACTGTCTGGATAGGCACCTCGGTACATTGGGCAACAAACCAGCCATTATTTGGGAACCCAACGACCCCGAGGAGCATCACCGCATGATTACCTACCGAGACTTGCACCACAAGGTGTGTCAGTTTGCCAATGTGCTGAAGAACAACGGTGTAAAAAAAGGCGACAGGGTATGTATATACATGGGTATGGTGCCGGAACTGGCTATTGCGGTACTGGCATGTGCCCGTATAGGTGCTATACACAGTGTTATTTTTGGTGGTTTTAGTGCGCAGAGCATTGCCGACCGCCTTAAGGATGCTCAGGCACTTACGGTTATTACCTGCGATGGTGCCTACCGGGGCAACAAAGAAATACCGTTGAAGAGCGTGATTGATGATGCCTTGGTGCAATGTCCGTTTGTGAATAAAGTAATAGTGCTTACCCGTACCCATACCCCCGTGAGTATGCTGAAAGGGCGCGATGTGTGGTGGGACGACGAAATTCGTAAAATAGAAACATTGGGCCTTAACGATTGCCCCGCTGAGGAAATGGATGCCGAGGACCCGCTGTTCATACTCTATACATCGGGTTCCACAGGCAAGCCCAAGGGGGTGGTGCATACCTGTGGCGGCTACATGGTGTACACAACTTACTCTTTTGTAAATGTCTTTCAGTATACGCCCGGCGATATTCATTTTTGTACTGCCGACATAGGTTGGATTACGGGACATAGCTACATTTTGTATGGCCCATTGGGTGCTGGTGCCACTACGCTTATGTTTGAAGGGGTGCCTACATGGCCCGATGCCGGCAGGTTTTGGCAGATTGTAGATGAATACAAGGTGAACATCCTCTATACTGCACCTACTGCTATACGCTCGTTGATGGGCTATGGCTTGGGCCCGGTTAATGCACATAACCTCGGCAGCCTGAAAGTACTGGGTTCTGTGGGAGAGCCCATCAATGAAGAGGCATGGCAGTGGCTAAACGAGAATATTGGTAAAGGCAAATGCCCCATTGTAGATACATGGTGGCAAACGGAGACCGGTGGTATCATGATATCGAACATGGCCGGAGTTACGCCCGCCAAACCATCTTACGCAACGCTTCCATTGCCCGGCATTGACCCAATATTGGTAGACGATGCCGGCAAGCTGATAGAGGGTAATGATGTAAGCGGAAACTTGTGCATTCGTCATCCGTGGCCATCTATTATTCGCACCACCTATGGCGACCACGAGCGTTGCCGCACCAACTACTTTGCCACCTATCCGAATTTGTATTTTACCGGCGATGGTTGCTACCGCGATGCAAATGGCAACTACCGGATAACGGGTAGGGTAGACGATGTGCTGAACGTAAGTGGGCACAGGATAGGCACTGCCGAGGTGGAAAATGCCATAAACATGCATGCCGGAGTAATAGAAAGTGCTGTAGTTGGGTATCCGCACGATATTAAAGGACAGGGTATTTATGCCTATGTAGTATTTGCCAATACGCATGGCAATGAAAACTTATCGCGACAAGATATTATGCAAACAGTGAGCCGCATTATTGGCCCCATTGCCAAGCCCGACAAAATTCAGTTTGTGTCGGGCTTGCCCAAAACGCGTAGTGGCAAAATAATGCGCCGCATACTGCGCAAAATTGCCGAGAACGAATTTGAGGCTATTGGCGATACCAGCACCTTGCTTGACCCTTTGGTGGTAGATGATATTATCAAACACAAAATTTAAGAGCCGGTTTAAGATTCATTCATTGGATTTCTTATGGTAGTTTTTTGCTGCAACGTCGTTACATTATTCGCCATAGGAAGGACTATGGCTGCAAAATGTGCCTCGTTTCGGGCAAAAACAACTTTCATAATAAACACAAGCAATAAATCTTAAAGAGGCTCTAAGAGTTAGCTTTTTAATTGAATGGAGAGGTGTAGTAGCCTCTCCATTTTCTTTTGCGGTAGGGACTGTGGTCTCTATATGTCTGCACTTAGTGCCATATTATTTAGTACCTTTGCCCACTTTTTATAACATGAAGAACATACGTAACTTTTGCATTATTGCACATATCGATCATGGCAAGAGTACCCTCGCCGATCGCCTGCTGGAGTTCACCAAAACTATCAGCCACCGCGATATGCAGGCTCAGGTACTCGATGACATGGACCTTGAACGCGAAAAAGGTATTACCATCAAAAGCCATGCTATACAGATGGAATACGAGTTTCGTGGAGAGAAGTACGTATTCAACCTGATAGACACACCGGGCCACGTAGACTTTAGCTATGAGGTGAGCCGCGCACTGGCTGCCTGCGAGGGTGCATTGCTGCTGGTAGATGCCAGTCAGGGTATACAGGCACAAACCATCAGTAATTTGTATCTGGCACTGGATAACGATCTGGAGATCATCCCCGTCATTAACAAGATAGACATGGATGGTGCCATGATACCCGAGGTTACCGACCAAATAGTGGATCTTATTGGCTGCAAGCCTGAAGATATAGTATTGGCCAGTGGTAAAAGTGGCATTGGTATTGAGGAGATTCTCACCGCCGTTATAGAGCGTATACCAGCCCCCAAAGGCGACCCCGAAGCTCCGCTACAGGCAGTTATCTTCGACAGTGTGTTTAACTCGTTCCGTGGCATTATTGCCTACTTCCGTGTATTCAATGGCACGCTGCGCAAAAACGATCTCATCAAGTTCATTCATACCGATGCCGAGTACAATGCCGATGAGGTAGGTATCATGAAGTTGTCACTGACCCCGCGTAATGAGGTGAGGGCAGGCGATGTGGGTTACATTATTACCGGTATCAAAAATGCGCGCGAGGTAAAGGTGGGTGATACCATCACTTCTGTAGCCAACCCAACACAAGAAAGTGTAAAGGGTTTTCAGGAAGTGAAGCCGATGGTGTTTGCAGGTATCTATCCTGTGAGTACCGACGATTTTGAAGACCTGCGCGACTGTATGGAAAAGCTACAGTTGAACGATGCCTCGCTCACCTTTGAGCCAGAGACTTCTCAGGCACTTGGTTTTGGTTTCCGTTGCGGCTTCCTTGGTATGCTGCACATGGAGATTATTCAGGAACGTTTGGAGCGCGAGTTCAACCAGACTGTAATTACTACCGTGCCCAACGTTAGCTTCATAGCCTATACTACAAGGGAGAAGGAAAAGCCGATGATTGTGAACAATCCGAGCGAAATGCCTGCGCCCAACTTCATACACCGCATAGAAGAGCCGTTTATCCGTGCACAAATCATTACATTGCCCGACTATATTGGCAACATTATGAGTTTGTGTTTGGGCAAGCGTGGTATCCTCATCAATCAGCACTACCTTACGCCCACGCGTGTAGAGCTCATTTTCGAACTGCCATTGGCTGAAATTGTGTTCGACTTCTACGACAAGCTGAAGAGTTGTACCCGTGGCTATGCGTCGTTCGATTATAATCCGCTCGACTATCGCGAGAGTGATATCGTGAAAATGGATATCCTGCTGAATGGCGATCAGGTGGATGCCCTGAGTGCCCTTATTCACCGTGGCCGTGCCGAAGACTTTGGCCGTAAGCTGTGTGTGAAGCTGAAAGATTTGTTGCCCCGTCAGCAGTTTGTTATTGCCATACAGGCAGCTATTGGTGCCAAGATTGTGGCCCGCGAAACCATCAGTGCCATGCGTAAAGACGTGACTGCCAAGTGTTATGGTGGTGACATAAGCCGTAAGCGCAAACTGTTGGAAAAGCAGAAAGAGGGCAAGAAACGTATGCGCCAGATTGGTAGCGTAGATGTACCTCAGGAGGCTTTCCTTGCAGTGTTGAAACTGGATTAAGATATAATTGTACAATAATAACAGAATAGCTACATGGACAACCATGTGGCTATTTTTGTGTTACAATATTCTACGCCAACAATAGCTAAGTTTAAATTTGAGGTGCTATGCCAGTACCACTCCGATAGAAGTGAAAGCTCTGTAGCTGCGATAAGTAAGAGCACCTACATGCTCCGTCAGGAGCATAACGATAAAGTGGGGGCATTATTCAGCAATAGGACGCGGACATAGTTTTGCTCCTGACGGAGCAACGATAAATTTGGTTTTTTCTACTACAGAGCTTGCGCCCCGCTGGGGCGGCATAGCACTTCAATTTTAGACTTAGCCGCCAACAATACATTTTCATTTGCAACCCGTTTCATAGCTTTATCTTCCTAAACGAGCATGTAGATGAAGCAATACCTGATGATACTGTTTGTAGCCATAGCCACCATGGGGCAGAGTAGGGCACAAACTGCAATAAAAAACCCGCTTGTAGCGTACAGCGGCGAATGGGCCGACAAAAAATATGACCAATGCAATACTGCGGCAAAGGAAACATACCTGTCTGCTGCCGAAAAGGAGCTGATATGGGTGCTGAATATGGCCCGAACCAACCCTAAATTGTTTTGCCGTACGGTGGTTGCCCCTTATGCCAGAGAGAATAATGTAGATATGGAGTCTGAGGTGTATTACTTATCGTTGATGAGGGAGATGAACAAAATGGGGCCGTTGGGTATCCTGAATGCCGACAAGGCCTGCGCAACCAGTGCCGCCTGCCATGCCGAGTGGTCTGGGAAAACGGGTTATGTGGGCCACGACAGGCGGAATGGCAACTGCAAGAATGTGGAGAAGCACGATGGCGAATGCTGTAGTTATGGCGAGACCGAACCTCTTAGTGTAATAATTAGTCTGCTTATTGATGAAAATGTGCCTTCTTTGGGGCACAGGCACATATTATTGGGTGCCTATTCCGGAATAGGAGTGGCGATAAGGCCCCATAAAGGTTACAGAACCAATGCAGTTTTAGACCTTATACGCAAAGACCCCGGCTATTAAACCGGGGTCTTTGTCGTTATAGTTCTGTTTGAATTATTTATTTCTTCACCATGCTCTTGAATACCGGCTCATTGAGCTTTACCGGATAGTCGCGGCGCATCTTTTCGTTCCACTGTTTTTCCAGATAGTCTTGATATTCTGCCACTACATAGCCACGTGCTTCATCCAGCGTTTTGGCTGTAGGTGTGGCATATACCTGCTTGGCAACCACTACCGTCATAGCTCCGTTTTCGCCGGGTATTGTTTTTATTTTGTTGGCCTGCAGGTCGTTTAATGTAGCCTCTTTATACTTAGAGAATTCGTAATGGCCACGCTGAACTGCAACACCATCGGGGCGGTCATTGGTATTTATAGCCTTGGCTATTTCTTCTTCGGTATACTTACCTGCCTGTATCATTAGCATGCCGGTATCGTAGGTGGCTTTATTCTTAAACTTGTATACAGCACCTTCAAAGCCGGGCTCCCACATGTACTTGCCTTTTCTGCTTTCAAAGAAAGTCTTTAGACCAGTGCTGTCTTTAGAAGCCTTGCTCCATACGTTGCGGTCCATGAGTTCGAACAACATAATGCCGTCTCTGTATTCGGTCATCAGGTTCTTGAACTCGGGGTTTTCTTCTACCAGTTTATGTTCCTGAAAATCTGTCACTACGTTATTTACATACAGGCTGTAGGCATCTTTTACCATTGTAGTACGAGAGCCCTTCAGTGTGCCGTGGGTAAGCGTGTTCAGAAACACAGCAAAGTCTGACTGTGTATAGTTTTTGCCAGCAAGGGTAAAAACTGTTTTGGTCATATCTCTGAAGTCTTCCGGCTTCATGGTATTGGCTTTTGCACCGGTATCTGGTATCGCAATTACCCGGTTCAGTACTTCGGTATAATTTTCGGGATATTCTTTGAACCCGTTTTTGGCCTTTACTTTATCGTAGAAGATATCGCGTGCTGTTTGTGCACGAGAGTCGTTATCTACCCGGCGTTTCAGCTGCGTTTTCATGCTATCAAACGGCTGTAGCGGCGTTTTGGCTATCAGTTTTATGATATGAAAACCATAGTCTGTTTTGATAGGTCCGGTTATTTCTCCCGGCTTTTTCATAGCAAAAGCAGCATCTTCAAACTCTGGTACCATTTTGCCAACACTAAATGGTTTCATCACACCACTGTCATTCACGGTAAAGCGGTCGTCAGAGTATTTGGTAACCAGCTCATAGAATGGTGTGCCGGCCTTTAACATAGCCATTACGCTATCGGCACGCAGTTTGCCGGCAAATACAGCTTCTTCGCCCTTCGCTTTAGATACTTGTATGAGTATTTGTGCTGCCTTTATTTCGCCACGGTCGGGACGGCGGTCTGTTACCTTTAGTATGTGATAGCCAAACTGTGTGCGGAATGGTGCCGATAACTTTCCTTTAGGTGTTGCATAGGCCACATTTTCAAACGGGTAAACTGTTTGCAGTGCTGTAAAGTAACCCAAATCGCCACCTTTTACCTTAGAGCCCTTGTCGTCAGAAAAAGCTTCAGCCAATTCTTCAAATGTTTTGGCTTTGGTATTTACCAGATTGTACAGGCTATCTATCTTTTTACGTGCAGCTACTGTGTCGGCACCGGGAGGGCAACTGATGAGTATATGCGACACACGTACATTCTCTTTAAGACGATCATGAGCTTCTTTTACCAGCTTGTTGGTTATCTGCTCGTCTGTCAGGTAGTTTTTGGCCAGTTGTTTACGGTAGTTGTTCAGCTCACGTTCTATACTTGGTACTGTATCCAGATGTTGCTTTTCTGCTTCTGCCACCTTCATCCGAAAAAGTGTGTAGAGTTCCAGATAGTTTCTCAACTCTTTCTCCGACATGTCGGGCTGTTTGTTGATACTGTTATTCTTTTTGTAGACCCTCAAAAAATCATCCTTAGCAACAGAGTAGGGGCCATAAGTAAATAATGCCTGTGCATTACCGGAAACAAACGCTCCCGCAGCAATACATGTAAGTACCAGCTTTCGCATTGTGTATAGTTTTGTTTTTATCCTTTTTTTGTGTTCGTCTGTGTTTCCAGCATTTCCACAAGTGTGGCTATATTGCTGTGATCCAATCGTTTTCCTTTTATTATTTTCTTTTCGTCCAGCAAATATATGCTTGGCGTACTGTAAACATCATATTTTCCCCTCCAATCTCCCGAGTGCTCTGGGTCCCATGTATTTATCCAGTCGTCCAGTTTGTATTTTGTTATAAAGTCCTTAGCCGCAGTAGGATCGGCTTCGGTGCTAACCGCAAATACTTTTACCCCTTTTTTCTTCAATACGGCTTTGTACACCGAATCTATTGCGGGCATTTCTTCGCGACAGTGCCCGCAAGATGGTGCATAGAATACAAGTATTGTGTACTTCGCCTTTACGCCGTGCAGGCTCTCGTCTTTTTTCTCGCCAAAATGGGGCAACTTTATTTCCGGTGCCAGATTGCCTATTACATTAGGTGCTATTTTCATAGCTCGGTCGCTATATTTTGCTATTTCCTCGTTGGTGAGCCATGTAGCATCTCCCTTCATGTAGTAATTCTCTACCAGGTATACAAACACCTCGTCCATGCCCATTACCTTGCTGTTATCGGCCATGCGGGTAAGCCACCACAGTGTGTATTTGAACATTTCTTTCGATCCGCGGGCCTTATCCAGCAACATTTTGCCTTCTTTTATCACGCTGTCGGGCCATGGCAACACCAGTTTGTTCATATACTCATCCAGTCGGTTATCGAAAACCGGGGTGTGTATCAGCCTATCGTCTTGCAGGTTGAAATTGTCCCAATAGTGGGCCTTATAATAGCGGTAGGCATATGTACTGTCGGGTGTTACACCATCGGCCAGGTAATGAACTCCTTCGGGCACTTTGGGCATCTCCAGCGATGAGAAAATTGAAGCCAACAGTGTGCCGGGGTATTTTGCAGTATGTTCTTTGCGGTAGTTGGTTAGCTCTTTGCTCATTGCTGCCGACTTTGCCCTAACGGCTGCGGTGTCGTTGGCGTTTCTGGCATTGGCCAGCTCTTTCTGCAATGTCTGCTGTCTGTCGCCATAGCCTTTCAAATAACCTACATAGGCTTTGAAACGGTCATTTTCGGGCGAGTTGGTGAATGTTACGCCATCGGGCAGTGCCTTTACATCGGCACTTACGGCAAAGTCATCGCCTTTGTCCAGCAATATCTCGAAATAGGTACGATGGTCGCCGAGTAGTATCATGTATATACCCCCTACGAATTCAGGGTCTGTACTTTGGAAAACGGCTACACCCTTTTTGTCGAAACGTGCCGAGTCTTTTTTGTAGATGGTGGGCAAAGGCTTGCCGTAATAGTGTACCAGATACACCATCGAGTCTTTTTGGGTAGGTATTTTCACGGTTACTTTATAACCGTCTCGGGCAACACTACTTACAGCCAGGCACATAAAGAGCAGGGCCGTCATTACAAGTCGAATCATACTATGCTTTAGGTTGGTTTCCGCTAAAGACGGATGTAAAACCAAGTGTGTTGGTTAGGTGCTCAAAAATAACTCATAAAACTATTAGTACAACACCTGCTCATTTTTTTTGATTTTATTTATCAAACCAATTTATATTGAATATATTAAACGCTTTATCTTCTATTTAAGGTTATTCTTCTCTTTGCGCATTTGATACCCCAAAACCCTTCTCTACTTTTATACCAAACTACAATGTATATGTATTTGCTTCTACTTTTTTCTTTACAGCAAGAACTTCACGATTGGCGGGGTTTGCTCATTACTTTATTTATTGGTGCCATTGCAGGTTTTTTGGCACAGGTGCTGGTACCTGGTAGGGGCTATGGTACTATTTTCACCATTATTCTGGGAATTATAGGTGGTTGGCTGGGCAAGATATTGTTCAAAGGTCTTCTGTCATTTACCAACAATCCGCTCATCAACATCATTATTTGCGCTACGGCAGGTGCCTTCATTTTGTCGTTGGTTATCAACCTGTTGATAGGTACTAATGATGGTGATCGTTCGGATTACCGGGCATAAAGGTTGATGTATTGCTAAGAGCAAGATTGTGTAGTGCAAGGCATGATAGCTATTGTGCCTTGCATTGTATTTTGTAATTTTATGTGGTGTTCTACAAAAGGAACATGCACATCTTTATGAGAAAACTACTTTCTTTTGGTGCCCTCACATTCTTCTGCCTGTCATTATCTAAAAATGGTGTGGCTCAGGGAAACTGGGTGCAAGACTCTACCCACATTCAGGGCAACAACACTTTTGTGCTTCATAAGTCTAAGGTGTATAATACCTATGACATTTTAGACCCAATTACCAATGAAAGACTGCTAACTAACATTGTTCCAATTTACGTACCCGTAACGGTAAACGGAGCAGCTATTGAGCAGGAAAAGGCCCCATACGATGTGGGTACTAAACTACAGAATGCCATAGCAAAACAAGTAAAAGAGACAATAGAAGGCATAAAGATGCGCGATGATGGGGATGTTATCGTTATGTTGCGTAATGTGGTGGTAGATGAAAAGGGTAACATTGCATATGCCGAATTTGGTTATGATATGTATCATGGTGTTGATAAAACATGGCGTGTTTTTGCAGCTGGCGTCACTAATAAGATGATTGAAGATGCATTGAAGCCGCTACACTGGACATCTACCAACAAATATACCATGCTACATACCGACCTCGAAAAAGTAAAATTCAGGGTAAAGGCCGGGAAAGTGAGTGTTGTGCCGGCATACTAAGTACGTGACTCCTGAGAATAATAGCTATTAACAATGTATACAAAGTGGCTCCATCGGTTTATGGGGCCACTTTCTTTAATAACACATGGATAACCGTAGCCGTTCATAAATTTTAAACGGGTCATTAACAGTTTTTTTTCTACGTTTGAGCAAGAGAATAGCTAACGCCAATGAACAGATGTACGCTTTTTATAGCATCCATAACATTGGTATTTGCCAATACGGCAAATACCAATGCACAATCTATTGCTCCTCAGGACCTTGAGCGATTGAAGAAAATGGAAGATTCGCTGGTAGTTACTGCCGACTCTATGTATGCGGCCTTTCTGCCCGATACCCGTTTGGGTTATTGCGAGCGTTTTGTAAAACAGTTGGTGCGTACGCTGAAAATTGAAAATTCCTATCAGTATGGTTTCGACTCGCTGAAGCAGGTAATAAATATTTTGCCATCTGGCGATAATGCGTTCCGCATGTTCAACTGGGCTATAGAAGCGGGTAGTATTCCCAAACGCTACTATGGGGCCATACAAATGCCACAACCCAAGCTGAAACTGATAGGTCTGAACGACTATACCGAACAACTGGACCGGGGGCTGGAAGATTCGGTGCTTACGGGTGGCAAGTGGTTTGGTGCACTCTATTACCGCATTATGCCACAGTTAGTAAATGGTAAAAAAATGTACATTTGTTTTGGGCTCAACAATGCAGGGCTTATCAGTAATCGCAAGATACTGGACCCTATGTATTTTGATGAGAAGACGGGTGGTGTGGCATTTGGTGCCCCCATATTCGGTGTAGGTTCCCGTGCCAACCCACAGCAAAAGGTAGTACGCTTTGTGTTGGAATACAAAAAGAGCGTTTCTGCCACCCTTAACTGGAACGAAGAGCGACAAATGATAGTTTTCGATCATCTCGAATCGCTGAGTAACGACCCCACCCGCAGGTATACTTATGTACCTACCGGCCAATACGATGGGCTTATTTGGGCTGACAATTTGTGGCATGTAAGAAAAGGTGTGATGCAGGTGACTATTCTTGAAGATGGACAGGCTCCAGACGAATAGAGGAGGCTCCATTTTTTATTTTTATAGATGCCGGGTTGTATGCCCGGCGTTTTTCTTACGCTAATTGCAATACATTTGCATTTGCAAACAGTTGGTAGCATACGTTGAGGACACCATTTATCAGACTGGTAAGTGTATTTTTGTGCATCATCTTCCTTGTGGGCATTATGCCCAAGGAGCTGATTCACCATGCCCTGTTTGATCATGAAGATGATGTGCACCCACTCTATGGCAAGGGCGAGTTGGTTATTACCAAGAAGCACAATCACTGCTCCTTTCTTAGTTTCGAGTATGCGCCATTCATAACACCGGCTGCACCCACAGTAGTTTTTACAAAGTTGGTTGTTTATACAGGCTTTGTATTATCGCATTATAGTTTCCGGTACTTATCTGCTGTCTTCACGATATCGGGACGTGGGCCGCCTGCTTTTTCAGTATTTTCCCGATAGTATTGTAGCACCGATTGACTCCTCCATCGTATGCTGCTATTTGTTGTAGCCATACTGCGCTATAGTTATCTGTTTATTACTACAAACGTGAAGTTTTTCTCTGCAGCCATGCTGTGCGGCATTGCATGTGTAGTATCCATGCATGGTACCGCTCAGGTATGCACCTATGTTATAAGCGGCTCTGTAACCGATGAGCAAAACCACCCCATAATTGGTGCGGTAGTGTTGGTAGAAGATGCCCCGGCCTTGGGCAGTGTTACCGATACCGGAGGTCATTTTCATATTTCGGAGGCCTGTAGTGGCCATACCTATGTTTTGTGCCGTGCCGATGGTTTTACTACCGGCCGTGCGCACTTGCATGTTACGGGCAATAGTACTGTTCATTTTACGCTGCATACCAACCAGCTTGCCGAGGTGGTGATAAATGACGTACGCACTCCTCAGGAGTTACACACGCTGTCTGCTACCAGCCTGAAAGGGTTGGAGCGTTTTCAGGCAATGGGCAAATCTTTGGGCGATGCCCTGAAGGATTTGCCAGGGCTGAATGCCATTCAAACCGGCCCCAATATTTCCAAACCTGTAATTCATGGTTTGCATAGCAACCGGGTATTGCTGATGAATAATGGGGTACGGCAAGAGGGGCAACAATGGGGCTCGGAGCATGCGCCGGAAATAGACCCGTTTGTAGCCAACAGAATAACTGTAGTGAAGGGTGCGGCCAGTGTGCGCTATGGTGCCGATGCCATAGGAGGGGTAGTGCTGCTGGACCCAGATCCATTGCCTGCCACCAAGCAGGTATCGGGTGGTGTGTCGCTCATAGGTCAATCGAATGGCCGTATGGGTAATGCAGCGGCTACCGTGCAAGGCAAGACCGGCGATAAGGGCATAGCATGGCGGGTACAGGGCAGTACCAAAAAGGCTGGCAACTTCAGTACCCCCAACTACCTGATGAAAAACACGGGTGTAGAGGAGCTCAATATGTCGGCCCATGCCGGGTACAAGCGTAAACGGTGGGAGGCGGAAGCCTATTTTAGCCGCTTTCAGTCGAAAAACGGCATTTTTGAAGGGGCTCATGCAGGTAATATTACCGATTTGCTGGCTGCCATAGGGCGGTCGAGGCCACTGACCGAGTCGGTATTTTCCTATGATATTGCCCGCAGCTATCAGGCCACCGTGCACAACTTGGCCAAGCTGAGTGGTATCTACCATTTTGCGAATGAGGGCCATCTGGAAGCGATAGCGGCCCGCCAGGCTGACCTTCGGGAGGAGTATGACGTTAGTTTGCCCTATACCAAAGACCCTACATTGCTCAGTAAGCCACAGGTTAGCTTTCAGCTCATTACCCATAGTGCCGAATTGATGTATGTGCAGCCGTCGCATAACGGTTTTTCGGGCAATGTGGGTATTGCCGGCAATACACAGGGCAATGTGTTTCGTGGTATACGTTACCTGATACCCAATTTTCGCACCTATAGCGGTGGGGCATTTGTTATAGAACGGTATCAGCGGGGTAAATTCACCTACGAGGCTGGTGCCCGGTACGACTATCGCTGGCAGCGGGTGTATCAGCGTAACCCCAATACATTGGCCACCTACAATACTACGCTCACATTTGCCAACCCTACAGCCACTGCGGGTGTAATATGGAAGGCTGCAAAGCGGTTGTCGGTTAGTGCCAACGTAGGTTCGGCATGGCGTGCGCCGTCTGTGAATGAACTGTATATACATGGTGTACACTTTAGCGATGCCAGCTATCAGGATGGCGACTCTACCCTAAAGGCGGAACGGGCATGGAATATGGCTGCCACGCTGCACTACCATACTGCCCGCCTTCGCACCACGGTAGATGTGTACCGGAACCAGATAGGTAATTTCATTTACGAAACGCCACAATCTCAACCCGTTACACTACTGAGTGGTACTTTTCCGGCATTTCAGTTCACGCAGCACCATGTTACTATAAGTGGTGTAGATGGCTCGTTGCAGTACGATGTTGTGAAGCATGTTACACTTCAATCGAGGGCTACTATTGTTCGTGGTTATAACAATACTACCCAACAATGGCTCATATATATGCCAGCCGATAGGTACGAAAATGGGGTGGTATTCAATCTGCACCAATTGGGCAAACTGAATGAGCCCTATTTGTCGGTAGAGAATGTAACTACGCTGCGCCAAACCCGTGTACCACAGAATCTTGACTATGCCGCACCACCCGCAGGCTACAGTATATTCAACGCAAGCATCGGTTTTTCTATGCATGTACGTAAAAAGAAAGTACAGGCCGATATTACTGCTGCCAATATTACCAATGTTGCCTACCGCGACTATCTGGATAAAATGAGGTACTATACCGATAACATTGGATTGAATTTCATTGTGAAAACACGAATCAATTTCTAACTACAGGCAGGATGACTGTCTGAAAATCAAAAAAACAAAAAAAATATTTATATGAATAAGTCATTTGCAATTATCGCCATTTCATCGTTCTCTCTACTGTGGTCTGCATGCCACAAGCCTGAAGAAAATGTAGACATACCAGACCCCGACAATGAAGTTATTACAACCGTAAAACTTACTGCTGTAAATGCGGCTGATGCCACAGATGTAGTGAGTGCACAATGGAAAGATTTGACACCGAATGATGGCAACCCCGACCTGTCGGCGGCCACGTTGACCATGAAAAAAAATGCGGTTTATAATGTCACACTTCAGTTTCTTGACGAAACAAAAACACCCGTGGGCAACATAACTGAGGAAATTACAGACAGGGCAAACTACCATCTTATTTGCTATGCACCTTCGTCTGGCTTGGGCCTTACCGTACAACGTACCGATAAGGACAATAACACACCGCAGATGGAGCTGGGACTTGCTGCGAAATTTACTACAACTGCCGCTGCTGATGGTAGCCTGCAGGTAGCCTTGCATCACCAGCCCAGCGGTAAGAATGGTACAGACTGCGCTATTGGCACTACCGATGCTGATGTGACTTTTACAGTGAAAGTGCAGTAGTGGCACATGTATTTTTTGTGAACGGGTCGCAGCACAATGCTGCGACCTTTTTTATTTATGGGCGGCCAGTTGTAGTTGGGTTAGTATTGTTGCTGCGTTTATATAACCCGTGTGAGTATATGTTATTTGCCCGCTTGGTGCTACAATTATCAGGTAGGGTAGTGCCGTCGTTTTCAGTACCTGCTTCAGTCGGCTACCCTCATCAATATAGCAGTCAAAATTCCATTTCTTTGCTGTTATGTAAGGAAGTAATAAGTGAGCCATTTTATCTTCATCGGTTGCAATGGCCACCACATCTACATTCAGTGCTTTATCCCAATTCTTTTTGGCTACAGCTATATCATTCAATTGATGTTTGCCGTGTGCGCACCAGGTACCCCAGAAGCATAATAGTGTTGTCCTTCTCTTTACGCACACATTCTTGAATGGAATACTTTTTGATGTGCGTATGTTTTTGACGGCAATGTTCGGCAGCATTTGCGCCTGCGCCCATGCTGATGCAAATACGACAACAAACAATATAAATAGCCGGGTCAACGCATTTCATTAAAGAGTGTACAAAAATAGCCACTAAAAATAGTAAGTTATTGGCATATAATCGCTTTGTAGCCCACCTACGGCATATATACTGCACGTTTTGCAGAAAAATGGGGATAACTTCTTTTACACTTTTTGCTGCAATAAATACTTTTGCAACAAAGCCAGTAGCTGCGCGCGCAGCTACTGGCTGTATATGCAACAACGATGGAAGGACAGGACATGTTTGCCGCACAAGGCCCTGCAATGATCAATGAGATGTACCAGAACTGGTTTCTCGATTATGCAAGCTATGTAATATTGGAACGTGCCGTACCGGCAATAGAAGACGGCCTGAAGCCAGTGCAACGGCGCATACTGCATGCTATGAAGGAAATGGATGATGGCCGTTTCAACAAGGTGGCCAACATCATAGGGCAAAGTATGCAGTACCACCCGCACGGCGATGCCTCTATAGGCGATGCCATTGTGGGCCTTGGCCAGAAAGACCTGCTGATAGAAACACAGGGTAACTGGGGCGATGTGCGTACAGGCGATAGTGCCGCCGCAGCGAGGTATATAGAGGCGCGCCTGTCTAAGTTTGCATTAGAAGTAGCCTTTAATGCCAAAACCACCAAGTGGCAGCTAAGCTACGATGGTCGTAAAAACGAGCCGGTAACACTGCCAATGAAGTTCCCGCTGCTGCTGGCGCAGGGCACCGAGGGTATAGCGGTGGGGCTTAGTACCAAAATACTACCGCACAACTTTTGTGAAATTATAGAATGTGCTATTAAGCACCTGAAAGGGAAAACTTTCGAGTTGTTCCCCGATTTTCAGACTGGTGGCATGGTAGATGTTACCAACTATAACGATGGTGCCCGTGGTGGCAAGATACGCGTGCGAGCCCACATAGAGGAACTGGACAAAAAGTCGCTGGTAATAAAAGATGTTCCTTACGGCATTACCACATCGCAATTGGTAGATAGTGTTATAAAGGCCAATGATTCTGGTAAAATAAAGATAAAGAGCATTACCGACAATACAGCCAAGGATGTAGAGCTTACCGTGCAACTGGCACCCGGTGTATCTACGAACCAAACTATAGATGCATTGTATGCATTTACTGATTGTGAGATAAGTATATCGCCCAATGCATGCATCATTATAGACGAAAAGCCACACTTTGTTGGCGCATCTGATTTGTTAAGGCATTCGGTACAGCATACAAAGGGCTTGCTGTTGCGTGAACTGGAGATAAAACTTGGTGAGCTGGAAGATGATTGGCATTATTCGTCTTTGGAGAAAATTTTCATTGAGAAACGCATCTATCGGGATATAGAAGAAGAAACCACTTGGGAAGGGGTGCTGAGTGCCATAGACCGTGGTTTGGAACCATATAAAAGCATGTTCCGCCGCCAGATAGTGCAGGAAGATATTGTGCGCCTGACGGAAATAAAAATCAAACGAATCAGTAAGTTCGATAGCTTCAAGGC
Organism: Chitinophagaceae bacterium; assembly: GCA_021151685.1. Lineage (GTDB taxonomy): Bacteria > Bacteroidota > Bacteroidia > Chitinophagales > Chitinophagaceae > Nemorincola. The sequence continues at coordinate 22,946 of JAGKWS010000058.1, forward strand.
AGACGAACACATAAAGGGGGTAGAGCAGGGCATAGAAGAGGTGAAAAATAATATTGCCCATCTTACAGACTTCGCCATTCGTTATTACGAGAACCTACTGAAAAAATTTGGCAAGGGGCGCGAACGCAAAACCGAAATTCGTCTGTTCGAGAATATACAGGCGACTGTAGTGGCTATTGCCAATACCAAACTATACGTCAACTACAAAGAGGGTTTTATAGGTACTGGTCTCAAAAAAGATGAATATGCCTTCGATTGTTCCGACCTCGACCACATCATATCCTTCCGCCGCGATGGTAAAATGTCTATAAACAAAGTGGCCGATAAGACATTTGTGGGCAAAGACATTATTCATTTGGCTGTCTTTCAGAAAAATGACGAACGTACCACATACAATATGATGTATATGGATGGCAAGACGGGTATCACTTATGCCAAACGTTTTAATGTTACGGGCATTACCCGCGACAAAGATTACGATCTTACCCGTGGCAATCCCGGTAGCAAGGTACACTATCTTACTGCCAACCCGAATGGTGAAGCTGAGTCTGTAGCTGTAACGCTGCTACCCAGCAGCAAGGCACGTTCTAAAAATTTCGATTACTACTTCGAGGAAATTGAAATAAAGGGTCGTAGCTCATTTGGTAATCAGGTTACGAAGTATCCTGTGCGTAGTGTGCGGCTCAAAGAAAAAGGCCGATCCACTTTGTCGGCTCCGCAGATATGGTATGACGATAGTGTTGGCCGCCTTAACAAAGATGGGCATGGTATGTTGCTGGGCCGTTTCGATGAAACAGACCGTATCATTGTTTTTTACAAAGATGGCACGTACGAGGTTACCGGGTTTGACATTACCAATCGGTACGATGCAGATAATGTAGTACTCATCGAAAAATTCCATCCGGAAAAGGTGGTGACAGCCATCTACTTCGATGCCAAAAACAAACAGTACAATGTAAAACGATTCATGATAGAAAGTCAAACCCTCAAGAGTCGTTATACATTCATCAAAGATGGCGAGGGCAACTATCTGGAAATGGTGACCTTGCAGCAAGAGCCTGTAGTAATAGTGCGTACCGGTAAAAAAGCTAACGAAATAAAAGAACAGGTAATAGCCCTGCACGAAACTATAGACATTACCGGTTGGAAAACCGTAGGTAGTCATCTTGTAGGGGCCGACCTTAAAGACATAACACTATTACCACCACCAGGCGACGATGCCTCTCAGCGCGAGGCACCCACGCTCTTTTGATAACCGTGTAGTGTTGTAAAAATTAGTACCTTCACGCACGTTTTTCGGCACTTGTGCCGAAAGTGTGTAAGCTTGTATTTGCCCAATGAAAAAAGTAGAACTCGAAATAGTAGCACTGTCGCACAGCATCACTCAAACGCACTCTTACGCAGTTGTCCTTGGCGAGGTCGATGGGCTTCGCAGGTTACCAATTGTTATTGGTGGCTTCGAAGCGCAGGCTATAGCAGTGGCGCTGGAGCGCATGCAGCCCAGCCGCCCGCTTACGCACGATCTTTTTGCCAACTTCATGGATACTTTTGGCATAGAGCTTACCGAGGTAATTATATACAAGCTGGAGGAGGGTGTTTTCTTTGCAAAATTGATTTGTCGTAATTCAGACATTATTACCGAGATAGATTCCCGTACGTCTGACGCGCTGGCATTGGCTGTGCGTGCCAATTGCAGAATATATACCTATGAAAACATTATAGATGCTGCTGGCTTGTTTCTGGAAAACGAAGAAAACGTGGAACCTGCTGCGTCTGCTACCGGTAAGTCTCAGGATGTACCTGTGGGTGGCAAGTCTTCGCGCACTTCCTCTTCTGACCCTGACATGAAACGAATGACACTTGAAGAGCTGAACCAGTTGCTGCAAACCGTTTTGGAGCAGGAAGATTATGTACGTGCCATTCACATACGCGATGAAATAAATAGCCGCAAGGGCGGTAAATAACCAGCGTAATATGTCAGATGTTTCCCTATTCTTCAAGAAAAGGATCATACTGATTGTTATAC
>JAGKWS010000059.1 GCA_021151685.1 Chitinophagaceae bacterium
TTGGGATAAAAAGCAGTTGTTTCATTTTCCGTTGTTGTTTTTAAGTGTTTCTGTTTGTGTTTACAGATATACTTACGAGCGACTTTGACATTCGGTTTTAGCCAACGAAAAAATTTTCAAACTTTTTTTGAACAGACTCTGTATGATGGCAATTTGACCTCACGATTAACAGTAAGGGATGTTTCTTAAACACAAGGCGCACAAAGGTGGCCCTGAGATTCAGGCTCTACATCAAGGCCACAAGGGCCCATGAGATGTTTGCGCAAACATTATGTATAAGTGAGATTAAATCCGTCAGGCCTTGCCCAACACATATACTTCGGTAGGTGTAGCATTGCCTCCTTCTTTCTCCAGCGATATGGCAAATGCTTCGGCATTCATCACCTGCATGTCTACCAGCTTCACACCCGGTGTGCTGGCCATGTAGCCGGGTAGTACACCCATGCTCACAGGTTTGCCATTTTGTATCACCCACAGTTGGTACTGCTTGCCCTTGGGTGGTACGGGCAGGGCATTCATAGCCACCCATGCGGCACCGTTTTGTTTGCTCCAGTAGACGGTGGCGGCCATTGGATGCCCCTGCACTACGGTATGCATTACCACTGTTTGGGTGGCGGTATCGGCCATCATTTTTTGCGCCTTACGGTAGTCGTCCATTTCGGCAGCCAGTTGTTGCTGTGCCTGCTTCAACTCACCCACCTCGGTACGCATGGCGGTTTGCTCGCCCTTCATGCGGTTGCTGTTGTTTATGAGCAACACATTCAGCACTGTGCTACCTATGAGGGCAGCCCATACGGCGGCACGGCCCCATGTAAGGCCCTCGCGGGTGGCAGGTGGCGGCAAAGGTATCTGGCGGGTGGTAACATGAGGGGCATCGGCAGCCTGTATGGCATTCCATATCTGCTGTTGCATATGGGGCGGTGGCGGAACGGCGGCACTACCAGCCATCTGCGATACAGTAGCCTGTATTGCAGCCAGCTCGGCAGCCAATTCCGGATAACGCGACACTGCTTGCTCTACAGCAGCAGCCTCTTCCGGGGGGAGTGCCCCCAGCGCGTAAGCATCCAGAATGCCCGATTCTATGTAGTCCTTAGTATTCACCGCTATTTCCCAAATATACCTTTTAACTGTTTTATTGCGCTGCGCATCCGCGTTTTTACCGTTCCTACGGGTATCTCCAATGTTTTCGCTATTTCATCCATAGAGTATCCGTTAAAGTATGCCATTTGCACCACGGTGCCATGTTCGGGCTTCAGCTCTGCCACCAGCTTGCGCAGCCCTATCGTATCTGTGCTTTGCTCGCTACCAACAGCCACCGTCTCATTATATACGATGTCTTCGCCCGTATGGATTTTGGTTTTCATTATTTCACCCTTACTCCGTAGTTTGTCTACCGCAGCATTACGGGCTATGTTCAGCATCCATGTATACAGGCGGCCCTTTGCGGGATCGTACTGGTCTATGCGCTGCCAAATTTTTACAAATGCCTCCTGCAACACATCCTGACTGGTATGCTCGTCGCCCAGCACACGCAATATAACGCCATACAGTACCGCAGCATATTGCTGGTACAACTGATCGAATGCTTCTTTCGTCTTCAGACGAAGCATTTTTATCAGTTCTTCTTCGGTATGTATGTGTGTTGTGCCCAGACTATTTTGCAGATGCTGCCGTAATGAATGACTACAACATCTGTTGGTAAAACTATTTATCGCATTGCAGAAATCAAAAAATATATTTCTATGCGTTTATATAGGGGATAGTTACCAGTCCATACCTGTCACCCATGGGTATGCATTGTTGTTGGTGTAGAGGGTACACACATCGGTGCCCAAATGCCGGGTACACACAGGCTGTTTGCTACCCAATATAGCAGCGGGCAGGCCTACACCAAGCGTTTTGCCGGTGGCGGTTATGATGCGGGCTTCGTCCCACAGGTTTTGTGTTATAAAGCTTTGGTGCAGTGTGGGGCCGCCTTCTACAATCAGGCTCAGAATACCCGCATCGTAGAGCCTGCCCAGCAGGGATGGCAACAGGGGTTGCCCCCATGGCACTTTGATGTAATGAACATTGCCAGCTACCGTTTCTTCGCATTCGTTTACTACCCATGTAGCCGCTTCTTCATTCAGTATGTGGTGGGTGGCAGGTAGCTGCAAATGCCTGTCGGTAACTATACGCAATGGATGCTTGCCATTGTGCCACCGTGGGGTAAGGCGGGGGTTATCGTTCAGTGCGGTGGTGTGCCCCACCATTATAGCTCCTTCTTCGGTACGCCACCGGTGCGATGCTACCTGCGCTTCGGGCCCCGAAATAGCTACAGGTTGTCTGTCGGCGGTGCCCACAAAACCATCGGAGGTTTGTGCCCATTTCAGTATTACCCAAGGCCGCTTTAGTGTATGGGCGCAAAAGAAACGACGGTTCAACCACCGGCCTTCGGCTTCCAGCACTCCGGTGGTTACTGCTATGCCAGCCGCTTGCAAAATGGCTATACCACGCCCGTCTACCCTTGCAAAGGGGTCGCGGTTGGCAATAATCACCTCTCGCACCCGCTCCTGTACCAGTCGCGCAGCACAGGGGGGCGTAAGGCCATGGTGGGCACAGGGCTCCAGACTCACGTACATGGTGCTTTCGGGTATCAGGTGACGGTCGGCAGGGACTACGTTATTCAGGCAATTCACCTCGGCATGTGGCCCACCACGAAAGTGGTGATACCCCTCACCAATCACCCTGTTCTGGTGTACCAATACCGCACCCACCATGGGGTTGGGGGCGGTGTACCCCTTTGCCAGTTCGGCCAGTTGCAGGCAGCGATGCATGTAGTATTCGTGCGACATAGAGGGCCAATATTACAGAATATGCTGCATTCGGGGCAGTGAAGGGAAACAGTATTGCCTATTTCTCTATACCCATGTGCTTGCCGGCATACACCCCATAGGCAATTGCCCCAGACACCAACCAAGCCCCGATGCTGAATACATTGTACGGAAACACACCCAAAACCACCCTGCCCAGTAATTCGGGCTTTTGTAGCAAGGTAGATAGCTCTGTGGTAATGACATAACTGCCTGTTATCAGGTGTATGGCAATGCCTGTTATCACACTCCACAGTATAGGCTGCCCCACTCCTTTTACCACAATATTTTTGGTATGGCTTACCATCAATACACGGTAAACAGACCATGTGATAATAGCCGATAGCAAGAGCGTATTGAGCCCTACAGAAAAATGTGCATCATAAAACCCGAACCGCTGAAGACGTATGAAATAGAACAGAGGATAGGAGACAACTATAAAGGTTAATGCCGACCGGATGACAACACTTGCCAAAAACTGCCGCCCCGACAGATGCCTTTCTACCGCCGCCAGCATGAAGATGATACTTACATTGGCGGGTAAACCAACAAGCCCAATGAAACCCAACCACGAGTAGGCCACATACTGAACAACGATAGAAATAGCCTTGCTCAGTGCCACAAAAATCCATGTAGCCACACCCGGTGCTTTTTGTCTCGTACGATAACTCTTGATGCTGAGGACAAGGCCAGTAGTAATAATAGCCACCACCACACCAAACAGCACAAGAAAGAGCCCGATAGATTCATCCATACCTCCGTTCAGCGGGTCGGCACCGGCTCTTTGCGAAACCAACAGCAGGGGTAGCAGCACGTACCCTATTTTATCTTTCAGTGGTATGTGTCTTTTCATTTTGGTGCTATTAAAAAATATTTTCAAATGTAGCAAGAATGTGCAAAAAAGAGCAGTGCAAAACGAAGTATAGTGCCCGAAGGCGTATAAGGAAGAATGTAACAATAAAGTACACCATTCTGCTTGTTCTTTTCCATTTGTTTCTGCGTCATAAAAGTCCTTAAATAGGCCAGCTATTCGCAGATTTTATTCCTTGAAAAAATGAAAAATAATGGCGCAGCTTAGTGTACTTTATTGTGACATTCTTCCTTAGTTACCCAAGTAGGGTTATTTTTGTTTCTATGCGCATATCTCTCAGAAAATCAGCCGTTGCAGCATCGCTATTTTCCCTGTTGGCATTGGCCGGCATGGCACAGCCGGTATACCGGGGCAAGCCACACCGCATAGAAAATGCTGCCCGCGAAAACTGGGTGGACGATATATACAGCAAACTGACCATGGACGAGCGCATAGGCCAGTTGTTTATGGTAGCGGCCTACTCGGGCGGTAAAAACTACAACGAAGACAAGGTTACCGAGCTACTGAACAACCACCAGATAGGTGGGCTCATCTTTATGCAGGGAGGCCCTGCAAGGCAAGCCCTGCTTACCAACAAGTACCAGCGTATGGCACAGGTGCCCCTGCTGATAGGTATGGATGCCGAATGGGGGCTGGGTATGCGGCTGGATAGTATAAAATCGTTCCCGCGCCAAATGATGCTGGGTGCCACGCGCGATACCAGCCTAATGGGCCGTATGGCATCGGCCATTGCGCGGCAATGCCGCCGGATGGGGGTACATATAGATTTTGCCCCCGATGTGGATGTGAACAATAACCCCGCCAATCCCGTCATCAACTCGCGCGCATTTGGCGAAGAAAAGACGCTGGTAGCCCGTATGGGCCGTGCCTATGTGCGTGGCTTGCAGCGCAATGGGGTTATGGCATCGGCCAAACATTTTCCGGGTCATGGCAATACCAGTACCGACTCTCATGCCGATATGCCGCTCATAGACCGTTCGGTAGAGCAGCTCGATTCGGTAGAACTATACCCATTTCGCCAAATGATTGCCGAAAAGGTAAAGAGCATCATGGTAGCCCATCTGGAGGTGCCATCGGTAGAGCCTACACCGCGCCTGCCGGCATCACTCTCGCCCAACATCATCACCGGCTTGCTTCGCAATCGCCTGCACTACGATGGTCTGGTCATTACCGATGCCCTCAACATGAAGGGGCTTACCAACTACTTTCAGCCCGGCGAGGCCGATTTGCGTGCCTTTGCTGCGGGTAATGATATTTTGCTGTTTTCGCAAGATGTACCCACCGCTATTGCCCGCATACATGCCGCCATAGACAGCGGACAAATACCCGAAACCGCACTGGAAACCAGCGTAAAAAAGATACTGCGCGCCAAGTACGATGCCGGGCTGGATAGCTGGAAAGACATAAGCACCGACAATATAGTGGCCGACCTGAACGAGGAGGTAGACAGCACACGTGCCCGTATAGCCCGTGCTGCCATCACACTGGTAAAGGATGAAAACCAGATACTAAAGAAGATGAACGAAACGGCACGCATAGGCTACATAGGCATCAATGCAACCGATGCTACCCCGCTCTATGCTGCGTTGGACGATCACTTCGACAATGTAAAAGCCCACTGGCTGCCCAAGGGGGCCGGCACCAATAAGGCACAGGACATTCTGGACCAAATGGGCCAATACAGCATAGCACTGGTGGTAATACACAATATGAGCAATGCATCTACAGCCAACTACGGCATTGGCGACGAGGCATTGGCATTGCTGCAACAGGCTGCTACCATGCGCAATGTGATGATTGTACCCATGGGCAATGCCTATTCGCAGCAGTTTTTCTGTGGTGCAGGCTCTGTAATGGTAGGGTACGAAGACGATACCCTTACCCAGCTTGCCATGGCCCGCATACTGCTGAAAAAGCTGAAACCCAAAGGCAAACTACCCGTTACCGCCTGTGCCGATGGCCAGACCATAGGGGCACTGCCCAAGCCTTTGAAGGTGGCATTGAAAGAGCCTTCTGCCATGCTGCGCCCGGTATTCCCGGCCGAGGCAGGCGTTACCGACCCCGATGCGCTGGACAAGCTGAATATGTTTATAGCCCGGAGCATAGCACAGGGGGCCTTCCCCGGTTGCCGCATACTGGCGGCGCGCAATGGCAATGTGTTTTACGACCAGTCTTTCGGCTACCTCAACTACCAGAAGGAACAAGCCGTTACCGAAAACACCATTTACGACGTGGCCTCTTGTACCAAGGTACTATCTACCACGCTGGCGGTAATGCGCCTGTACGAGCAGGGCAAACTGAGCCTGAACAAAACCATTGGCGACTATCTGCCACAGGCCCGCAACACCAATAAGGAGAATCTGAAAATAAAGGACTTGTTGCTGCATCAGGCAGGGCTGAAGGGCTGGATACCTTTCTACAAAGACATTACCGATAAAAGTGGCAAAATAATACCCCAATACTACCGTAGCAGCAAGCAGCAGGGCTACAGCATACAAATGGCCCGCAATGTGTACCTGCGCGACGACTATGTAGATACCATGTGGCAGCAGATATATGACAGTAAGCTGGACAATAGGGGCAAAATGGTCTATTCCGACCTCGACTTCTATTTCCTTGCAGCCATTGTAAAAGAAATAACCGGCAAGCCGATAGACAAATACGTAGCCGATGAATTTTACAAACCACTGGGGCTGAAGCATACTGCCTACAACCCACTACGCATTATGGACTCTAACAGCATTGCCCCTACCGAACTCGACCTCAATTTCCGTCAGGGAGTACTGCGGGGCTATGTACACGACCCCGGTGCGGCCATGCTGGGTGGCGTGGGTGGCCATGCAGGCCTGTTTTCTACTGCGCACGATGTGGCCGTTATCTTCCAGATGTTGCTGAACAAGGGTACCTATGCGGGCAAAACCTACTTCAAGCCAGCTACCATAGAGCAGTTCACTACCTATGGCAGCAAGATAAGCCACCGTGGTCTGGGCTTTGACAAGGCCCTGCCCGAGGCCGACAATGGGGGTGGAGCAGGAGACCGCTGGAGTGGCCTTACCTTTGGCCATCAGGGCTTTACCGGAACCTGTGCCTGGGCCGACCCTGCTACGGGGCTGGTGTTTGTATTCCTGTCAAACAGGGTACACCCATCGGGTTCCAATACCAAAATCAACAAACTGAATGTACGCACCACTGCGCAAGACTACATTGCACAGTCGCTGGGCATACCGGTAAATACCACCCGCCCCGATGTGTACCAACTGCAAACATCCCGTACCGACTAATAAAACCACATGAGCATAATACGCAAAACCATGGACGACCTTGGTCGCCTGAGTGCCGATGAAGCAAAAGATGCACCACGCAACCCCATACTGGTGATATTGGACGACGTACGCAGTATGCAAAACGTAGGCTCGGCATTCCGCACCTGCGATGCCTTTGCCGCAGCCGGCATATACCTTTGTGGCTACACACCGCAGCCACCCCACCGCGACATTCACAAAACTGCGCTGGGAGCTACCGAAACTGTGCCATGGCAGCACTTTGCCACCGTTACAGAGGCCATACATGCCGCCAAAGCACATGGCTACCACATTGTAGCTATAGAGCAGGCGCATGGCAGCATAGCGTTGCAACAGTTGCCCCAACAGGGGCAAAAACTGGCACTCGTCTTTGGCAACGAGGTAACGGGCGTAAGCGATGAAGCCCTTGCACTGGCCGATGTTTGTGCCGAAATTCCGCAATGGGGCTCCAAACACTCACTCAACATATCGGTAACGGTAGGGGTGGTACTGTGGGAGCTGGTAAGGAGCTGATACCCTGCCATGGGGCACCAACTACCGCATAACGGGCCCGACAGCAAAAAACCTATTTTTGCAACATAAATGTCATTACCCACACATACCCAAAACTATTTTGGGTCAATTGGGTTACTTTTTTCTCAAATCTGTATTAACCATTGCAAAGCCCAACTACCACGGAACACGAGCTACTAACGGCACTTGCCAGTGGGCAACGCGCCGCAACGGAACAGATTTATCGCCAGAACTACCGCATTGTGTCGGGCTGGATGATAAAAAACGGAGGAAACGAGAACGATGCTGCCGACCTGTTTCAGGAGGCAATGGTGGTTCTTTATAACAAGGCGCAAGACCCTGACTTCCGGCTGACGAGTAGCATGAGCACGTATCTGTTGGCAGTAAGCAAAAATCTGTGGTACAAAAAACTACAGAAACAAAGCCGGGAGCCGGTGGCCCTGCTGGACAATATGGGGAATGACGATGAAGACGGAAGTGGTGGAACTGCCTACAACGACGACATCAGTATTCACCACGAGCGGGAAGCCCACTTTGAGCAACTGGACAATGCACTGGACCAACTGGGCGAGCCCTGCCGCTCTATACTGAAGGCATACTACCATCAGGACAAGAGTATGCAGGAAATAGCGGCAGACTTTGGGTACACCAACCCCGACAATGCCAAAACACAAAAATATAAGTGCCTTGCACGGCTGCGTAAATTGTTTTACCAGTCGTAAGCCGGGTGAAAGACGTATAAATAAAGTAAGATGTCTATCAACAAAATAAACATATGGGAGCTGGCCGAAAAATGGCTGGACGGCTCTCTGCCAACCCTTGAAAAAGAGCAAATAAGCACCCGCCTTAATAGCGATGCGGCATTTGCTGCTGAGTTTAACGAAGCCATTAACCTGATACAATCTGCTACCGAAAGCGGCAAGCAAAAGCGTTTCCGCGCTATGCTGAAAGATATTCACCAGCAAGAAACTGTCGCAAAGCCTGAGAAGAAAGCAAAAATCTATCTATTCTCGCCGCAAATGTGGCGCACTGCGGGCGTAGCGGCTACGGTAGCCATCATGACCTCTACCATTACCTTCTGGAGCCTGAAGCCTACCATCAACAAAACAGAATCGAAGTACAATACCATAAGCCGCGAGGTAACAGGCCTGAAAATAGAACAGGCCAAACAACTGCAAAAGCAACTGAAGCTGGAGCAAGACCTTGTAGACAAAACGAAAAAAACCAACAAACCATCGTCGGACGTTAAGAAGACCGGTACCGGTTTTGCCCTTACCAACAATGGCTACTTTGTAACAGCCTACCACGTAATACACGACGAAAATGGCTATGGCGACTCGGTATATATACAAAACAGCGAGGGCCAGTATTACAAAGCGTCTTTGGTAACGTTTGATGCGGCTGCGGATGTGGCTATTATGAAGGTAGATAAGCCGGGTTTCCGTTTTGGCAAGGGCGATCTTCCGTATACCTTCCCTAAAACAAAGGCAGGTTTGGGCACGCACATCTATACCATGGGCTACCCTACCGACGAGATTATGTATAGCGAAGGCTATATAGCCAGCCGCAATGGTTTTGAGGGCGACAAGCTGCAATATACACTGGAGCTACCCGCAGGCCACGGCCAGAGCGGCTCTCCGCTTATGGATAGCAAGGGTAATGTACTGGGCCTGCTGACGGCTATAGGTGCTGCCAGCGAAGAAAAAACCTATGCCGTAAGCACCAATGCCATAGTGGCCCTGCTGCACAAACTGCCCGAGCGCAACCTGAAGCTGCCCAAGTATGCCAAAATAGCCTACATGAGCCGCGAGCAGCAAATAGAAAAAATGGAAGACTATACCATAGCGGTGAAGGTGTATAAGAAGTAATATAGCCCCTTACAAGCACAAACTTTTTTTGTTGGTGAATGCCAACATCCCTAATTTAGCAATAGTAAAGTAAACAATGACCAATATTGTACATACAATGAACCTAACAAGCATGCAGCACAACGTGTGTTGTTGTAGTGCTGTGGAGGATTGTTGTATTGGATAGATATTCATAATATTCTTTTCATATACTTTCATCCTCCGGTACGCACTACCGGAGGATTTTTTTTATCATTCAAACTATGCAACCAGTAAAAATCATGACGTACTCTACTACCTGCCACACTGCCTGTATGCTGTGTTGTACTTGTATGGCTACCTGACGGGGCTATGTGGAATGTATATGCCGGAGGGCTTTACCACATAGCGTAAAGCCCTCCGGCGTTTTAGGGCCATACCCCTCAAAACGATGCTGTGGCCGAGAGGCAAGGCACGGCTCTGCAAAAGCCGGGACATCGGTTCGAATCCGATCAGCATCTCAGAAAATTGTTTCACTAAAAAAACAACGCTATATGGCAACATTGAGACTGGGCGACATTGCCCCCAACTTTACCGCCGAGACATCGGAAGGAAGAATTGACTTTTATGAATACCTGGGCAACGCCTGGGGTATCTTCTTCTCGCACCCTGCCGACTTTACCCCCGTATGCACTACCGAGCTGGGTGCTACCGCCAAACTGGCGGCAGAATTTGCCGCACGCAATGTAAAGGTAATAGCACTGAGTGTAGACCCTGTGGGCCGCCACCACCTGTGGATAGATGATATAAACGAAACACAACAAACGGTGGTGAACTTTCCCATCATTGCCGATGCCGATAGGAAGGTATCGGAACTATACGACCTGATACACCCCAACGCCAGCGAAACGGCTACTGTACGGTCGGTATTTGTAATAGGGCCCGACAAAAAGATAAAACTCACACTCACCTATCCGGCCTCTACCGGGCGCAACTTTTACGAGTTGTTGCGTGTTATAGACAGTCTGCAACTTACCGCACACTATCAGGTAGCCACCCCTGCCAACTGGCAGCAGGGCGACGATGTAGTGATACTACCTGCCGTAAAAGATGTAGACATTCCGGCAAAGTTCCCCAAAGGGTTTCGTGTCATAAAGCCCTATCTGCGTATTACGCCCCAGCCCAACCTGTAGGTGCTACTACTTGTATGCAGCCAATAAAGGCGGGTTGGCTGCATACAAGTATATATTGTTGCTATTATCTTCGTCCTTGTAACATAGCCTACATCATGAAACAGGAAATACAAGACTATCACCAGCAACTTACCGATGCCGAAAGGGCCATTGCCGAAAAACTGTACGAAGCCATTTGCCGGCACCTACCCCAAGCCGAACATAAAATTTGGCACCGCCACCCGGTATGGTTTCTGGATGGCAACCCCGTAGTGGGTTACTGCAAACTGAAAAACTGGATGCGGCTATTGTTTTGGAGCGGTCAGTCTTTCGACGAACCCGAATTGGTGGCAGAAGGTTCCTTCAAGGCTTCTGAAGCACGCATTACCGATGTTAGCCAGATAAACGAAGATGATATGGCCCGCTGGCTGGGCAAATGCGAAAGCATACAATGGGACTATAAAAACCTTGTGAAGCGAAAGGGTGTATTGGAACGGTTGAAGTAGTGCCGTTTTTATATCCTTCCTTACATCTCCTGCAAACAAAACTTGTACACTTATACCTACGCCACACTACAGGGTAGTTTCTTCTGCGGTGTCGGCATGCTGTGTACTGGCAAGGGCTCTGTAAGGGCTATCTCCATCGCTGTTATCGTCCGTTACATCTATCCCGGTTGTGGCAAGCACATCGGGCTCCGCACTGTTTGCTTCACTGGGTGGTGGGGCTGTTGCTGGTAGTGCTATTGTTTCGGGTTGTTTCTCTTGTTTGCCGGCATAGGCTATACCTGCTTCGTAGTAGTCTTTCCTGAAACGAATAATGTATAACACATTGATAGGTAATGACGCAATGATAAACCACTGTGCTACAGAACTGAAGTTGGCACTCAGAAAAAACTTGCCCAACACCTGCATAGGCACTAATGTTTCATAGCCCTCATAGTAGGCTTTGTTGGCAATAAGAAAGGGTAGCCCAAGGCCATAAAACAGCGTTACAAAGACGATATTGAATACCTGAAAAGGTAGTGTATTGTTGTTGCCGGGAAAGAAAAACTGCTTGTACGAGATAAGTGCGGTGATGAACACACTCACATTCAAAAAAGATAGCACCTCGGCCCTGAAGTGTATCATAGACTGAAACAATTGCATATTATGGCCATAGGCCGGCACCGAAAACAGCAAGGCTATTATGAACGAGAATTGTAGTGGCGTTTTCATAAAAGAAACTGCAACACAATATTACCAATTACCACCGGACAAATCTATTGCGAATAGCTGCGTTAATAATTCATTCACAATTAACTGTCAAATGTCTGTGGCAATAACAACTAATCATCCAAAGCCCCTTCCCATTTGCACATTGCCACAGTGGCCACACTGTTGCCCACAACGTTGGTGGCAGAGCGGCCCATATCCAGCAAGGGGTCTATGCCCAGCAGTAGTGCCAGCCCTGCCTCAGGTATATTGAAGGTGGCCAGCGTACCTGCTATCACCACCAGCGATGCACGTGGCACGCCGGCTATACCCTTACTGGTTATCATCAATACCAGTAGCATACTGATTTGGGTGCCCACATCCAGATGAATACCGTAGCACTGAGCAATAAATATGGAGGCAAATGACATATACATCATAGACCCATCCAGATTGAAGGAATAACCCAATGGCAAAACAAAGCTTACTATCTTATTATCGCACCCAAACCGCTCCAATTCCAGCATCAGCCGGGGGAAGGCAGCCTCGCTGCTACTGGTAGAGAAGGCTACCAGTATGGGGTCTTTGATGTGGGTAAGCAGCTTGCCGGTGCGCTGGCCTACTACCAGCCACAACGCCCCTACCAGTATACACAACAGCAGCAAAAGCCCCAGATAGAACTCGCCAATAAACAGAGAATAGGTACCAAGTATCCCCAGCCCCTGCCGGCCTATAACGGCCGCCATAGCCCCCAGTACCGCCAGTGGTGCAAAGTTCATGATGTAAGAAGTCATCTTGAGCACTATATGTGCCAGCGAATCGAGCAGGGTAACAATAATGGCTCCTTTCTCGCCCACGGCTGCTGTAGCCACCCCAAAGAACAGAGAAAACACTACCACCTGTAGTATCTCGTTTTTGGCCATAGCATCTATAACACTTACCGGAAAAATGTGGCTGACAAAATCCTTCAGCGTCAGGGCGGCATGGGCTATACTCCCTTCCTTGCCATCGGGCAAGGGCAGGTGCATAGCAGTACCCGGTGCAAAAAAGTTTACCAGCAGCATACCCAGCATCAGGCTCACAAAGGCAAAGAAGATGAACCACAGCAGCGTTTTGCCCCCCACACGCCCCACCGTTTGCACGCTGCCCTGCCGGGCCACCCCTACTACCAGTGTACTAAAGACCAAAGGGGCAATAATCATCTTCACCATGCGCAGAAACACATCGGCCAGCAGCGAGAATGGTTGCAGATACTGGTCTTTCAGTGTATCGGGCTTGCCGGCAAGCCACTCGTTCATTACAAAACCGATACCTATGCCCAAAACCATGGCCATGAGTATGTACATGGTAATACGGTTCTTTCCTGTTTCAGGTGGTGTTATTGCTGCCATGGCCCTGTTGTTTATACGGTCACAAAGTAAACCATTAGCGTGCAATTAACGATATACCTGCCGTAACATACTATAATATCGATACAGATTTGTAATTTTACATATCCTTCTGAATTATACCTCATGAAAAAGTACACTATACTGGCTATGTGCCTTGTGTTTGCATCCTGTACGCAGACAGACCGCTTTACCGGTGTCTGGAACAAAGAGTGCGATACCATTTGCGATGGCACGGCCTTTCCGCTATGGGCAAGCAAGGGCAAAACCACTGCCGACACAACAGTAATGTCATCACCCATGCTGTTGCGCATCAACAAAGAAAAGGGCTACTATGTATTGCGATGCTACCAGTATGATGGCGCACAGGCACGGGTGGTAGAAGAGCATTCTATATTCGACTATATTATGTTTACAAAGGCCGATGAGAATACCCTACTGTCGGACAATAAAGCATCCAACATACCATCGGAAAGGCAGATAATACTGCGTGTGGCTGCCGATGGCGCACTAACCATGCAATACCCTACAGATGCAGCACAGATACCTACCGAAAAACGTTCTAAAGCCTTATACCAAACCTTATTCAGTTCTGGCTTTCATAAGCTGATGGACATCAGGCGCAGAAACAAAGACGCATCGCTGATAGATGCCAAACTGAGAGAAGCACATATTCTTCGTAACTAACAATTAACGCTCCGGCACTTCGGGGCGGGTCCATATCTCCCAATTGGCTTCGGCCTGTAGTACCAGCATCTCGAAGCCGTTTTTGGTGGTAGCACCACGCATGCGACCATTGCGCAGAAAAACTGTCTCTTCGGGGTTATAAATAAGGTCGTACAGCAGGTGCTGTGTGCCTACTCCTTCCCATGATATGGACGGGGCTTCGTCTATGTGCGGGTACATACCCAGTGGCGTGGTATTGATGATGAGGGGATGTGCCTCGATAATGGCGGGGGTAAGGCTGGCATAAGACAACACATGGCGTGCCGGCCTGCGCGATACTATAGTCCACGGTATGCCCAACTGCGTTAGTACGTACCGCACAGCACGGGCACCACCTCCGCTACCCAGCACCAGAGCCATGGTGTGGTGTGGTTTCAGCAATGGTATCAGGCTTTGGGCAAAACCTACTACATCGGTATTATACCCCTTGCGGTAGCCATCGCGTATGGTTATGCAGTTGGCTGCACCGGTTACTACTACGGTTTCATCTATTTCGTGCAGCATGGGCAGTATAGCCTCTTTGTGGGGAATGGTAACATTCAGCCCCCGCAACTGGGGGTGGGCGGCCATAAAGGCATCAAAGGTATGTATGTCTTGCAGCGGGTAGGCATCATAAAACGCCTGTATCTGCAATTCAGAAAACTTCTTTCTGAAATATGCAGGTGAAAACGAATGCGCAAGCGGGTATCCTATGATTCCGTAGTGCAAGGCTATTGCTGTTTTTTGCACCCGCTGCTGCACCCCAAAACAAGCTACAGAGGGCGGGCATGTAAAAATGAGAAATACTCGCCACATTAAAATCATCAATTGTAGGCAAAAGGGTCATGGGTGGCAATTTATTCCACATGTATTTAACATAGTGAATGCTGTACCCATGTTGTGCGGTTGTTATTTCGCTGCATTGCAACCGTTACATTGCCCTGCATTATCAGTCGACCAGTACGAATGCGCCTCTATTAGCAACAGAATAGCATACAATACCCTGCTCACGGCAAGACTGTTCTAACAGGGCCAATTTACCGCGCGGGTAGCTACCAGCCGCAATTATTGTATGCGGGGCAAAAATTTGTTTCAACCGGGGCACATCGGCTTCTTGCTGCACTACTACATAGTAGGCCGGAAAACTACCAGTTGCGGGTACCGTACTATCGGCAAAAATCAGTGTTTTGCCGGCAATATGGCATACCTGCCGGGGTGGCGATGCCACATAGTGCCACATGCTCCAGCCCATGTGTGCTGGGGTGGTAATGCCCTGTATCTCGGTAGTGGCAGCGGTATCGGTACAGAGTATGGTATAGTAGGTACCCTCATCCAGCTCGGCATGGCAGGCATGTGGGGTATTGTATACAATAAGGCGACGCTGGTGCAGCAAGTGCCACTCGTGTACCATAAGCGATACCAGCAACAGGCATACCGCACCAACGGCAGCAAATACGGCAGGCTTGTACCGCCGTACCAGAAAGTAGGCCAGATCGGCCACGGCACTGTACAGCAACAGGGTCTCCAACGTATTGAGCGATATATGGTGCAATGCCAATGGCCCGGTATTTTGCAATATGGCTACTATACTGCCAAAGAAATCTGTGAGGGCCTTGATGGCTGCCGCTATGGTGCCGGCTATAACGGGTACGCCACTCAGGGCCAGCATTACCATGCTCTGCATCAGTACAAAACTCATGAAGAGATAAGCGGCCGCATTGGCCAGTATGAACATGAGCGGAAACGTGTGGAAGTAGTAAATAACCAGTGGGGCTATCAAAATTTCGGCGGCTATGCTCATGGCCACTACCTTCCATAGTTTGGCGGGCAACATTAGTATACGACCGGTAATGAACCGTACTACCTTGTTGGGCCCAAAGCCGGGGCGGGTGCGTACCGTAACCCATGCATACACATAGGGATAAAACAGGATAATAGACAACACTGCGGCAAATGACAACTGAAACCCTATGGACATGAGCCAGGCAGGCTCGGCACACAGCAGCAGAAAGGCCGTGGCAAACAACTCATTCAGGCTGTTGCTATTGCGCCGCATAATGATGCCGAAGGCCAGCAAAGAAAACATGGCAGCCGCCCGCATGGCCGATGGTTGCGCCCCGGCAGCCAGTACATAGAACCACACTATGGGCATGGCCACCACATACTTTACCCATATGTACCGCTTGTGCCGCAGCCAGCCCAGCAGGGTAGAAATAACTATAAAAAACACGGCCACATTGCCGCCCGATATGGCAATGATGTGTACAATTCCGGTCTCGGCATAGGCCCGTTGCAGGTCGCCATCCAGATGCACCTCATCGCCCATGAGCATGGCTTGCAGCAGCCCGCGTGCGCGGTGCCCCGCCAGATATTTGTCCAGTTGGCGCATACTCCACTGGTGCATGCGCTCGGTAAGGGGTAGCTGTGTTTCTGTAGCATGTGCATACAGCCGCACCTCGTTGCCGGCACACCACTGCCTGTGCCTGATGTTGTTGCGGGCGCAATAGGCGGCATACCCAAACTCGAACGGGTTGCCGGCATCGCGTATCTGCTCCCAGCGGCCGGGCAGCAGCAGGGTATCGCCCTTGCGGTATAGCATGGGCGCATCGGTACGCCGCAGGTATACAAATGCATTGCCGGGTGTGGGCCATACGCCATGGGCATCTACCCGGCCCAGTACACGCACGGGTAGCTTCCATGTGCGGGCCTTCTCTTGTGGTGTGCCTGTAATGGCGGCTACATACATATCGCCGGTATGTATGTCATGCCCCATCCATTGCGGACGGCTACGTATATCGTTATAGCCCGTTATGGCCATACCTGCCGAAAAGAAAGCTACCTGCATGGCGGCAAAAAAAACAGCATGGCGGCTATGGCGCAGCAAGTACCAACACACCACCGTGGCCCCCAACGCCAGTAATGCCCATACCCCTATCGGCACCACCCATTGCGGCACACTATAGTACACAAATATGCCTGCGGCAAATGGCAGCAAAACCCGAAAAAACGGGGCAATCTCCCAAAAATGTGCTTTGTGCGCAGGCCACCGGCCCATAATTGTATTTATATGGGCATAAATATATAAAACAGCGATTAATATTCCTGTATCCATGCGCATTTCAGCACATGCATTTGCAAACAGGTAGTGTGTATTGGTAGTGTACGTTGACAAACGGTACTACCTTTGTGCGTTATGGCACACTTTCCTGTAAGCAGTTCTATACTATCGGCACGCTACCTCAGCGGGTGGGTGCAAGAGTACTTTTTTCCTACCGATGCGGTGGTATTTTGTAAGCTACTCAAGTCGGGCATAAACGATACGTATAGTGTACAATGCTCAACTGGCCGGTTTGTGCTGCGCATATATGCCTATAGCTGGCGCACGCCACTGGCCATAGAAGAAGAGCTGAAACTGCTGAACGTGCTGCATGGGGCAAGGTTGCCTATATCGGTACCGGTGATGCATAACGGAGGGCAATATATACTGCCCATAGACGCACCGGAAGGAGAACGGTATGCCGTATTGTTTACCCATGCGCCCGGCAGTAAGCAGCAGCAATTACCCGCCGCCCTGCATCAACAAGTGGGCAACATGATGGCCCGCATGCACCAGACTACCATGGGTATGGAACTGAACCGACCCGACTATACAGCAGACACCCTGCTACTACAATCGCTACCACAAATAGCGGCCTGCCTGCCGGCACACACACCGGAAATGCAGTGGCTGCAACGCACACAAACACAAATGCTGGCCCTGCTGGCCGATGTGGATACGAAAAACCTACCCAAGGGTATAGTGCATATGGATGTGTGGTTCGACAATATGAACATAACCGATGATGGACAGGCTACGCTGTTCGACTTTGATTTTTGTGGTAATGGCTGGCTGTGTACCGATGTAGCCTACTACCTGATGCAGCTATTCTATACCGAACGCGATGCTGCTGTATGCACCCAAAAGACAGAGGCATTTATGAAAGGGTACGAAGCTATACGCCCACTAATGCCCCAAGAACGGGCATTGCTGCCCGCCCTCGGGGTAAGTATGTATTTCTTTTACCTTGGCATACAGTGTGCCCGATTCGAGAACTGGAGCAGTATGTTTGTGAACGAGGCCTACCTGGCGGGTTATGTGAACCGCATCGTTAAACCTTGGTACGATAAACACTTTTCCTGATGTCAGGCATCTGGTATTACAGGCTCTACCAGTTTTATGAGCTTCTCCAGACTTTCCTGCCAGCCCAGATAGCACATTTCGGCGGGTATCATCGCTGGTATGCCTTCCTGTGTTATCCGTAGTTGTGTGCCCACCATGCAGGGCTCTATCCAAACCGAATTCACGATTTCGCCGGGCAGATTGGGGTCGTCAAAAGTATCGGTATAGCGCAGGAACATATTGGGTACTACATCGGTAAATGTGCCCCCAAACGAATGGATGTGACCGGTACCAAAGTTGTGAAACGACATACGGAAGGTGCCTCCTACCTGTGCATCGAAGTGGTGTACATTGCATAAGAAGCCGTAGGGAGGCAGCCATGCCGCCATGGCCAGCGGATCGGTAAATGCCTTAAACAACTTCTCGGGGGTGGTTTTGATGACCCTGTGCAGGGAAACGGTGTTAGTGCTCATGACGGTTTGATTGTGCGATGATTACGAATGTACTTTACAGCAAAGGTGGCACATAACCACGAAACACGGTATGGCTTGCTGCGACAAAAGAAAGGTAGTTTGCGGCAGAGAAGCGAAACTCCACATGATGGTGACGCAAATGGTCGTTTTTCTGGCCTTAAAGGCCCATATTAAGACAGTTGCAATATCAGCGCAAGACATGCGCTAACCCTATGAAAATCAACACTTCAGGGCATAAAAAAGCCTGATAACTTGTAAGTCATCAGGCTTTTATGTCGGGAAGACAAGATTCGAACTTGCGACCCCTAGCACCCCATACTAGTACGCTACGACAGGCTTTCAGCCCGTCAGGGGACTGCGGGTGACGCAGGTTTTGCAACTTTGGTGACGCAGTTTGAATAGCCAACCTGCAGATTCCTATCGTTGTTTGTCCGACTGTGATAGCACGGAAGCAGCTAACGACTTAGTCTCTTCACTGTACTTCTCACTCTTCAGCACATTCGATGCTATGGTTTCCATCTCCTTTCCTGTCTCGTGGGTTTTATTGACCTGCGATAACACAGAGCCAGCTAACCTTTTTTGGATGGCAGAAGCGTTTTCATCTTGCAGAATTTTTGCGGCATCTGATGCCATCGACGGACTCGTCACTTTTCGATTCATGATAAAACTTTTTTATACTATAGACGAGATACTATGTCAACAGGTTGGCTCATTTGAACACCAAGAGACAACTTAACATTGCTTTAACTCACATGTGACTGTAGTGGAAACCTGGGTGTAATCTGAAGCGGTCATAACCGTTGGTGCAGGTATTATCCTACGCCCCTATTAAGGCTGGGGGATAAATGTTGTACCATGCGGTCGGTCGGCCCCACATATAGATATTCGAGCGACCAACCATGCGACCTCATACAACCACTCTTTGATTTCACCCAGGTTGAAAGGACGTTAACCTACGCCTTAACTACGTTAACTCCCTTAACTAACCTAACTACAGACATACCGAGTTAAGCCAGTTAAGGTTGTTAAGCTACTTTACCATTCGTTTTCAGGGGTCTTTGTGATTATGGAGAGGAAAGACCTTCTCAAAAGAATTCGGCATGATGTAGGGCTGTGTGCACCAGCAATACACCTGTATAGCCTATAACAAAATACAGCACAACTCTCCGCTGCCATCTGCGCCTAATGCCCCGAGTATGGACTTCCACACTATGCTATAGTAGGTGGGGCATATTGGCTCAGAAACTGGCAACTATCGTAAAGCAGGAATGTGGGTACGTGCCTGTGTTGGTGATGAATAGCAGCCCATCCCGTTCGGTAGATGCTACTTCCTCAATGTACACGGAGCTTCCTTTGCTTAGACCCAGGTTATTATCCCTGCACACTACTCTGAATGGCGTATACAACTGTCGCATTTTCCCCAGGGAGTTCACTATAAGGATGCTGCTGTGGTCGCAATAACTGACGGTATAGTCTTCCATACGGGCTCAGTTTAGATACCAACAATCAGACTTATTCTGTAGGGCATACATGAGCTCTCTTGTGAGGTTGAAGGCATTTGCGCTTCGGTCAAGGAAGTTGTCGATGTAGGAGCTCTTATTAGCCCCTGTAAGCAGGTTGTACAGTCGCCACAGGTTGATGCTGCCGTCTGCATTACAGCAGAAAGAATTGTCGGTATAGTAGTCCCTGCATACGGCATTGAGCTGCGCATCGCCAAGGCCAAGCTCCATGACACCCTGTTTTGCGCCATCAGGCATGTGCTTGTACATACGGGCCCTGCCTACAAGTTGGGCGAACTGCTGCTCTGTAAGGGTATGCTGCTGGAACTGTGAAAGCTCATCTGCATTGTGTACAGCATCGAACTCCATTATCAGCATCTCTATAGCATTGTATAGGGCATCGATGCTCTTTACCTTCAGGTTGCTCAGATAACCATCTGTAGATACACACAGGTTGGTGCATACGAGGTTTTTGAAGCCTATAAACACCTTGAAATGCTGCTCGGAGTTTTTGGTCACAAGGCTATCCATATTGTACGCCTTTACACCTCCTATGGTCAAAGTGAGCCTGTTGCCCTCTATCTCATTGGTGATGGATGGCAACTCTATCAGAAAGGCCATGCGCTCGTAATAGAGCGTTTTCTCGTGGTCTAATAGCTCTTTAGCGGGCTTATTCCTCGCTTCGGGTATTCTACCCTTGATGGGATGCGAAAGCCTGATATTGGGGCGTAGAATGGTCTCGCCTTTGAATATGCCGCTCACGGCCTGCATGGTGGCATCTATGAACTCACCGTGCGATATAGCAGGCTCATTCTCCCGCACAAAGACAGGAATGATGTGTTTGTTATTGAGCTCATGAAGGCTTCCGCCTATTGAATTTGCCTCAATGAATGCCTTGCCTGACGATTGCATTTCGTCCATTACCTCGGCAATAGTTTCGCCTATCTGTACAGGCTCTTTGGTTACTGTCTGTAGTTCCATGTTAGGAATTAGTTGGTTGGTTAACGATGTTGTTCAGTTGGTGTTTTCTGGCTGTGAACTCAGGCCCAAGTGCTTGTTGAAACCTGGGCTGAGATTGATAGAGGGTATTGAGGTCGGCAATGGAAGGACAGGTACGGACAAGCTGTAGCACTTGTTCATAGGTCATGGGCGCAGGTGGCTCTTCGCCCTGATTGCACCAGTCAGCTATTGCCTTGCCTGTAGCTATTGTAGGAATGAACTCGGGCTTACCTGTGAACAGACCAGTCCTGTCCTTGGATGCTTTGGCCATGTGCTGCATGTTCAATTCCAGCAGGCAGGTGAACTCATACTCGAGATTGTCCCGTTGTACGGCCTTTAGCCCTACCTTTTCAGGCACCTGTTTGCCGTTCTTTTCAGAGAGAACGTAGTCAATCTTACTCCTCATCGTACAGATGAAGTGAGCATTGGACTGTAGCACCTTGTTTACAAATGACTCATGACGTGGTGTAACCTTGGCCCAGTTGGTGAAGGAATTGCCCTGTAAGGACGAATGATAGTCCAAAAGGCACTCCCATTCGTGCGAGGACGAGTCAATGACTATCACCTCAATGCCTGCTTCTAAGCAGATGTCTATGCCCTCAATGTACCGTTCAGGCGTATAGGGCGGCTCTAATGACAGGGTTTTGAAACTGCCCAGATGGGCGTATAGGTCTGCGCTCCTGTTCTCGGTGTCTATGACAGCGATTTTATCCCAACTGCCACACAGACCGTATGCTATCAGCAGGGCACTCATTGTTTTGCCACCCCCAGAGGGTGATTGCAGGCCGAGCTTAATCTTGGCCTTCTTGCGGGATGCTTGTTGTAGTTGCATTGCAGATTGATTTAGTGAAGAAATGAGATTGTGTAGACGCTTGTATTGCCGTACATTGGCTGTATTAAACACTTGTTATGCTATCGTCTGCCCCACTACAATTGACTGATGAACGGCTTTGGAACCGTATAGACGAGCTTATCAAGGAATGGGGAAACATTGGCGGCGTGTACAAGCTAATAGCCATGTCGAACGGTGCTCCTGTAGCTGTAGACCGATTTCTTGGGAAAGACAGCGATGGAGTATTGTACATCGGCAAAGCCAATGCGTTTTTAGACAGGGTTATTAACCTGAAAAAGTCAATCCTACCACAGTATGTAGGCACATCGCATGACTGTGGAACACGCTACAAGAGCCATCAGGTGATTGGTGAGCGTTTCCCTTTGTCGGAATTGTATATACAGCTATGGCCGTCTGACAATCCTACAGAATTGGAAAGAGAATTATTGAAGGCATACAGGAACTGCTTTGGGGAAGTCCCGCCATTGAACGCCATCTAAACAAGCAAAAAAGTAAGGGCAGCCATTACGCCACCCTTACTATTATTATGTTGCTGCCTGCTCCTCTGCTGGGATGTCAGCTGGTATCTCTGGTGGGACAGATAGGTCTTCCACCTTGGCCTTTGGTGCAGCAAATGTCCTCCTGCGGCCTTCGGGCTGGTAGTCCCAACGGTAGGCTATCTTGATAACCTCGCCAGTTTCCCGTACTGTGAAGTCATAAGGCTCACAGGCCACACGCTCTATGCTACCTGCCATTTCCTTACCTACCATACGCTCGGCAGTCATTTCATCGAAGGTGCTGCTCACTGTGCAGCGTCTAACAGTAGCGTAAAACCTGCCTGTGTTCTGCGACTGTATCATTTCTATTTCGCCTTCAAGCTCAAGGGCTACATAAGGCTTGCCGTCTTTAGGGGTTTTGATGCTATACCCAACAACTTGTACCATAAAAATTAACTGGTTTTAATGAGTGATTTAATGAAACTGTGTTAAAGGATAGGGGGTACACCCCGACTCCCAAATCAAGGCAGGGTTGTTGCATTGGGGTCCCAGTTGCGCACACAGGAATACCAAACCTCTTAAAGAAGGGGGGGGCTATAAAGTACCTAGGGAGAGGTTTGAAAGGAGTCGGTCAGGTTTTGAAGTAGTAAAAAAATTTGAAGTAGGTGATACTTTTTGTCAAATGTGTTTTGTAGTTTTCTTATACTTCATTGAATCACTAAACCGACCACATGAGAATTACTTTGCACAAATGGCAATTCTAAATCCAGATATAGATGTAATTGAACGACAAAAGGTCCAACCTACTAAGGGAGAATGGACTTTATTAAATTTCTTATTGCAACACTTAGATGATACATATAACATCTACTTTCAGCCATTTTTGAACGGCGACAATCCAGACATAGCTGTGATGCGAAAAGGAAGTGGACTACTATTGATAGAGGTAAAGGACTGGAATCTTGAATATTACACAGTCGATGATTCTACAAACTGGCATTTGAAAAAGGATGGGACACCTATAAAATCTCCATTGAAACAGGTAGAGAATTACAAGAGTAATTTGTTCAATTTGCATTCAGAAGAACTGTTTAAGAAAAACATTAAAAACAAAAATCATTGGGCTACAGTCAACTGTGCTATCTACTTTTCTAATGAGAGCGAGGGAAATTTGAGAAACTTTCTAACATCGAAATTCGACACCAAAAAACACAAAGAATATCACCGTTTCCTTAGCTATTTTGGATTACTCGGCTATGACTCATTAAATGAACAATGTTTAACTGACCTTTTGACAAAGTTTTGGATGAACAAAAGATCCTATTATTTTGATGATGAATTATACGGCAGTTTGCACCGCTATTTACAGGCGCCTATGCACCAAGTTGAAGATGGAATAAACATCATTTATACAAAGGAGCAGCAAGAACTGATCAGGAGCGAAGCCAGACCACGAAGAAAAATTAAAGGCGCTGCTGGATGTGGGAAGACGCTAGTACTTGCTAAGAGAGCAGTGAATGCATACTTACGAACAGGCGATAAAGTATTAGTTCTAACCTATAATTTGTCTCTTAAAAACTATATACACGATAGGATTAATGACGTTAGAGAAAAATTTCCCTGGAATAGCTTTTACATAACGAACTATCACCAGTTTTTTAAAGCTCAAGCCAATAACTACAATCTAGAAATTAACAGTTATGATGATTGGCAGAACACAAATTTTTTCAATCCAGTAAAGGAGCAAATACGTCGCTATGATGTAATTCTCATCGATGAAATTCAAGACTATCGTCAGGAATGGATTGACATAATAAGTTCCTATTTCATGCATGACCAAACTGAGTTTATAGTTTTTGGAGATGAAAAGCAAAACATTTACGAGCGCCCACTTGACTCGAACAATGAGCCTATAGTTAGAACGGTAACTGGACAGTGGAATAGATCGCTAAACACTTCGCATAGGTTTGCAAGTAACATTGGAACAATCGCGATGAAGTTTCAAAAATATATTTTTGGAAAAAAATATTCTTCAGATGAAATCAACTTCATTTCTCAAATTGATTTTGATAAACGTGTAGTCGAATACTATTTTTTTCTGTCACCAACTATCCACAAGTTATTTGAAACAATCTTCTCGATTCTCACTAAACACAATATTCATCCATC
>JAGKWS010000060.1 GCA_021151685.1 Chitinophagaceae bacterium
GGGCCACCATCGCCCGTATAGCCCATAGCCCCAGTGCCGGCTATGGTAGTGATAATGCCCGAAGGATCTATGCGGCGCACACGAACAGCCCAGTCATCACAATACAAATTCCCCCATGGGTCTATGGCAAGACTGGAAGGCTGAGCCAATGAGGCTGCTGTAGCCGGGCCACCATCGCCACTAAAAGCCGATACTCCATTACCCGCAATGGTGGTTATAATGCCTGCTGCATCAATTTTGCGGATTCTATTGTTTGTAGCATCCACAAAATAAACGTTGCCATGACCATCAGGCACCACATGCCCCAAAAAACCCATTTGGGCCGCAGTGGCGGGACCGCCATCGCCGCTAAAGCCATCTACATTGGTACCCGCTACAGTATGAATAATGCCAGCAGCATCCACCATACGCATATGATAACGAGACGTGATGTACATATTACCCATTGGGTCAAAGGCTGTGTGTACAGGTGCCGTTAATTGCGCTCCGATGGCTGGCCCACCATCGCCCGTATAGGCGAGCAAGCAAGTACCCGTACCCGCCACCGTACTAATGATGCCCGCAGCATTTACCTTACGCACTTTGCAGCTACCGGCTAAATGCATATTCCCCATGGCATCGAAACTAATGCCCGATACTGAGCCGATGAAGGCTGTAGTAGCTGGTACACCATCGGCCGTTGCCGTTCCCCCGCCGGCAACCGTGGTAATAATACCCGAATGGTCTACCTTGCGAACGGCAGCACTATTGCACAAATACAGATTACCAGCAGTATCTACCGCTAAATGGCCCGGTATGCTTATACCCGCCAATGTAGCCGGCCCACCATCGCCCGAGAGGGTAAAAGTGCCGTTGCCTGCTACGGTGGTAACGATTTGGGCAGAGGTGGGTACGTGTGTGCTGCACAGTACCAACAAAGCGGGAATTACTCGTTTGAAGGGCAATAAAATATCCATATCGAAACAACGTTTAAAGCAGAAGTCGAGGCAACAGATAACTGCTGTTGCCTCGACCATGTAAAACAATTAGTTAAAGTCAAGCACCATATCATCCAATGCACCAACAGCAGCGCCACTACTTGTCCATGTGCTGGTAGCTGCTGTACAGCTAAAACCACTCCATGAGGCAACCGACGGCATCCAGCCATAACAAACGAGACCAGCTATAATAGCATTAGGATCAGCCAATACCCAGCCACTGTTGGTTTGGCAAGGGGGTATCGGGCAATCCCACTGAAATTGGGCTTCATTCCACTGAAAAGTTTGGGTTGCAACAAAATCAGAAAAAGACATAGTGTTGTTCATGTAACAGTAACCCGGACCACCTGCCGTGGCATGAAAAGCAGAAGTGCTACCGTAAGTTACTGATGAGACCGGAGGCAGATAAATAGGGCACGCAGCTATGTCGCATGGCGTACCGTTACCAAAACCGGGGTCTACAGCAAACATATACACCCATAATCCACAGGTGGTATTGTTGTTATTAATCTTCAATGCACCGCTTTGTGCATGAGCTACCGTGCCCGCTACTGCAAGCGACAAAAGAAACAATAATTTTTTCATTTTTTGGTCTAATTTTTCAAGTATGCAATCGTTTTCTGCTATCCATTTGTTTACCGCCAATAGCATAGCGATTCCCGGCCGGGGAACAATTCTGCCCAATTCCTCCAAAATGGGTTTGGGTGGCACCATCATTCAAACAAGAAAGGAAAACAATGATACTTTATATAGTGTAGGGGCGGTCTCGTCTGCAGGGTATAACTACTGTACACATAGCGGTACTGATGCAGCAAAAATAAGCGGTATCACTGTGTCGTTTATATAACCAAATCTAATGCAACATTTTTGTATCTGCAAACGTTTTGTGAATAATTTTTTCTATTTATCTGAAACAGATATTACCACCTGAAAATCAATACATTAAAATATTCACCCAAGAGTATACTACTTGCCAAAACTGCTGATTTTGTAGGTAAACACCAGCATAAAATACCGTTGTAGTATGTTGGTCTGTATATCTTGTATGTAGGTTTCGGTAGTGGTGCGCTGTATGTTGTTGTTCTGGTTCAGTAGGTCGTGTGTAGTAAAACGAATATCGCCCCTTTGCTTTTTGAATAGCTTTTTACCTACTGCCATATTCCACAGCAGGTAGTTTCGGTTAAAGCCGGACGAAAGACCAAGATTGGCCTGGTAAGAAGCCAATGTGCTTACTATTATACCCTTCCACAATACCAAATCGACCGTAGCCCTGCACGATTGGCTGATGTAGCTGGTATTTGCCTGTTGGTTTGCGGGATTATTGGTAGCAGCCATTGCAGTGTTTGATGATAGGGAAAAGTCTACTTTTTCGCTAACATTACTATTGATAACAACATTACCACCAGCAGTAGCATTTTGCTGATAATTTACCACCCCATTCACTATGGCGGGTGAGCGACTGATGCCAATGTTCAGGTTCACATTCAGCCGACATTTAATAAACGATAAGGGCAGGCTATAACCCATATTGCTTACAATCATTGTGTTGCCATTAACGTTTACAGGCATACTGAGCTGCGCCCCTACAGGCAGCCGCACCTTGCCTATCAGCGTATCGGTAGTGGCAATAAAGGTTGTCTGCGCTATATAATATTGCGTGTATGTGGCCGAAAGCGATGCCGAAAAATTGCGTTGTGCTTTGCTACCCGATGCATTGTACCTTACTACTGCGTTATGGCTGTAGGGCAGCCTCAGTTGCGGGTTGCCGGTGGCAAGGTGCATTGGGTCGGTATTGTTAACAACATCTTGTAGCTGTGCCACTGATGGCGTATTGGTACGGGCCGTGTAATTGCACTGCAAATTTCTTGTTCTCGACATGCGATACTGAAGCGTTGCAACCGGCAACAGATTGCTGAAACTACGGTTCACGGCAATGGTAGCCGGCAAAGATTGTTCGTTATGCAGCGTTGTAGCCTGATAGTTAACACCTATTGAAAAATCGTAGGTCTTTGCACGAAACTGGTAACTAAGCCCGGTTTTGTGCTGGGTATTGGCGGATACAAACGAACCAGACAGCAAGCTATCGGCCTGTATATACCCGGCACCTGTATCGTTGTACGTTATACGGTCCGATTGGGATGGGCTGTACAATACATCGTACTGTGCTTTAACCATTCCGCCCTTTCCGGCCGGCTCTGTCCATGTGGCATTGCCACTGGCGTTATTTGTTTGCTGCTTTTGTACCACCTGTTGGTTCAGTATGGTATTCTGCGCCGTATTGGTATAGTATATGTTGCGTGCATATTGCAATGCGGTGCTGTTGCTACCATTGTACCCTACATTGGCCCCGGCCGAGAAGGTGCGGCCACGCCTGCCGAAACGATGTGTATAAAGGGCGTTGGCAGATGCCGCCAATGCATCTCTGTTGTTGGCATTGGTACTCCTGGTTGTATTCAGCAGGCTATCGGCAGTTGTCGTACCGTCTTTTGTGGTATTACCCGCACCACCGTTTACGGTGAAAGATGGCGTAATGAGCAGGGTATTCATAGTGTCTGGCGCATAACTTATCCGCATATTTACCCGATGGCTGTTATTCCCTGTGGTAGCGGGGCTGGTCTCGTCATATACCTGCCCGGCCGCAGCAGGAAGCATATAGGTACGGTGTATGCGCCGGTATACATCATTGGCAGTGTTAGTGTATTGGTAACTGCTACTTACATCGGTTTTGCCCCATTTGCCAGTGTAGTTTACACCTGTGGCGCGGGTAGTAGTGATACCACTACCGCTGCTCGCCGTTGTGCCACCCGATTCGGTGAAGTTCTGCACGTTTATGTTGTTAAGCTGAGTAGTGAGCGTTATCCTCTCATTCCCGTTAAACCTGTTCAGTGTACAACCCGTTCCATATATTTCTTTCTTACTATTATCTACCCCGCCGCCAGCATACACATTACCAAATACACCCCTGCGTTTATCTGCCTTGGTTACAATATTGATGGTTTTGTTTTGTGGCCCTTCGCGAAAGCCCGTAAAGCGTTCCTGATCGGACTTTTCGTTATACACCTGCACTTTTTGTATCACATCGGCAGGCAGGTTTTTCAATGTGGCCCATGGGTCATCACCAAAGAAAGGTTTTCCGTCTACCAGTACCTTCAACACTGTTTCTCCCTGAGCCTTTAGCTCTTTGCCGTTCACCTCTATGCCGGGCATTTTTCGCACCAGATCAGCGGCATCGGCATGGGCATTTACCTTGTATGCCTCGCTGTTATACTCTGTTGTATCATTATTTTGGGTGGCGGCCAGCACCTGTGCTACAATTTTCACTTCGCCCAAAGTGTGCAATATGGGCTGCATCCTTATGTTACCGGCAACAAAATCAGAATCTGAAACAAATATTTCGCGCTGGTATCGGGCAAATCCATCACTCACTACAACAAGCGTATAATTACCCCTTTGTACGTTCTTTATAAGAAAGAAGCCCTGTTGAGATGACTTAGCAGAAAATTTGCGCTCATTATTCACCAAAATAGAAACATTGGCTACAATTGGCGAATCTGTTTGCTGGTCTGCCACATGGCCACTTATGCTGTAATACTGCGCATTACAAATATGCGAGAAGAGCAGCAGCATACAGAAGGCATACAATTTCATGGCAAATTAAAGATAAGTAATAGCCCTTAATAATGGCCAACACCATAAGAGCATTCTTCCCTCAATACATGCAGAAAATAGCAAACTTCTTCAGAGCAAATTCTCCTCCCCCATTACCCACCAACCGCCTTCCCATGTTTTGCATCCTCCCATATGTTATCTACCGTCCAGGGCAGCAGGGCCTGTAGCGGCTCCAGTCGTACGGGGCATTGCGGCATACCGCATAGGCGGCACTGAAAGGGCATACACGCATCTATGTGTATAAACACCTCTATCTGGTTGTTGAGCGACGATTGTATGAGTTGTTCCAACTGGTGTATCTCACGGTCGGCATCGGCCACGGTGTGGTAGTGTGGCAGGGTAAGATGGGCATCTATATGCACCATACCACCATAATCCATCACCCGAAAGTTGTGCAGGTCTATCCACTGTGGGGGGCGGTTTTGCTGCAAGAGGGTTATCAGGTTGCCCAGCATACTCAGGTCCATTTCGTCCATCATGCCCGATATAGAGCGGCGCAGCACCTTGTAACCGGTGCGTATGGTGATGAGGGCAAAAAACAAGGCCACCACCCCATCCAGCCACGGCCACTTATTGCCTGTAAGCAGCATAATGGTAAGCCCTACTATTACAGCAATGGTAGACCATGCATCAGAGAGCAGATGCGCCCCTGCCGACTCCAGCACCAGACTTTTGTGTTTGCGCCCCTGTGCCACCGCCCAGCGGCCCGCCATGTAGTTGATGAGCCCCGCCACAGATATAATAACAAGACCAGTATTGAGATGCTGCAACACATGGGGCGACAACAACTGGTGTACCGCTTGAAAAACTATCACCAATCCGGCAATAATGATGAGCGTACCCTCTATAGCTGCCGATATATACTCTACCTTGCCATGCCCATAGGGGTGATTGGTATCGCGCGGGCGGGCCGATAGTATAACGCTGTACAACCCCAGAAAACCCGCCACCATGTTCACAATGCCTTCCAGCGCATCGGTAAGCACCGTTACCGAACCAGTGAGCCACCACGCCAGCAACTTGCCGGCAAACAGCACCACCGATAGCAGGGCTATGTATCGCTGTATACGTATTGTCATGGGGTAAAAGTAGGTCAGATAGACCAAAATACCCCTACCACGGCTGTGGCGCACCATGGGCCGGGTCTGTAACAAATGCGGTATCGCTCATAGTAAGCAAAAAGGCCATTATCTGCCGTTTTTCGGTGGCCGACAGATGGGCACCGCCCATGTGTACAAACTCCATCTTGTTGTCTATGGTGGGCGATGGCTTCACCCCTTCGCTATAAAAATCAATCACATCGGCAAGAGTAGCAAACCTACCGTCATGCATGTAGGGTGCTGTATAGGCCAGATTGCGCAGAGAGGGTATTTTGAATTTGCCGTTATCGGCAGCCCGGCCCGTAACCGCCCCCCGGCCCTTATCGGCAAATGCAGCGGGCGCAGCATCCAGCCCGTTGTTGCTGAACAGGAAGGTAGTACCCAGCGGGTTATCGTCTATCGGGTGGCAATGAAGGCAATCGCCCCGCGTCATATCGTTGGCCAGTTCGTACCCCATGCGCTGGTCTTTATCAAAGGTATCGAGCCCCTGTATCACCCTGTCGTACAGCGTACGGTACGACAATAGGGTGCGCAGAAACTGCCCCACAACATTGGCCACCATAGTGCTATCCACCAAACGATTGCCAAACACCTGCCGGAAGGCTGCCCGGTATTGCTGGTCACCGTTCAGCCGCTGTGCTACCTGTGTCCATGGCAGGTTCATTTCGGTAGCATTGCGCACAGGGTGAAACACCTGCTCTTCGATGGTTGCAGCCCGCCCATCCCAAAACATACTGCCCGCCCATGCCAAATTGAAAAGTGGCAATGTATTGCGTGGTTGTAGCACACCACTCACTCCGGTATCGAACCGAACAGACGCTGCAAATGCATGTTGCTGGTGGTGGCAGGAAGCACAGGCCAGTGTACCATCGGCACTCAGTATGGGGTCGTAAAACAACCTGCGCCCCAGTGCCACCCCCTCTATGGTAATAGGGTGTGGTGGCAATGGCATAGCAGGAAATGTAGACAATGCAGGAAAAACATAGGGCCTACCCGCAGGCCCTATGCCAAAACCCATACCTACCAGTGCCAGCAGCAGCAGCAATACCAAGCTACGTTTCAGTGCATCAATGTTTAAGGTGTACCTTATAAGAGTCAGAATACTCTTTAGAACCTACAGACACCACGTACAATCCCTCTGGCAGGTCGCCAATGTCTATAAAAAACTTCAGGGGCACATGTGCGTATTGGCGCACCATTCGTCCGCTCATGTCAGATACCCGTATGTAGTCGGTAACCTTGTTCAGTTGTGTGCGGGGCACCTCTATGTGTATGCGGCTATCGGTAACGGTAGGGAAAACATGTACTTTTTTATCGGTAAAGACCTGTTTGGTAACTGTATGGCCAAAGGTTTGCGTAAACAGGAAGTTGTCCATCATCCAGCCGTCCTTATGATTGTCTACAGTATCAGACATGAAGGTGTAGCGCAGCAACAAGGTATCTTGCCCATGAAAATAATCACGGTCGAAACACAACCATATATCCCGCCACACGGTATCGGTACCCGAGAATGCAGAGATACCACCGGGTAGGCTATATACCGAACCTGCCGCAAAGCCGAAGTAATTATGAACATATGGATTGTCGAAAACGTTTTCCCACGTACGGCCGGTATCTATAGAAAACTCTATGAAGCCACCATCACGGGCAGTATCCATATCCAGCTTTTGCTTCCAGCGCACAGCAATAACGCCCCACCCCCACGAAACAAGTGGCACTTTTACCTGAAACGAGGCCCGCACACCAGCCGGGTATGAGCGGGCGGTATCGGTAATAATGGCATAGGGTATGGTAGCCGCACTGCGAAATTTGGTTTTATTGGGCATACCAACCTGCCATACAGTATCATCGCCGGCAGCCAGTATAAACGGCAACGAGGGGTACTGGCCACCCTCTTCAAAATACTGCGAATAATATTGCCCAAACGTATGTGGCACATACAAACAGACAAACAAAATAAATAGTAGTAATTTCTTCATATAAGGTTGATTTTAAGTAAAGGAACAATTGTATAGATGTCTATGGTATGTTACAAAAAAGATTGGATAAGTGCCTGAGTAAACACATGCGCAAATGGAAAGGTAGTACCAACCATTAGGTTGGGGGGCAATGCTACAGTAGGTACAGCGTCAACATCAGTAGTAAACAGACAGACACTTGTTGCAGGGTGCAAACACAGTTGCGAATACCACACAAACGCAGTCAAACACAACGGGAACAATAAAGGGAGCAAGGATATATTTTTCGTCATAGGCTACAGACAAATATGACAAAATGCTAACAAAAACCGAGCCACAAATGAAGCAAACCACTATTTGTGGAAGAAATATTTCAGAACAACCCTATGCGCAGCTACTTCAGCAACCGGATAGCTTCATCAAGCTGTCGGTCTGTACCAAAGCCGGGTGCGTACACAAAGGGTATATACACATCGGGCGGAAAGCCCCGCCCCTCGTAGCTGGTGCCCTTGTACCGGTATGCCGCCGATGAGGTATACACAAAACCAAAGTCGGCAAAGGTAAATTGCCCACCGTTAAACAGGTCTACGCTTGGGCTTAGTGGCCCGTTGGCTCCCTGTGTGGTATCGCCTACTATGGTTACCTTAATGCCGGGTAGCGAGCGGAAGGCCATGGCCGTTATCTCGGCCATGCTGGCGGTATAGCGGTCGGTAAGTACTACAATAGGCCTATCATATGCTTTGGCACCTGCTGCCGGGGTAACTATGGCATCCATCCATGGCGAATGGTCGAGCCGCCCGGGGCCAGACTTGATGTGCGTCTGTGCAAATATAAGTGACTGCCCTACAAACTGATTGGTAACGAAATCGAGATCGGAGGTAGCACCACCACCATTACTGCGCAGGTCCAATATCAGCCCCTTGGGCGACTTAGAGACATCGAGCGCATTGGCGATGAAGGCATTCCAAACGGTATAAAACTCTGATGGTGTCTGCGCCGCCACCCACGACAACCAAAACGCACTGAAACGAAAATAAGCAATGCCGGGATTAATGATACCCGTTACCATTTGCAGAGTTCCTGTGCGGGTATTCTGGGTATAGTTGATGCGTTTGGTCTGTGCATTCTTCAGATAATTAAGCCGTATGTAAGTATCGAAATGCGAAAAAGGCAGTGGCGTTATGCGTGCCAAATCGCGGGTGCGTTGTGGATACACATCACCCAGTCCGTTCATAAACGGGTTAGAAAACTCTATATAGTAGTGGCCGTCACTCAGCCCTCGCACCATCTCGCCAAAGTAAGTATGTGCCTTTCTCAAGTCAGCAGTATCCGTCATGCTCAGCGATGCAAACAGTGGCCTGTATTGGGTGTACACACGGTCCCAATTGGTAGTGTCTACATCCCAAAACACATAGTTGTAGTTCATACCCTGCCAGTAGGCATCAAACACATCGGTCATAGAGGCAGGCACCACAGCATCGGGCTGGGTCAGCACAGGCAGTTCTTTACGACAGCCTGCCCATAGCAGTCCTGCCAGTAACACCAGTGTAGTATGTTGCAATAGTTTTTTCATCGTGTTTCGGTTTTGGTGATGTAGGTGAATGGCACCTCGGTAGTAAGCCAAACTCCATTTTTTGCCTGTAAGAATCGGTAACCATCGGCATGCATTGCAGCGGCATCTATAGTACACAATACCGACTTGCCACTACGCCTGCCAGCCACCTCCCATGCAGTTTTTTCTGTGGCCGAAAGGTGTACATACTGCCGGGCCATCTTTTGCAACCCGCCATTGCGTATGGCAGGCATAAACTGTTCTTTGGTACCATGCCACAGCGTAGCAGGTGGCATCATTTCAGCAAAACCCACTTCTACATCGGCCAGCGAATGCCCCTGCACTGCACGTATGTGGGTGGCATCGGTACTGAACTCGTACCGACCTTTGGTATCGGCTCGCACTATCTCGTGCAGGTCGGCCAGTACAAAACCTGCCTTTTCAGAATTGGTCAGGTCGGCCACAGAAGCCCAGCCATATTCATCAAGAGTAATGCTGCCTTTCTCAGGCGCATGACGCAGTAGCAACGCCAGATACTTGCTTTTTGGGGTAAGGCTCATACGTTAGTTGGTATCTTCTTCGGTTTCGGTTGGTCTTTGTCTTTTCACAAAATAGCGATCATCCTTACGGTCTTTGGCCGATAGCGATACCAATACAGACAGCCCATATACCGTAGTACTGTTGTATCGTGGCACCTGCCCGGTCATATAGTCTTTCTGTAAGTCGGTAACACCGGCATAGTGCTGCACCCCAAAGGCGAGTGCCCATTCGGGTTTGGCCCTGTAGGTAAGCCCACCACCATAGGCCCAGCCATATTCGGTACGGTTGTCGCGTATGGTGCTGAATGTATAACTTTCGTTATAGGTGGCAGTAGCAGGATATGCCAGCCCGGCATGCAGCATATTGGGGTTGCCCCCGTTGATGTGTGATGACACCCACCGGCCACCAAACAAACCACCCTGTGCCGATAGCTGCCATCGGCGCATATGCAACACCGCACCTACCATAACTGGCGATTGAAGATAGCTGTTATTGGTATGTTGATTGAGCTGATTGAGCCCATCGGTACGCAGCAGGGAATATCGTTTTTGCACATAGCCAGGCTCTATACCTGCGGTAAAGCCCCACCTATCCGTAAGCCGCCACTCGTATAGCACAGGTACGGTAAGGGCAATGCCACTTTCAGGCGCATAATACAGTACGGGGCGGTTGCCCAATGTACTTATCAACTGGTTGCGTGGCACCCCAAACTGCAACCCTGCAAACAAGCCGGCGTGGGCAGTAAATGCCCAACCAGACAGGGAAAGTACCAATAACAATTCCTTTCTCATGGCGATACATGTGGGTAAGTCACTAAGGTACGGAAATACAAACTTACCCTTCCAGCAAAATAGGCTAAGTCTGAATTTGAGGTACTATGCCGCCCCACCGGGGCGTAAGCTCTGTAGTAGAAAAATCCACATTTATCGTTGCTCCGTACTGTGCCGCCCCGGCGGGGCGTAAGCTCTGTAGAAGAAAAATCCACATTTATCGTTGCTCCGTCAGGAGCAAAACTATGTCCGCATCCTATTGCTGAATAATGCCCCCACTTTATCGTTATGCTCCTGACGGAGCATATATGTGCTCTTCTTACCGCAGCTACAGAGCTTTCACTCCTATAGGAGTGGTACAGGCATAGCACCTCAAATTCAGACTTAGCCCAAAATAGACCTATTGCCACGAGCTATAGAAATACCTGTACCTTTATGCCCCTTAAATAACTAATGGGCATACCATGATGAAAGAAGCATTTATAGCAGATGGCATCCGCACGCCGATAGGCAACATAAAGGGTGCACTCTCTGGCATACGGGCCGACGATATGGCCGCACTGGTAATAAAAGAACTGGCCGCACGCAACCCCCATATACCTGCCGAAGCCATAGACGATGTAATATTGGGCTGCCACAATCAGGCAGGCGAAGACAACCGCAATGTGGCGCGCATGGCACTGCTGCTGGCGGGTATCCCATGGAGTGTACCCGGCGAAACCGTGAACCGTCTGTGTGCATCGGGTATGAGTGCTGTTATTAATGCGGCAAGGGCCGTGAAGGCGGGCGATGGCGATGTGTTTATTGCCGGTGGCATGGAGCATATGACCCGCAGCCCGTGGGTTATCTCCAAAACGTCTCAGCCTTTTGGCGGCGATGCCCAAATGTTCGACAGTAGCTTTGGGTGGCGTTTTGTGAACCCCCGCATGCACGAGCTATATGGCACCGACCCCATGGGCATTACGGCCGAAAATCTGGCCGAGATGTATAAAATTAGTCGCGAAGATCAGGAC
Organism: Chitinophagaceae bacterium; assembly: GCA_021151685.1. Taxonomy (GTDB): domain Bacteria; phylum Bacteroidota; class Bacteroidia; order Chitinophagales; family Chitinophagaceae; genus Nemorincola. The sequence goes on from JAGKWS010000060.1 coordinate 11,580, forward strand.
TTGTTTGCCTACCGCTCTCAGATGAAGGCAGCCGTTGCACAAAAAGCGGGCCGACTGGCCGAAGAAATAGTAGCAGTACCCATACCGCAGAAAAAGGGTGAGCCTACCATGGTCTTGGCCGACGAGTTCATAAAACCTTCTTCCACCATAGAGAAACTGGCCACACTAAGGCCATCCTTCAGCAAAACAGGTACCGTAACTGCCGGCAATGCATCGGGACTTAACGATGGGGCGGCAGCACTATACATCGTATCGGGGCAGGCAGTAAACCAATACGGCATCACCCCCAAGGCACGTATCGTAAGCTCGGCAGTGGTAGGCGTAGAACCCCGCATTATGGGCATAGGCCCGGTGGGTGCTACCAACAAGGCACTGGCCAAGGCTGGCCTGACGCTGAACGATATAGACATCATAGAGCTGAACGAGGCATTTGCTGCGCAAAGCCTTGCCTGCACCCGCGCACTGGGCATGGCCGATGACGACCCTCGTGTGAACCCCAACGGTGGTGCCATAGCACTGGGCCATCCATTGGGCATGACAGGTGCCCGCATCACATGGAGTGCCGCCATGGAGCTGCAAAAAACCGGCAAACGTTATGCACTGGCCACTATGTGCATAGGGCTGGGGCAAGGCTATGCCGTGATACTGGAACGTGTATAACCAACAATACTATCGGGGGCCGCTTGCATCACCAATGCAAGCGGCTTTTTTTGCCCCTTCCCTACCGGCGCAACGTTACCATTACCGGAAAATGATCGCTGTGGCCGTTGGCCCAATGCGTACCCAGAAAGGCGCGGCGGGGATAACCATTTTTACCGGCACGCATAAAGGCAGGTGCATATACCGATGCCTGTGTAAATTGCCAACCACCTGGTGCAAGAAAAGCAGGCGACAACAGAATCTGGTCAAACAAATTCCATTCGTGCTTGTAGACTTCGGTACCTGTACCCGTAGCATGTATGGCTGCAAACGCATTATACAAGCCCACCCGGTTGGCATGTGCCATAGTGGTAGCGGCAATGTTGGTCATGCTGGTATCGGCGGGGTTGTCGTTAAAGTCGCCCATAACCAGTATATGGGCATTGTGGTTGCGGGCACGTATATCTTTTACCACCCATGCACACAAGCCCGATGCCGCCATACGGGCAGGTTGCGAAGCAGAATCGCCCCCACGGCGCGAGGGCCAGTGATTCACAAGTATATGTACCGTATCTCCATACAGTGTACCCACCACATATAACACACCGCGCGTGGTGCCCTGCGCTATACCGGGCACCGGCAATAGCTGGCTGGCAATGGGCATAAAAACCGAAGACCGATAGAGCATGGCTACATTCAACCCACGGTGATAGGCTCCGGGCAAACATATATACTGCCAGCCATCTACGCGTAGCTCGGGCTGGGTACAAAGGTCTTGTAGCACGGTAGCATTCTCTACCTCGGCCAGCCCCACCAGCAATGGTTCCATACCCGCAAGTACAGTAGCCATATTGTGCAGGCGTGCACGGTATATGTGGGCGGTATAGTGATACGCACCGGACGGAGTGAAATCATCATCATCAAACCGGGGGTCATTCAGCGTATCAAACAAGTTCTCGCAATTGTAAAAAGCAATGTTGAGTGACTGGGGAGCATACCCGGTACAGGAGAAAAAGCCCGCCCAAAGTACTAACAACCCCAACCCGTGGACAAGTGGCCGCAAAAGGGCCAATGTATTCATAAAAATGTTTACTTTCACGATTCTACAATTTACCAAAAAATGTCACTGACCAAACACTTACTGAACGAATTGAAGCAAGAAGCGGCAACTACCCGCAAAGTATTGGAGCGTATTCCCTTTGACAAAAGTGACTGGAAGCCCCATGAGAAATCTATGGCATTGGGCAAACTGGCCTTGCACGTGGCAGAATTACCGGGTTGGGTATCTATGACAATACTGACCGATGAACTGAACTTTGCCAACTTCAAAAATGAGCGCAAAGAGGTAACAACTACCGAAGACCTGTTGGCCATACACGACGAGCATGTGGCACAAGCCGTATCGGTACTGGAGAACTATGATGGCAGCACCTTTGATGCCCCATGGACACTGCGCACCGGCGACATGGTACACTTTACCATGCCCCGGTACAATGTACTGCGTTCTATGGCGTTAAACCATCTGTACCACCACCGCTCGCAGTTGGGTGTGTATCTACGCCTGCTCAATATTCCCGTACCCGGCATGTACGGCCCCACAGCCGACGATATGCCCGGTAAATAACACCACCATCATAGCAAATGTTATATACGTAGAGAGGGGGCCATGCCGGCCCCCTCTCTACGTATATGTGGTACATATAAACCAACGTTACTCGCGCCGGAATGGTATCACTTTTTCTATACCCTCGGGCGATGTAAAACGGATGAAATACATACCCGCCGGGGCATTGCCCATCACTATCTGCTCGGTAACAGCACCACTGTGTGTGGCCGTTTTGCCCATTGCTACCGTACGGCCAGCCGCATCGGTTATTGTATATTGTGCTATACCTGTACGGCTACCCACGGTGCCCTGCAAAAAAAACGAACCATTGTTGGGGTTGGGCATAAGCAGTAGTACCGGCACTGTATTGGCCGCCTGATGATTGTTGACATACACAGGCGGTTCGGTAGTAGTATCTATAGGCACAGATGACGTATCGGGGTCGGCAAACTTTTCTATAAAGCCCAGATAATCGAATGCACTGCCACCGCCACCCGTAGGCTGAAAGCCTCCCGGCGTAGCAATACTATCCGAACTGCTGGTACGGCCCGCTATATATACCGCATTACCATAGCAGGCAGCACTGCGCGGCTCATCGAAGGCATTACCCCCTATATATGTAGACCATACCTGCTGGCCTACCGCATTGAATTTTGCCAAAAAGCCATCATTCCAGCCGCCGCCCCATGTATTTTGCCACGCACCGGTATCTGATGCAATGCCAATGTTGCTTTCGGTATAGCCAACTACATACACATTGGCCATATCATCGCAGGCTATGCGGCTAAGGCCTGCATCCTCTATATTGGGGCCACCGTAGTAGGTGCCCCATAACTTATCACCAATCTCGGGATGAAACTTGACGAGGAATGCATCAATTGAGCCCTGACGAGTAGTCCGGAAGGCACCGGGAGTGCTGATGGCATCGTCGCTGGAGGTAATACCAAAGAGATAAATATTGCGGAATTTGTCGCAGGCCACACCACCGGCCTGTTCGCCATTGGCACCACCCACATAGGTGCCCCATCCCTTCACACCGTTAGAGAAAAACTTGGTAAGCGCAGCATCTTGCGGCCCCGACATTGTGGTTTGGTAGGCAAAGGGCGTAGCAATGCCATTCACACTATTTGTCCAGCCGCTCACGTAGGCAGTGTAGCCATCGTTGCAAGAAGAGCCATAAAACTCATTGCCCGAGCCGCCAACGTAGGTACCCCACTGGCGCACCCCCATGGTATCAAACTGGTTGAGATACCAGTCCCAGCTGCCAGCCAACGTTGGTTGTGCAGCACCGGCGGTAGCAATGCCAGTGCCTTGCCGGGTATCGCCCGATACATATATGAGGCCAGACAAATCGCAGGAAACACGCCACGGAAAATTGTCGCTACCGTTGCCTATATAGGTACCCCATACCAGAGTACCATCCTGCGTGAATTTTGCCAGCATACCACCACCCGGCGAAACCTGATGTGCCCCCGGCGTAGCAATACCCGTTGTAGACAAAGTGCGCCCGGTCAGGTACAAACGCCCATGCATATCGCAGGCTACACCAGTACCATAATCTTCGTCAGTGCCCCCATAGTAGGTAGCCCATTTGCGGTTGCCTGCCGTATCAAACTTTACAACATAGGCATCTGTAAACCCACCAAAGGTGTATTGGTGTGTGCCAATGGTAGCTATGGTGCCAGTGGCACCCGCATAGGTGAGCCCGGTAGCGTACACACTACCTGTATCAAATACCGTTATGTCGTAAAATTGGGTATTGCTGCTGGGTGGGCCATAATATGTGCCCCACGTTAGCTTGGGGTCTATCAGCACCTTATTTTTTACGGAACCCAAGTCATAACTCAGTACATCACCATTCAGCCGGAAGGCCGATTTTACCGGCAGCCCGTCGGCATGGTAGCAAATGGGGGCTTTTTCGGTAACGGTACCCATGGGTGTTTCAGCAATAAGGTCTCCTGCCGGCGATAGCAACAATTGCCTCTGCCCTTTGTAGCGCAGGCGTATACGGCTGGCATCACCGTTGGGCCCTACTACAAACTCATGCTCCAGCTTGTTGCCGTTCACATATATCACCCAATCTATGTCGGGGTATACATTGTGGTAGGTCACCCGCGACCACGCATGGCTGCGTATCCCTGCCTGTGGCCCATTGGCCAGATAATAATTTTCGTAATAGTCTTGCGCACTTGCCGTAACGGGTATTGCCGATGCATTGGCATCTATCAGTTCCACATCCAGCCTGCAGGTGTGTATATTGGCACGCATGGGCTCGGTATACCGGTCTGTGTTTTTGTCCCATTGTTTTTCGGGCGGTATCCAGGTTCCCGGCTGGTGGTTGTTCAGCACCTCGGTACGGGTAAACTGGTAGTGTAGCTGTGCATCGCCCAAAAAAACGTTCATGCCGGGGGCTTGCAACACAAACTGAATATCGTTGCGGGGGCTACCATACTGGTCGTGTATCTGCCCTTTGTTTTCAAGCAGCCCCAGCGACTGCCGGGTGGTTGCCGGGTAGCTGCGGGCAGTTGCCAGCAGGGGCATTGTGGCGGCAACCAGTAGCGTAAAAAATGATTTCATGATGGTTCTATGTTGTATGGAAGACAGGTTATAAACTATAAAACGCCCTTGCGGAAGGGCATATATACACTCAATTTATGCCAATAAAAATTTATTTTCAAAACACACCTACACCTATTTTGTATTAATTATTTTTTTAACATATAAATGTAAGTACAAACAAAAGTGTGTAGACATAAAAACAAATACAAGCTATTACCATTCAATCTTTTACAATAAACACCTGCCAAATAAATGCCACACGACACATATTTAAAAAAAAATCAACAACATAATGCTTGAATGCCGCCACAATACTCAAATTGCTTTTGGTTAATAATTTTATACAGCCTTTGCCCCACCCCAAACTAAGAGCCTGTTTAAGATTTATTGCTTGTATTTATTATGAGCGTTGTTTTTGAGCGAAACAAGGCACATGTTGCAGCCATAGCCTTTCCTATGGCGAAAAATGTAACGAAGTTGCAGCCAAAAGTTGCAGCCAAAAACTACCATAAGAAAGGCAATGAATAAATCTTAAACCGGCTCTAAGCCCGCATATGCTTGTGCGGTAGTGGCATTCTACCAAAAAAAACAGTTTACTCCCGCCTGAATGGTATCACCTTTTCTATACCCTCGGCCGATACAAAACGAATGAAGTACATACCCGCCGGGGCATTGCCTATCACTATCTGCTCGGCAACAACACCACTGTGTGTGGCAGTTTTGCCCGATGCTACCATACGGCCCGCAGCATCGGCAATTGTGTATTGGGCAATACCCGTGCGGCTACCCAGGGTGCCCTGCAAAAAGAAGGTACCATTGTTGGGGTTGGGCATCAGGCAAAGTACCTGCGGTGCAACAGCCTGTATGTGGGGCACTGTAACGGGCGGTTGGCTTGTCGTATCATTAGGGTCCGTCAACACAAAGGGATCTGTGAACTTTTCTATAAACCCCATATAGTCGAATGCACTGCCGGCCACACCACGAACTGGCTGAAAACCACCGGGTGTAGCTACACTGTCCGAGCTGCTGGTGCGCCCGGTAATAAAAGCCGCATCGCCATAACATGCCACACTGCGGGGTTCATCAAAGGCATCGCCACCAATAAGTGTAGACCATACCTGCTGGCCAGATGGGGTAAACTTGGCCAAATAACCATCGTTCCACCCGCCACCAAAAGCAGTCTGCCATGCCCCCGTATCAGACGGTATGCCCGTATAACTTTCGGAATACCCCACAATATAGACGTTGGAAAAATTATCACAATCAATGCGGCTCAGGCCCGCATCTTCTATACTGGGGCCACCAAAATAGGTACCCCATATTCTTTCGCCTGTTGGTGGATAGAATTTTATCAGAAATGCATCTATAGACCCTAAGCGAATGGGGTGATGCCCATCGGGCGTGCTTATGTTTTCGTCACTTACAGTGATGCCTGTCATGTAAACATTGCCAAACTTATCGCAGGCTACACCACCGGCCTGTTCTCCGTTGTTGCCACCAACATAAGTACCCCAATGCCGGGTACCGTCAGAAAAGAACTTAACCAAACCAGCATCCTGTGGGCCCAACAAGGTAGTTTGAGGCGCAAGAGGGGTGGCAATACCATCGTTACTATTTGTCCACCCACATACATAGGCAGTATAGCCATCGTTGCAGGAAGAACCGTTGAACTCGTCGCCCGGGCCTCCAATGTATGTACCCCATTGACGCACCCCCATGGTATCAAACTGCATCAGATACCAATCCCAGCTACCTGCCAATGCGGTTTGTGCCGCACCGGGTGTAGCTATACCAGATGACTGTTTGGTATCGCCCGATAAATACAGCAATCCATCCAGCGTACAAGATACATGCCACGGGTAATTTCCACCACCGCCACCAATGTATGTACCCCAAACCCGGCTTCCATCTGGCAAGAACTTTGCCAAAAATGCCGTACTGGGTGCAACCTGATGTGCCCCCGGTGTGGCAAACACTACTAACGATTGTGCCACACCGGTTAAGTATATAGAACCCAGTTTATCGCAGGCAACTCCTGTTCCCCAATCGGCCCCGTTTCCTCCATAATAGGTAGCCCATTTCCGGTTACCTGCCGTATCAAATTTCACCAGAAAGGCATCTGTAGTGCCACCAAAGGTATATTGATGCGTGCCGGTGGTTGCTATGGTGCCGGCCGCACCAGCATAGGTGAGCCCTATAGCATAAAGGCTTCCGGTATCAAATACGGCAATATCATAGAACTGTGTGTTACTAAAGCCCGGGCCATAATAGGTGCCCCATGTTAGTTTGGGGTCTATCAACACTTTGTTCTTCACCGTGCCCAGGTCATAACTCAGCACATCTCCATTCAGCCTGAAGGCCGATGGAACCGGCGAACCATCGGCACGGTAACAAACAGGTGCTTTTTCGGTAATGGTACCCATGGGTGTTTGGGCAACAAGATCGCCCTCATGGGTCAATGTGAGGTTGTTTTGCCCCTTGTATTGCAATTGTATGCGGCTGGCATCGCCATGGGGCCCCACTACAAATTCGTGTTCCAGCTTATTACCGTTCACATATATCACCCAATCTATATCGGGATACACATTTCGGTACGTTACACGCCCCCACATATGGGCTTTTATACCATCCTCCGGGCCATCTTCCACTATGTAATTCTCATAATAGCTCTGCCCTACGGCGGTAACAGGTGTAGCCGAAACATTGGCACCAATAAGTGCCACATCCAACCTGTAGGTATGAATATGGGCACGCATAGGCTCCTCATATCGGTTTATGTTGGGGTCCCACCTCTTTTCGGGTGGTATCCACGTACCTGGCATATGATTGTTCACCATCTCGCTACGGGTAAATTGATAATGCAGTTGCGCATCGCCCACAAAAATGTTGATGCCCGGTGCCTGCAACACAAATTGTATGTCGTTGCGAGAGCCCCCATATTGGTCGTGTATTTGTCCTTTGTTTTCTAAAAGACCAAGAGACTGCCGGGTAGCCACCGGGTAACTTCGGGCTGTTGCCAACACAGGCAATGTGGCTGCAAGCAGTAGCGTAAAAAATAATTTCATGGTGTTGCTATTATCAGATGGAGACGGGTAAAATAAAAAAAGACCTACATGGGTGGGTACTTATTCTGTTAAGTTATGCCATAAAAATTTAATTTTCAAAACAAAAAAACACAAGCCACAAACATTCATACCGCCACCAACTGCAACATATTATCAATCAGTCATTTATAAAAAACCACACAATACGGCAAGAAAACAGGCACAAAAAAAATGACGACACCTTATAAATGTCGTCATATTCCGCCCAAATGTATTGGGTATGTTTTCCCCCTATATCTTTAGCTGTTTGCAACAAGAGAGAACCCTTAGATGCATAGCACCAAAATACTTTATTATTCCGCTTACTCCCGCCGGAATGGTATTACCTTCTCTATACCCTCGGGCGATACAAAACGGATGAAGTACATCCCCGCCGGGGCATTGCCCATCACTATCTGCTCGGTAACAGCACCACTATGTGTGGCTGTTTTGCCGGTAGCTATAGTACGGCCTGCAGCATCGGTAATCATATATTGGGCAATACCCGTACGGCTACCCATGGTACCCTGCAAAAAGAACGAACCATTGTTGGGGTTGGGCATAAGCTGCAAAACAGATGTAGTGGCCTCACGCACAGGAACACTAACCTCTGGCACGGTTGTAGTATCTACAGGAATAGTAGATGTATCGGGGTCTGAAAATTTTTCTATGAAGCCCTGATAATCGAAAGGACCACCACCACCTGTGGGCTGAAAGCCCGATGGCGTGGCAATGCTATCGGGGCTGCTGGTGCGGCCGGCTATATATACGGCATTGCCATAGCAGGCAGCACTGCGGGGGTCGTCGAACACGCTGCCCCCAATGTAGGTACACCACTTTTGCTGGCCTATGGTATTGAACTTGGCAAGGAAACCATCGTTCACACCACCACCAAATGTATTCTGATAGGCTCCTGTGTCTGAAGCCACACCTGTGGTGCTTTCGGTACTGCCCAATATGTACACATTGGCCGAATCGTCGCAGGCAATGCGGCTAAGGCCCACATCTTCCTGATTGGGGCCGCCAAAATAGGTACCCCACATTCTGAATCCGATTTCGGGATGGAATTTCACCAAAAAACCATCTATTGTACCGCTACGCATAGTGTGAAAACCATCGGGTGTACTGATGCCATTGTCGCTGGATGTGCTACCAAAGACATATATATTACGGAAGTTATCGCACGCTACACCACCTACCTGCTCGCCACTGCTACCGCCATAATAGGTAGCCCAGCCCTTAACACCGTTAGAGAAGAACTTGACAAGTGCTGCATCCTGCGAACCCGACATTACAGGTTGATGGGCAAAAGGCGTACTGATGCCGGTAGCACTGTTTGTCCAGCCGCATACATAGGCAGTGTACCCATCGTTGCAGGAGGCACCATTGAATTCGGCTCCGGGGCCACCAATGTAGGTACCCCACTGCCTCACACCCATGGTATCGTATTGTATCAGGTACCAGTCATACCCACCGCCAATAGTAGGCTGAGAACTACCCGATGTAGCAATGCCGGAACCTTCATTGGTATCGCCGGAAACGTATATCATACCCGCCAAATCAGACGAAACACTCCATGGAAAATTGGCACCGGGGCCGCCTATATAGGTACCCCAAACGCGTGTACCATCCTCATTGAACTTAGCCAAAAAACCATCAGACGAGCCACCACCATAGGTAGTTTGCTGTGCACCGGGTGTAGCTATGGCCGTTAGCGATGGGGCCTGTCCGGTCATGTATACACGTCCGTGCAAATCGCATGCTACCCCTGTGCCAAGGTCGCCCTCTACGCCACCATAGTAGGTAGCCCACTTACGGTTGCCCGCCGTATCAAATTTCACCAGATAAGCATCTGTGAACCCACCGAAGGTGTATTGATGCGAACCCGTAGTGGCAATCACCCCTGCAGCATCGGCATAGGTCATGCCTGTAGCATACAAACTGGCGGTATCGAATACGGTAATGTCGTAGAACTGGGTATTGCTGGTGGTAGGGCCGTAGTAGGTACCCCATATCAGTTGTGGGTCTATCAGCACTTTATTTTTTACGGTACCCAGGTCGTAGTGCAGCACACTACCGTCCAGCTTGTAGGCCGACTTGATGGGCGTACCTTCTGCCGTATAGCATACCGGTGCTTTCTCGGTAATGGTACCCATAGGTGTCTTCACCCAAAGATCGCCTTCGCTGGTCAATAACATCTGCTCTTGTCCCTTGTAGCGCATCCTTATTTTCGAGGCATCGCCATTGGGGCCTACCACAAACTCGTGCTCCAGCTTGTTGCCGTTTACAAAAATCACCCAATCAATATCGGGGTACACATTGCGGTACGTAACCCGCCCCCATGCGTTTGCCCTGATGCCATTTACCGGGCAATGGGCCAGATAAAAATTCTCGTAATAATCTTGCCCACCAGCCGTTACCGGCGTGGCCGAGGCGTTTGCCCCTATCAGCTCCACATCCAACCGGTAGGTATGTATGTCGGCATTCATGGGTGCTTCGTAGCGGTCTATGTTTTTGTCCCGGCGTTTTTCGGCCGGTATGTATGTACCCGGCTGGTTACTGTTCAGCACCTCGGTACGGGTAAACTGATAGTGTATCTGTGCATCGCCCACAAACACATTGATGCCGGGGGCTGCCAGCACAAACTGTACATCGTTGCGGGGGCTGCCATACTGGTCGCGTATCTGCCCTTTGTTCTCCAACAGGCTCAGAGATTGGCGGGTAGTTGCCGGATAATTGCGGGCTGTTGCCAGCATAGGTAAAACCGCTGCAACAAAAAGCGAAAAAATCGATTTCATGATACTTTTAATACTAATGGAGACAGGTTCAAAAAATACACTTTTTTAGTTGTGGCAGAGGTGCATTTTCCTCCCAATTTATGCTTTTTACCACTCCTATCCAAAAAACATGTACCCCATCTCAATATTAGAAAAACACATTTTATATACAACTGCAAGAATGTAAAATCACCTTATCATAAATCATTTTACAAACTATTACCATTCAGCTTTTTACAAAATATAGTAGCCATATGCTTCCTTTCAGGCTACGTTTTGTTACATATAAACAAACCGGCACCTGTAATGGTGCCGGTTGATACAAAAATTACTTTTGGTTCAGAGCCTGTTTAAGATTTATTGCTTGTATTTGATTATGAAAGTTGTTTTTGGGCGAAACGAGGCACATGTTGCAGCCATAGCCCTTCCTATGGCGAAAAATGTAACGAAGTTGCAGCCAAAAGCTACCATAAGAAAGGCAATGAATAAATCTTAAACCGGCTCTAAAATTCTATTTTCCCACACTCAGCATGTTCAGCAGCAGTTTTATGGCACCTTTGTTGCCCGCCGGCAACTGGCGCGAAAAGGAAAGAGCCGTGTATACATAGTGGCCCTTACCCACAGGCGCGTAGAGTGTGCTGCCACCCAAAGGCTGTTCGCCAGTATCATTCATCGTAAACAAAGCTGTGTATTTGCTGTCCCAATTTACAGGAAAGTACAGACCACGCTCCTGCACCCAGCCATCAAAGTCGGCAGCACCTATCTTATTCGGATAGTTGAGCAGCCTATGGTCTGGCACTGGCATGGCAATGGTGGCATCTTCTTCGGTTACCCGCTTTGCAGATAGCGAGAATGGGTAGGGGCCAAGGCGGGTTGTAGACATGTCTTGCAGGGTGTTGTACTGCATTACCAGTGTGCCACCCTGTTCGGCATATTGCAGCAGTATAGGCATCCAGCGGGCCATAGCCTTTTCGGCATTTACCGCCCTTATACCGGTTACTATGGCATCATACTTCTTTAGGGTAGCAGGGGTCATGTCGGCATCTTTCAGAATGTCTACCTCTACCCCAGCCTGCCGCAGCACGGCCGCTACATTGTCGCCGGCCCCCTCTACATAGCCCACACGTTTGGCACTGCACTTCCACGATGGTTGTAACACCTGTACCATGGGCGATGAAAAGTATTGCAATACCGGCAAATGGCTGTACTGTATAACATGATGCGCTGCCGAGCCCGGCACCGTGAGCATGGGTATCAGATGGTAGTCTTTACCTGTAAGCTCTTTGGTACCTGCAATAGCTACCCGTATCACTGTATCGGAACCGGCACGCAAGGCAAACCCTTGTAACTGAAACAGGGCACCGGCAGCCACATCGCTGCTTATGCTGAGGTACAACGATGGCATGTCTTTGAAAGCGTGTATGCGCAGGTCGGCAGCCACACCACCATCGG
>JAGKWS010000061.1 GCA_021151685.1 Chitinophagaceae bacterium
GCAACATATCCATCGGCTGTAAGGTCAATGTCGTTCACAGCTATTTTGGTGCTTTGGTTTACTTTATATCTGAATAAGGCACTATTAGTACCTTAAAATACTAAATTATAAACCGCTAACGCTTAGATAAGTTCACCAATCCCTTATCCAATTCCGGTTCGTCATATCGTTGTGCGGCAGTAATCCAGCGTTTCAGGTGTTCTTTTTCGGACAAGTCATCGGCTATCATAAACCATGTATAGAGCCGGTTGACCGCCGCCTTGACGATCTCTTTCATTCGCTCATCGTCGAATTGCTAATTAGTTAATGTATTTCACCATTTTTTTCTAACGACAGAACCCGCGCTAAGCGCGGGTTCTGTCGTTGTGCGGAGGGAGAGGGATTCGAACCCCCGGACCTGTAACAGTCAACAGTTTTCAAGACTGCCGCAATCGACCGCTCTGCCATCCCTCCGGGGGCAAAATTATATAAGGCGGCCGATTTTCAAAATCATTTTGCGGCTTTCTCCCACATTTATTATTCCATAAGCTGTCCTATACCACAAAACCCGCTACCAGCTTATGTTATGGTAATTACTGCACTATATTCATCACCATTCTATCAAGGCTTTCCTGTGCCAATGGGTGGTAGTTGGCACGGTATTTGGCATACAACAGTCTTGCCATTTTTGCACCATCCGGCGTTTTCATCATTTGTTGGTATAGTGGCTCCAAAAACTTTCTGCGCCCTACCGTGCTCAAAAAACGCTCCATGGGCCCGTATGCTGGTGTATAGCCCACCTTCAGGGCCAGTAGATACCATTCATCGGCCACCTCGCTATTGCCCGTGTTCGACAGGTTGAAGGCATTATCCAGCAGGCGCATTTGTTCCGGTTTCAGGTTGGCAGGCATACCCCGCAAAAAATGCAACCACTCATGGGCACTCCATCTCACAAAAGCAAGTTGCTCGGCTGGCATGCCTTCCAAAAACTTCACGCGCTCTGCATCTACCTTGCTGAACAATTCTTGCCCGGCACGCGGGCAGTTTTGCGGTATACCCGGCCCGTACACCCATTCATCTATATTCAGCTTTTTGCGCAAAACGGTATCATTCTTTAGCAGCACGGTGTCCATGTAATTCAGAAATGTTTCGGTAGTAATTGTTTTGAAAGCAAAATGCTCAAAGTACTTCACCAAAAACTTATCGAAACGGTCTCGGCCACTGGCGCGTTCTATCATTTTCAGAAAGTGGCATCCCTTCTCGTAGGGTATGCTGTTCAGCCCATCATCGGGGTCCCTACCCTTCAGGCTCAGTTTCAGCCATGTATCTCTGTTGTCGGCACCAATGGCGGCTACCTCGTTCTGCAAGTCCTGATAGCCCAGTTCCCACAACATATCGGCATAGTTTTCGCCCATCATCTGCTCCATAATGCGGCGTTCAAAGTAGTTGGTGAAACCCTCATTCAGCCAAAAGTCGTTCCATGTAGCATTCGTTACCAGATTTCCACTCCAGCTATGTGCCAGCTCGTGCGCCACAAGACTCACCAAAGACCTGTCTCCGGCTATCACGGTAGGTGTCAGGAAGGTAAGTTTGGGGTTTTCCATGCCCCCTATCGGGAAGCCCGGCGGTAATACCAGCACATCGTACCTGCCCCAGCGGTAGGGGCCATACAACTGCTCTGCACTGCCCACCATACGCCCTATGTTTTCAAACTCCCAGCGGGCCTTATCTATCATTCCACGCTCGGCATATACCCCTGTGCGGTCGTCTACCCCCTTAAAGACGATATCGCCCACCGCCAGTGCCATCAGGTAGGCCGGAATGGGTATGTTCATATTAAACCTGTAGATACCAGTATCATTCAGTACATCGTCATTGTCGGCACTCATAAGTGCCATTAGGCCTGGTGGCACCTGTACCCTCGCTGTGTAGGTAAACCTGATGCCGGGCCCATCGGGGCAGGGTATCCAAGACCGTGCGTAAATGCTCTCGCTCTGCGTAAAGAGGAAAGGATATTTTTTATCATGGGTCTGTTGAGGCTCTAACCACTGCAACGCCCGTGCATGTGTACCGGTTTTGTAAAACACACCTACAAACTGCACATTATCGCTGATGGGTATGTGCAAAGCACTACCCAGATACTTAATGGGCGAGTCCAGCACATAGTTTACCTTATGGCCGTCAACCTGTACACTGTCTATGGTCAGGTCGTAGGTATCCAGTATCAGCTCTTTTTGTTTGTGGGTGTTATTTATCGTCCACAGGGCACTACCCAATATCTGATGGTGCGCCATGTCTACTGCAATATCCAAATGCAGATGCCGCACCAATACACTATCAGCATTACTCAGTGTATGTTCATCTACCCAAGCCCTGGGGTCTACCGGCTTCAGGGTTGTTGCTTCCGGCTTTTGCTTTCTGAAACACCCCGTAAGCAATGGCAACACCAGTGCCACCCCCATCAATCGTACCATCATTACTCTGCTCAACATCATTTATTGGTTAACAGCACTTATGAATTCAAGAAAAATAAGTAGCAAAAATACAAAGATTGTCTCCACACACTTTACCATCCATATACCTTATTAGAAAATAACACGCACCAACAGTAGCGCAAAACCGGTGGTGGTAGCATTATCATATAAAAAAAACAAGCCCTACTGCTGCTGCAGTCATAACCAAAAGGGTAATAACCCCCAAAACATTAGACAAACGAGAATTGGTATATGTGCCCATAATAGCCTTGTTGTTGGCAATGTGCAAAATAACCGCAATCAATACCGGTGCGGTAATGCCATACAATATAGCCGTATACAGCAGTGCTTTTATGGGGCTTATGCCAAGCGCGTCTAATGATAGGCCCACAATTAATGATAAAATGATGGAAAGGTAGAATAACCGTGCCTCGTGAAATTTTTTATCGAACCCGGCCTGCCAGCCAAATGTCTCTGCCAGCATGTACGACTGTGCCCCTGCCAATACCGGCAAGGCCAGCAAGCCTGTACCCACTACGCCCATAGCAAATGCCAAATAGGCATACTGGCCCGCAAGTGGCACCAGTGCTTGGGCGGCTTCATCTACAGTATCTATATGGGTAATGCCAGCCGGAAAAAGCACCGTACCCGCCGTGAAGATAATAAAGAACATTACCAAATTAGACAATAGCATACCCATGTTAATATCGGCACGCATATTGCCCAGTATACGTTTGTTCACTACTATTTTTTTGGGTGCATGTTGCAGCCCCTCGGCCTCCATAGTTGCCTGCCAGAAAAACAAATAGGGCGATATAGTAGTACCCATAAGTGCCACCAGTATAGACAGAAAGTTGGCACTAAAACTTATGTGGGGGCGTAGGGCATGCAGCGCAATATTACCCCAATTTTGATGTACCATAAACGGCACCACACAATACAGCAACAGCGACAGGCACATCCACTTGAGCACAGTAGCAATACGCTGCCACGAAAAAAATATGATAAACAGCAACAGCAAACCAGTGAACCCGATGGAAAATACAAAAACAGGTACCTGTGGCCACAACATATGCGCAACGGCACCCATACCTTGTATATCGGCACCAATATTCAGCGTTATAGCAGGAAAACTACACAGCAGCATTGCATATAGCAACCAGCGGGGATAGTACTTTCTGAGTGTATTGGTAAGCCCTGCCCTTGTAACAAGCCCTATACGGGCACACATCTCCTGTATGGCAGCCATTAGTGGAAAGGTGAGCAGGGCCGTCCACAATGTACCCAAACCAAACTGGGCACCCGCTTGCGAATAGGTAGCTATGCCCGACGGATCATCGTCACTGGCACCGGTAATAAGCCCGGGGCCTAACCCTTTCAGAAACCGGCGAAAACGTGGAATTAATATGTTTTTGCTCATGAAGTAATCTATTGCCAATATACAATAAAGGCACATCATATTTCAGAACGTTGGTAATACTTGCATATTGCCAATACTTTAACACCTAATGGTATTTACCTTTTGCAAACACAGGCATAAATCATCACAATCAAAAAACACATCTTTATGCCATCAAAACATCTTTTATTTATTGCCGCAACATGCATTTTTGCATCTTGTGGCAACCAGCAATCTGCCAACACCTACGAGGCCACTGCTACTGCGCCTACCCACGAAATGGTTACCAGCAAAGTAACATCCGACACTACTGCCAAGATGATAAAAACAGCAGATATTGCCTGCGAGGTGCCCGATGTACTGAACCTGACAATGACACTGGAACGAATGACACGAGAAATGGGTGGCTATGTACAAACTTCTACCATCAACAACCTGCAGGCATCTACAGATGCGTCGGTAGAAGTGGGCGACTCCGTAAGAATCATTCGTCAAAATAATATCTCTGCCGATCTGGTATTGCAAATTCCGGCTACCATGCTCGACTCTGTTATGAACTACATTCCCCGGGCTTCTATATCTGTAAGCAACCGGCACCTGACCCAGCAAGATGCCTCGCTCGATTTTTTGGCCAATGAATGGCGTTTACAAAATGCGGCAGGGGTATCCAAACAACATATGGCAAGCACGGCCACACCACTCTTTGCAAACGATGAACAGATAATTGCATCCAAAGTGCAAAATCTGTCGATACTCAAAAAAGTTAGCTTTTCGCCCTTGTCGGTGCATCTTTCACAACCGCCCGTGGTGTCTACAGTTACCCTACTCAATGTACAACGGGCCAGCACACCTCCATTCACCGCCAGTGTTGTTGCTGGCCTACGCAGCGGCACACAGGCAGTACAGTCGCTTATAGTAGCACTCGCCTACATATGGCCGTTATTGTTTGTGGTAGCAACAGCTATTACCATTGTGTACTTCATTCGCCGAAAGGCATTGCCACGAGCCAGTTGAAAACTCCCATCGCATGAAAAAGGTGCAGACCGATATGTAATCGACCTGCACCTTTTCTATTTTCGGCAATGTGTTTTTCCGCTGTGGCATTATTACTTCTTCACCAGCTCCTTTACTTCTTCAAACACTTTATCTTCGTTACCTTCCTGATACCCTATATGAGAACCGGCAATTTTGCCACCCTTACCAATAATAAGCGTATATGGTACCGATTGGAAGTTGAGCGCGCGTTTCAAATCGGCTTTTACATCTATATAGTGAGGAAATGTCCACCCCTGATTGGCGGCAAACGTTCTGGCCATGTTTTCGGCACGGGCCTCGTCTATAGATATGGTAATGTAGCGGAATGGTACTTCTTTTTTCCAGCCGTCCAGTTTTTTGGCTATATTCTTTATCTCGGCCTTGCAGGGCACACACCATGTAGCCCAGAAACTAATCACATTTACCGAGTCATCGGCTATGATGTCTTTGAAAGATACAGTCTGGTTCGTAGCCAGGTCCCGAATGTCATCCGAAGGAAGCCCATCCTTTTGTGCCTGTGCTCCGAATGCAATCGTCGAAAACACCAGAGCAGACAGCAATTTTTTCATACCAATGTTTGTTTTTAACAATAATAAACCAAAACTTTGCCAGATTTCTTATTCGGGGCTAATTTCGGAAAAACTTAACAATTCAGCGAAATAAATGAAAAAAACGGCACTCTACGTTCTCTCCTGCCTTATTGCTACAAACTCCTACGGTCAGGGTCGGTTTTCCGGCGACTTTCAAAGTAACCTCAACTTCTTTATGAAGGATTCGCTGATAGGCGCATCTGACAATCCGTTGTACGACAATGCCCTGAGTGGCAGTGATGCATGGTTGTCTCTGCGGTATGCCAGCAATTCGGGCTACACATTCTTTTTGCGTGCCGATGGCTTTGCCAACTCTAACCTGAAAAATCCGGTTTCTACCAATAGTGACTTCGGTATAGGTGCATGGAATGTTACCAAAACCATAGATAATAAAATGACATTATCCGTTGGTTCTATTTACGACCAGATTGGCACCGGCATACTCTTTCGTGCCTACGAAGACCGTGGCCTGCTGATAGATAATGCGATGGTAGGTTTTCAAATGAAATACAAACTGGCAAAAAATGTGCGTGCTAAAGGTTTTGTTGGTCAGATAAAAAACAACAATACCGAAAACAACATTATTAATAATGTACGTTATGCCCCCATTGTAAAGGGAGCCAATATAGAGGGCGACTTCTCGAAAGGTAAGGTACGTTTCAGCCCCGGCATTGGCATCTTCAACCGCACGCTGGATGCCGCCTCAATGCAGGCAATTGTATCGGCCATCAATGCGCAGGATATTTCAACCCGTTTCAATCCCAAGTACAATATGTATGCATTTACCGCATACAACAACCTGCTGTACAAAAACCTGAGTTGGTATGCCGAAGCTGCCTACAAAACCAACGAAGCCATAGCCCTAACCAATACATCGAACAGTGCCTATGCCGACCGTGACGGCTCGGTATTGTACACCTCTCTAAACTATGGTAAAAAAGGCTATGCCATCAGCCTAACCGGTAAGCGCACCGAAAATTTTGTGATGCGTACCTCTCCGTCAGAAACCTTACTGAAAGGTATGATGAACTGGCAACCCATTGTGGCCGTACTTCGCCCCATGCGCCTGATGTCGCGCTATACCCCAGCCTCTCAAGACATTTCAGAACTGGCTGGTACCGCCAATGCCCTGTTGTCGCCCAACGAGAACATGGACATCACGCTTACCTACACCCACATCAATACACTGAACAACGAGAAGCTATACCGCGAAGCCTATCTGGAAGCGATACACCATTCTGATGAAAAATGGATATTGGGTGGCGGTGTGCAATACCTCGAATACAATATACTGTTGTACCAAACACGCTCCAGCTCTATAGATGTACCTGTACTATATGCACTTACACCGTTTGTAGAAGGCACCTACCGCATCAACGATACCAAATCTATCCGTTTCGAGGGGCAGTACATGCATGCTGAACACGACTATGGCTCATGGGCGTTTGCATTGATAGAGTACAACATAGCCCCCCGCTGGTCTATTGCCGTGTCTGACATGTATAATGCGGTGCCCAACAAAGGCGGCGACAACCTACGCTATACCGAGCCAGGCAACCACTACTACAACATATTTGCTGCTCATAATGTAGGCTCTAACAGGTTTACACTGGCCTATGTGAAGCAGGTAGATGGTATTAACTGCACTGGTGGTGTATGTCGCTACGAGCCCGCTTTCAGTGGTATTAAGGCAACAATTACATCTACTTTCTGATAACCTTAATACCCTACCCCACTAACCATAATTGCTGTGCGCATACATAGTAGCGTAATCCGTCTGTCTGTTGCAATAGCACTGACACCATTTTCTTGTTTGCTGGCCCAACAGCCCTGCAAGACAATGAATGCATGCCGAAAAAACAGCCACATTACCATAGATGGCCACCTTACCGATGCCGCATGGCACACAGCACCTGTAGCCACCAACTTTGTACAGTCGGCACCGCAACCCGGCATGCCCTCAAGGCAGCGTACCGAAGTGCGTATGATGTACGATGATGATGCCATATACATTGGTGCCATCATGCACGAAAAAACCGGCGATAGTGTGGTACACCAGCTATCGCCGAGAGATGATTTTGAAGACAGCAATACCGATGCTTTCGGAGTCAATTTCGACACCTATCTGGACCGGCAAAATGCCCTGCAATTTGTGGTGACTGCTGCGGGTGTGCAGGCCGATGGCATTGTGCGCTTTGATGGTGTGGACCGATCGTGGAATGCAGCATGGTTCTCGCGGGTGTCTCACACCGATAGTGGCTGGAGTGTAGAAATGAAGATACCCTATGCCGCACTACGTTTCCCTAAAAAGAGCGAACAGCAATGGGGTGTCAACTTTATGCGCATCATCCGCCGTTCGCGCGAAAAGTCTTACTGGAATACCGTAAACCCTGCCGTACCAAATGCTACGGGGCAGGCAGGCCGTGTAGATAGCATCAGCAACATCAAATCGCCGGTACGGTTGGCGTTATTGCCCTACATATCGGGCTATGCCAGCCAGTATGCAGATGCAAAGTCACAAAGCATCAATGGTGGCCTCGATTTAAAATATGGCCTGAGTGAAAGTTTTACGCTGGACATGACCTTGGTGCCCGATTTTGGCCAGACACGCTTCGACAATAAAGTACTCAACCTCTCCCCCATAGAAGTGCGGTACGATGAACGCAGGTATTTCTTTACCGAAGGGGTAAACCTATTCAATAAAAACGACCTTTTCTATTCGCGCCGGGTAGGCGGTACACCCATCAATGCCGGCAATGCCGAAACCAACCTTTCGGCCAACGAGGTAGTCATATCCAATCCGGCAGCAACCCGTCTATACAATGCCTTCAAAATATCGGGGCGTACGGGCAAGAGTACCGGGCTGGGTTTCTTCAATGCAGTTTCGGCCAGTACGGCAGCCATTGTAAAAGACACCATCAACAATACCGGACGAAGTATAGAAACATCACCACTTACCAACTACAATGTGATAGTTGTAGATCAGGCACTGAAGAACAATTCTAACATCAGCTTTGTAAATACCAGCGTACTGCGCGCCGGCAGCACCTACGATGCCAATGTAAGCTCTGTGCTATACAAATTTGCCAATAAAGCCAATAGTTACGGGTTCAATGGCTCTACCGACATAAGCCAGCGCATATATACCAACAATAACGATGTGGGGCACCGCACCATGCTGAATGGTGGCAAACTAAGCGGGAACTACACATGGTCGTTGAACACAAAAGTGATAAGTGACAACTTTAACCCCAACGACTTGGGCTATCTGGACAGGAACAACCTCATATCGGCCGTACTGTACAATGTATACAATACCTACAAGCCCTTTGGCCACATAAACACTACTTACAACAAGATAGGGCTGGAATATTACCGGGCCTACAACCCGGCAACCTTTGCCAAGGCGGCCATGCATGGCAACCATGTGGTAACCTTCACCAGCTTTCATACTATAGGGGCCTATTGGGATGCCCAACCCGGCACTGCCAATGATTATTTTGAACCACGCACCAAAGGCCGGTATTACCAGTTGCCTGCCAATGCAATGACGGGCGGCTTTATATCGTCCGATTACCGCCGCCGGTTTGCGCTGGACCTTGAAGGGAGCCGAAGGTGGTTTGGTACCGAAGGTCGTAATGTTGCCTATATGTCGGTATCTCCCCGGTTCCGCTTCACCAACAAGCTATCGGCCATATACTCTTTCTGGACAGAGAACAAAAACAATGATGTAGGCTTCGTAGCTCGCCAGTCCGACTCAGTGTATCTGGGCACCAGAAAGCTACAAACCACGGTCAACTCGCTGTATGCATCCTACATCTTCACCCGCACCATGTCGCTGGCGTTAGATGCCCGCCACTACTGGGCTCAGGCCAACTATACGCGCTACGATTTTTTGAATACCGACGGTACACTACAGGCAACCGGGTACACCAACAATCACAATACCAATTTCAACTCCTTCAATCTGTTCATGAACTTCATATGGCAGTTCAGACCGGGTAGCGAAATGAGCATTGTGTACCAGAATAGTGTATATACCAATGGCACTACACTGGCTACAGACTATATGACCAACCTGCGCAACAACCTACAGGCACCACAAAGCAACAGCCTGTCGCTGAAGGTGATCTATTATCTCGACTATCAGACCATTGCCAATGCCATAACCCGAAAACAAAATACTACCGACACCAAGCGTGGCTGATATGCCCGCCAATGTTTGCTTTTGCGGCAAAGGACCCATAGACATAAACAATTGAGGCTGCCCATGGGCAGCCTCAATTGTTTATAATGTTATTTGTCTACAGACTATTTAAGCGTATAGCCAATTTTGAATGACCCCTGAGTGAGGAAGTTTACACCCTCGTTGTAGCCACCAACACGGTCGAAGTAAGTGAAACCAAAACCAAGCTCTGCACCTATGTACAGATGGTGTGCTACGTGTACATTCACCGAGTTGTTGATCATCATACCCAGCAAAAAACGCTCGCGCGAGCCTGTGTAGTAGTATGGTGCATATATGTACTGACTGTTGTACATGGGGTAATAGTAATTGTCGTATCTACGACCATAACCTATTACCGCATTGGGGCCTACTGCATACTTGCAACGCCCCATACCTGTAGGGTAAAATTTCACTCCCGGCATTGCATACATCATATAGTTGGGCATATTGTTTACACGCTGCGAACCATAATAATCGTAGTTATTATTATTCACACTGAATGACGCAATAAAAGGTACATATACCGACAGCATACCCTGTGGCTCTACGGCACGCTCGTAGCTGAGACCTACGCCCACACCACTCTCTGTAAACTGAAAAGGAGACAATGCGATTGTAGTACGGCGCATCCACGATGGGGCGTTCATGTCTACCATTCCGTTTCTTTTGCCGGGCATAGGGCTACCATCCAGCCCTATTTTTTCGTTCAGAATACGGTCATCGTCGCCATCCTGCGCAAATGCGCCAGTGCTGAACGAAAGAATTGAAAGGGCTGCTACAAATAGTTTTTTCATTTTTTTCTTTTTAGCGTTGTTCTTATCGTTGTGAATTATACTGTGAAGATAAAATATATCTTCCACACATTCCTACAATTAGATTGATATTTTTTTGTATCCAAATCAGGTATAACTGAAAGTACCTTTAGCACTATCAATGATTACCTCTTTCTTTTCTGCACCCTCTACCCTACCCGATATTTGCGCCTCTATGCCAAAAGATGCAGCTATAGCCACAATGTCGGCTGCGGTATCGCTGTCGGTAAACACTTCCAGTCGCTGCCCCATGTTGAATACCTGATACATTTCGCGCCAGTCGGTGCCGGCAGCGTCTTGTATCATGGTAAATAACGGAGGAATTGGCAATAAATTGTCCTTCACTACACGCAATGCTGAAGGAAGGTAATGCAGGCATTTACTTTGCCCGCCACCGCTACAATGTATGATGCCGTGTATGCGCTCGCGGTGCTGCTGCAATACCTTCAGTATCACCGGGGCATACGTACGCGTTGGCGACAGTATCAGTTTGCCTACATCCAGCCCGGTTTCAGTGGCATCAGTCAGTTTGTACTTACCATTGTATACTACATCCTCTGGCAGGTTGGGGTCTACACTTTCGGGATATTTACGCGCATATTCCTTGTTCAGCAGCTCGTGCCGGGCACTGGTGAGCCCATTGCTACCCATGCCACTATTATAAGCAGTCTCGTAAGTTGCCTGCCCATAACTGGCCAGGGATACTACCACATCGCCGGGGCGCATGTTTTCGGTAGTTACCAGCTCGCTACGCTTCATGCGGCAGGCCATGGTACCATCTACTATCACCGTGCGCACCACATCGCCTACATCGGCAGTTTCGCCACCCAAAAAGTGAATGTCGATACCATAATTTTTCATTTCATCGAAATAAGCCTGCGTACCGTTGATGATAGCCGAAATAACCTCGCCCGGTATCAGATGTTTGTTGCGACCAATGGTAGACGAATACGTGAATGGCCCCGTAGCACCTACACATAGCAGGTCATCGGTATTCATTACTATACTATCTATGGCTATACCCTGCCACACACTCATGTCGCCGGTCTCCTTCCAGTACATGTAGGCCAGTATCGATTTTGTGCCCGCACCATCGGCATGCATCAGGTTGCAAAACTCGGGGTCATTACCCCAATAGTCGGGATAAATCTTACAAAAGGCATTGGGAAACAATCCTTTGTCCAGTTTTGCTACGGCCTTGTGTACGTCTTCTTTTTGCGCAGAAACACCACGCTGGTTGTATCGGTTACTCAAAACAATGAAATTAGAGTGTCAAAGGTAAAACAATGTTGCCACCATGCAGCCGTTGGCAACACATTGTAGTAAACTATAGTATCTGCATCTTGAATGGACTCTCAAAATCGGCCAAAGCGGGAAATGACAAATCTCTTGCCGAGATGATCGGATTGTCCTGCTCCCAATCAAAACTCAAACTATCGTACCGTATGCCGGTATCGTGATCTTTGCTGTATTCCGAAGATACCAGATAATATGTCATCGCATCATCTGTCAACGCCTTGAACCCATGTGCAAAGCCCTCTGGTATAAAATAGGCTTTATGATTGTCGGCACTCAGTACGGTAGCATAGCACTGCCCGTATGTGGCAGCGTCTGTTCGCAAATCTACTATTACATCCAGTATAGCCCCCTGCGGGCAAAAAACCACCTTGCTATGCTGGTGGGGTGGCAACTGAAAGTGCATACCCCGTATCACCCCGGCCTTTGAAAAAGAAAAATAGCTTTCCTTCAACTGAAAGTGGATACCAGCAGCCTGCAAATTAGCATCATGAAACGTTTTGGTGAACGAGCCACGATGGTCGGTAGAGAATGGCATTGTTATCAGGTGAGCCCCCTGTAGCGGCAGTGCTTCTATTTGCATGTATGTGTTTTTCTATCAGGAAAAATACTGCGTTATCTGCATCATACACTTCTCCTGTGCAGTAAGGTGCCTGTTGGCATACCACTCGGCTGTCCACCTGATGGCCGTTGCTGCATCCATAATGGGTACCCAACCCAGTTCGTACGCTGCCTTGCTGCTATCCAGCAATAGTAGTTTCGCCTCGTGGGGGGCAGTTGCATCGGCTGTTATGGTATATTCTCCCTTGCCATAATGCGCAATAAACACTTTTGTAAGGTCTTCCACCGTCAGCATATCGTTGGGGTTGGGCCCAAAGTTATATGCAGTACTATGGCGTACAGGGTCATTGGCCATTTTTGCTCCTAATATCAGGTAGGCCGATAGTGGCTCCAGCACATGTTGCCATGGCCGCACAGAATGCGGGTTGCGCAAGCCTACCGTATCGCCAAAAGACAATGCACGAACTATGTCGGCCACAATACGGTCGTCCGAGTAATCGCCACCACCTATTACATTACCCGCTCTTGCGGCAGCAATAGACGTTTGGTGGGCATCATACTTATCGGGGTTAAAAAACGACCTTCTGTAAGAATCAATAATAATCTCTGCTGCAGCCTTACTGGCCGAATAGGGATCGTAACCACCCAACTTATCATCTTCGGCAAATGGCATGCCCCGTTCAGGGTTATCATATACCTTGTCAGTAGTTATCATCACCCCTACTACCTTGTTGGTAAGGCTACGCATAGCGTCCAGCACATGGGCAGTACCCTGTGCGTTTACCATAAAGGTATAAGACGGCATATCGTACCCTCGGCGCACCAGCGGCTGCGCAGCCATATGAAACACAAAATCGGGCTCGAAACGCACCATCTCCGTTTGCAGTTTCTGCTTATCGCATATGTCTGCTATCACCGAGCTGTAGCATAGTTTATCGCCACCTATCTGGTGGTACAGGTCATTGGGCTTTTCGGGGCTCAGGGCATATCCCTTTACATTGGCCCCCAACCAATGAAGTATCTGTATGAGCCACGCCCCCTTGAACCCGGTATGACCAGTTACAAAGACTCGTTTGCCGTTGTATGCCTGGCGCAATGCCGCTACACTTACCATTTTTTCCATAGCGGGTCGTTTTGCCACATTTGTTCCAGTTCTTCTTTGTCGCGTAGCGTATCCATACACTTCCAAAATGCATGGTGTTTGTAAGCTGCTATCTGCTTGTCGCGGGCAAGGTCATTCATGGGCTGGCGTTCCCACATTATGTCATCGGCATCGTCGTGCAGGTATTGACCTATAGATGGCTCTACCACAAAAAAGCCTCCGTTTATCCATGTACCAGAGTCGGCAGGCTTTTCTTCAAAGCTATCTATAGTACCATTATCCTCCATCTTGATGATGCCAAACCTGCTTGTAGCCTGTATGGCCGTCATAGTACATATCTTACCGTTGCTTTTATGAAAACGTAGCAACTCGTCTATGTTCACATCACTCACCCCATCGCCATAGGTAAGCAAAAAAGGCTCGTTGCCTACATACGGCAATACACGCTTCAGCCTACCAGCCGTCATGGTATCGAGCCCGGTATCAATCATAGATATCTTGAATGGCTCGGCCGAATTGCGGTGCCACTGCACACTATTGTCCGAAAGGTCTACCGTAAGATCGGCATTATGCAGAAAATAGTTGGCAAAATATTCTTTAATAATATGCCCCTTATAACCAAGACAAATGATAAATTCGGTGTGCCCGTAAGCAGCATAAATTTTCATTATATGCCACAATATAGGCTTTCCACCTATTTCTATCATGGGTTTTGGGCGTAGCGAAGACTCCTCTGAAATCCGGGTTCCTCTACCACCTGCAAATATGACTACCTTCATCGGGACGATTATAAACGACAAATATAACGGATTTGCCAGAATGCAGCCCTACCACAAAAATATGGTGTAATACAGTCTGGATGGGCTTATCCACATCTTTTACATACTTTGCCAGCCAACATCCTGAACGGCTGAAATTTATTTGGATACTTAATCTGTTTAATTAAATTTGTGACGCATTTATCACTCAAATCCGAATTTGTGACGTACGAAAACAAAAATTTTGACGATAACCGGGGGGACAGCCGCAACGAAAGTCTTTACAGCAAACGTATAAAAGCAGGTAAAAGAAGAACCTACTTTTTCGACGTGAGAGCTACTCGGGGTAATGATTATTTCATTACCATTACCGAAAGCAAGAAGCGTTTTGACGACAATGGCTACGACCGTCATAAGATGTTTCTGTACAAAGAAGATTTCAACAAATTTCTGATTGGTCTTACAGATACCATCAACTTTGTGAAAACTGACCTGATGCCGGATTTCGATTTTGATGCATTCAACCACGAGCAAGAAAACGAAGAAAGTAACAACATTGCTGCAGAAATGCCCATCTCCTCTATTCAGGTAGAAGACAACAGCTCTGTTGACGACTGGAAGATGTAACTACAACTAAATATCATAATAAAAGCCTGTTTCAGATAACAATGAAACAGGCTTTTCTTGTTAGACCAAGTATTACAACTACCCTGTACATGTATGTTGTCATCATATCCCTTAGCCGTTGCAAAATGTACCAATAAAAAAAAGGTAGACACTTTTGAGAGTATCTACCTATGTTATTAAAGTAAAGAACAAACCTTAGTTCAATTCTCCCAAACGGGCAAGCTCTTTATCCATATCGCGTGCCTGCTGGCTGCGTGGGTACTCGTCTCTTATGCGCTTAAAGGCATCTTTTGCTTCGTTGGCTTTGCCAGCTGCCTGATATGCCATACCCATATGATACAGGTACATAGGCGTAATGAGACCGTCTTCTTTGTCAGAAGTTGCCTTCTTGAAACTTTCTATAGCCTTATCATTATTGCCACTTTCCAGATATGCAAGCCCCAACATACCAGCCGCCTGCCGAGACAAAACTGTGTTGCCGCCATCAAAAGCCTGCAATGCAGTTATAGCCTTTGGGAAATCGCCCATTTTCAGATTGCAAACACCCTCGTAATAATGTGCGAGATTGCCGGCAGTAGTGCCACTGTATTTCTTGGCAATCTTTTCGAAACCAATGTTTTTTCCGTCTCCCTTCAGAGCCAAACCCAAAGAATCGACCTGATAGTAAAGTTGAGGCCAGTACATAGCAGCCGTTGCCTTTTGGTCATTAGGCTCCTTATACATTTTCATATAGCCAAAATAACCAACAACCGCTACCAACACTACTGTGGTAACAGTACTGATCATTTTTTTATTTTTCTCATAGAAAACCGTGAGGTTATCCATCGGGTTCACCTCGGGGTATACCGTTTCTATCTCCTGCTGCGCTGCTTCATTGCCAGGAACATTCCTTGCTGAATTTGCCATAAATCTGGAAAGTTAGTATTAATTTATTAGTTGTGTATAATGGTTCTTAGTCGGTAATATACGGATAATCGGGCGTAGCGTATATATCTTTGTACAGCTCATTGTCATCGGGCCATGGGCTCTCCTCTGCAAAGCGTACACACTCATCTACTTCAAGACGCACTTTTTCGTTTATCTGCTCCACTTGCTCTTCTGTTGCATAGCCGCTGTCCAGAATCACTTTCAGCACTTGGTTGATCGGGTCTTTTTCCTTGTATTCTTCCAGTTCCTCTTTAGTACGATACTTGGCAGGGTCGCTCATAGAGTGCCCACGGAAGCGATATGTTCTCACCTCAAGGAAGGTTGGGCCACCACCCTCACGAGCGCGACGCACAGCGCGGTCTATAGCCATATGCACCTCTTCGCAGCTCATACCATCTACCACATCGCCCGGCATACCATAGGCATCTGCCAGCGGGTATATGTCCTGAACTTTAGCGGTACGACCTACCGAAGTACCCATTGCATAAAAGTTATTTTCGCAAATAAATACAACAGGAAGTTGCCATAGTACGGCCATATTGAATGTTTCGTGCAGCATACCCTGACGGGCAGCACCATCGCCAAACATACAAATAGTTGCACGGTCGTTGCCATGATACTGATCGGCAAAGGCAATACCAGCACCAAGCCCTATCTGCCCACCTACTATACCATGCCCTCCAAAGAACCGCTTTTCCTTAGAGAAGAAGTGCATACTGCCCCCCTTGCCTTTTGTACATCCGGTAGCTTTGCCATACAGCTCGGCCATACATTCATTGGCGGTCATGCCCTTGGCTATAGCCAGTCCATGATCGCGGTAAGCGGTAATCAGGTTATCATCCTCACGTATTGCGGTCATCATGCCCGCAGCTACTGCCTCCTGACCTATATATAAATGGCAAAATCCTCTGATCTTTTGCATGCCGTATAGTTGGCCTGCCTTCTCTTCGAACTTGCGAAGCAACAACATGATTTCGTACCAATACAAATACGTATCCTTACCAAAAGTAGTCTGCACTATTTTTCAAATTTGTGCGAATTTATAAAATTTTTTGTTCTGGCAGCAAGCCTATACGTTTTTATAGCAAATAGTGTACTTAATTATTTGTTCCAACAGTTCATTACGCTGCATTACATACATCAATTTACGAAAACAAACGCACAAGTACTCATGATGCAGCCAACATACAACTACTACCATACCAAACTCGCAGTGTCATCTATCATCATATTTGCTTGTAGCACATAG
Source organism: Chitinophagaceae bacterium (assembly GCA_021151685.1). Lineage (GTDB taxonomy): Bacteria > Bacteroidota > Bacteroidia > Chitinophagales > Chitinophagaceae > Nemorincola. Next base: position 17,038 of record JAGKWS010000061.1, read on the forward strand.
CAAAAGATCACCATGCAACAATATGCCATTTTGCCACTTTATTAGAAGGCCGTACGAAACACGTGCACACTACCCTACACACTTTCATCTCTTTGCTACACTAATGCTATTGCTTTTTCATGGCTATCATTCTGTTCATCAACTGTTCAGTATACATCTTTGTACCTGGTGTGTTCAGATGCATGTGGTTGTAAAAAATGTCCTTTTCATTATACTGTTCACCATTAAAATTCCAATATTCAACTTCAAGAACTTTTGCAAAAGAATCCAGCTTGTTCAGAATATCTGGTTCCACTTTTTTGTAAGATGTAAAACTTTGTGGCGGGTATACCAAAACAAGCTTTATGTTCTGTGCCTTGCATATTGCACTTACCGAGTCTATATACTTGAACCGAGGTTGCAACGTTGTCTTCGGCGGATTATCCCAGTCAGACGTGCTTTGCCAATTCATATTATGAATGTTGATTCCATTCTCGAACTGATGGGAATTATATGACTTCCCGGTAAGATGCAGCATAAGCATAAAAAGCCCCTTGGGCGGACAGTGAAAATAGCGCAGTAACGGAACATAGGCCTCTATTGCACTGTATCCATCTTCGTCCTCAAAAATATGATTGATACCCAGCCGGTCAAGAAAAAAATAGGATAAATAATTCTCTTTTCCACAAAATGTGCGCTCATTCAATTCAGCGCAGAAATAGGGATCAAACTGTAAAAAAATTGTTTCAGGCTTTTTATTCAATTTCAGATAACACAAAAGCTTATAATACAAAACCCTTGAGTCTCTACCATCCTGACTCAAAGAATATGCCTTTATACCCAGGTCTTTTTCAAGCACTGGTATATCTACGTGTTGCGAGGTGCGACTATTTCCTATAAAAAGTACATCAATTTTTTCTTTGTGTTTAATGTGCCAATCGCTCTGTAATAGAAACTGCTTGTTTTCTGTCTGCTTTTGTATAAAAAACTCTATTGCAAAGCCAAGAAGGAAAAACACTACAGTTAAAAGCCCTGAAAACTTGAAAAACTTAACTAAAAATAATTTCATTGCTAAAATTGGAAATAAATAAATGTGGCTTTCTCTCCCAAACTCATCACTATTGTAACAATCATCAGGCCGTATATCGAATATCTAAGCCAGGTTGCTTTCGGCACTTTTAACTTTCGCTCGTTTCGTCTTAAATACCAGTCACCAATAAGTATGGGTAAAATTACTACAATCGGAAAAATGTAACCCGGCACTCTGAACTGCCTGTCAGGATGCATAATAAAACTTGTAGCCATTTGTTTTATATACCCTAAAGCAATGCTCATTTTATCTGCCCTGAAAAATATCCATGCCAGTGTTACAAAAGAAAATGTAGACAACATTTGGAAAAATTCTTTCACATTTGGAAAGATACGATCCTGTGCCACCACATCCGAAACATTTTTCCTATTCCTGTTCAGCAATAACAAAGGCAAAAAACCACATGCATGTATAAAACCCCATGCAATGAAATTCCAACTGGCACCATGCCAAAAACCACTCACAAGAAAAATTATAAACGTATTCCTGATAGCCTTATACTTTCCGTTTTTAGACCCACCTAATGGTATATACAAATAATCGCGAAACCATGAGGATAATGAGGTATGCCAGCGTCTCCAAAACTCAGCCACATCTCGCGAGAAGTAAGGAAACCTGAAATTGCTCAACAATTCAAAACCAAACAGCTTGGCCGTACCAAGGGCAATGTCAGAATAACCCGAAAAATCGCCATATATCTGAAAACTAAAAGCAATTGCCCCCAAGACCAGTGTTAGGGTATTCAGGTCTCGGTAATTCTGAAAAATCTGATCTACAGTACCTGCAAGAGAGTCGGCTATTACCACCTTCTTAAACATACCCCATAAAATCAACCTGCATCCATCAACAGCTTGTCCATAGTTAAAATATCTTGGCTTCTCTACCTGTGGCAACAAGTGATTGGCACGCTCTATAGGCCCGGCAACCAACAAAGGGAAAAAGCTCACAAATACTGCATAATCTACAAAACTCCTGATTGGCTTTTGCTGTCCTCTATATATGTCAAAAACATAAGACATGCCATGAAATGTGTAAAACGATATGCCAATTGGCAAAGCAATGTCCAGCAACACAGGGTTGGTATGTAACCCCAATACCTCAAAACCTTGCTGAAACTGGGTGGCGAAAAAATTATAATATTTAAACACGCCCAATATGCCTAAATTATTGATTATCCCAAGCCAAAGAAACAACTTCGCCTTTTTCCTATTGGCCGATGCCACACCAAAACCATAAGCATAATCCAGACCAGTACTCAACATCAACATGCCCATAAATTTCCAGCTCCACCAGCCATAGAAAAAATAACTTGCCACCAGAACCAATATGTTCTGCCATTTCAATGATTTGTTGAAAACAAACCAATACAAAGCAAATACTACAGGCAGGAAAATTAGAAATTCAAAAGAGTTAAATAACACGCACCAATAATTAATGATTGAAATATAGAATATATCCGATTCTGATTTACAAAAAAACCGTTAGCAAAAATAATAATTAAAACTACTTCGGAAGGATATTCAACAAAATCTATAAATCTAAAATGTCATGTTTCTTATATAACCTACTGTAAAAAACCAAGATAGAAAATACAAAAATCAAAACACTACCACCAACACGGCCTCACTACTAAATATAACCAGCTAACGTCCCAAAAGCACACTCATTCACATAGTTAATTATGACAATGCAAATATTGCAAAAAAAATCAAGTAATTGAACCGAAATAATAATATCTGATCCTAAAAATGCATTCTTTGCTATCTGGGGTAAGGATTTTAATGTTCCTAATGGCAGGCACTCATTGAAGTGGCAAGAAATGAACCGATAAAGCAGACAACAAAAGAGCACTTATTGGGATACTTTCTGTTGCGAGAACAGTGATCGAACCTATGATCCCGACAAGCGTCGGGAATACTGAGCCCGACGAGCGGTAATGAAAAAAAGCAACCATTTTCATGATTGCCTCTCTGGTAGCGAGAACAGGGATCGAACCTGTGACCTTCGGGTTATGAGCCCGACGAGCTACCGCTGCTCTATCTCGCGATGTGGATACAAATGTAGGAACCATTCGCTCAACCGCCAAATTTTGTTTTCAAAAACTTCCTATTTATTTAACCTGACAGCATTTCTACAAACTTTTTTTTCATTTTGTCACACAATACGCACTTTTTCTGCCGCATTTGTCAAAATGTCTGCCATTATTACACACCATCCATTGTGGCATACCAATTGATTGATACACTGCAAACACAAAAGTATATGGGAAAAATAATAGGAATCGACTTAGGCACCACCAACTCGTGCGTGTCTGTAATGGAAGGTAATGAACCAGTAGTTATTGCAAACGACGAAGGTCGCCGTACTACCCCATCGGTAGTAGCCTTTCTGAAAAACGGAGAACGTAAAGTGGGCGACCCTGCCAAGCGTCAGGCCATCACCAACCCGCACAACACTATTCAGTCTATCAAACGCTTCATGGGCCGTCGTTTCGATGAGGTGACCAACGAAATATCACATTTCACTTACAAACTTACCCGTGGCGAAAATAATACCCCACGTGTAGATATAGATGGCAGACTGTACACCCCGCAAGAAATTTCGGCAATGGTGTTGCAGAAAATGAAAAAAACCGCCGAAGACTTCCTCGGACAAGAAGTAAAAGAAGCAGTAATTACCGTTCCGGCTTACTTCAACGATGCTCAGCGTCAGGCAACCAAAGAAGCCGGCGAAATAGCTGGTCTTACTGTTCGCCGCATCATCAACGAGCCTACAGCCGCTGCATTGGCATATGGCCTTGACAAGAAGAATACCGATAGCAAAATTGCTGTTTTCGACCTTGGTGGTGGTACCTTCGACGTATCTGTTCTGGAACTGGGCGATGGCGTATTCGAAGTAAAATCTACCAATGGCGATACACACCTCGGCGGTGACGACTTTGATAAAGTAATCATGGACTGGCTGGCAGAAGAGTTCCGCAAAGACGAGAACATGGAGCTGCGCAAAGACCCAATGGCTTGGCAGCGTCTCAAAGAAGCGGCCGAAAAAGCTAAAATCGAGCTTTCTTCTTCGCAGGAAACCGAAATAAATCTGCCATACATCACAGCTATAGACGGTGCCCCTAAACACTTGGTACGTCGCCTTAGCCGTGCAAAATTCGAGCAACTGGCCGATAGCCTGATAGAGCGCACACTGGAACCATGTCGCAAAGCACTGAAAGATGCAGGCATCAACCCATCAGAAATTGATGAGGTGATACTGGTAGGTGGTTCTACCCGCATTCCTAAGGTTCAGGAAGTAGTTGAGAAATTCTTTGGCAAAAAGCCACACAAGGGTGTAAACCCCGACGAAGTAGTAGCCATTGGTGCTGCTATACAAGGTGGTGTACTTACCGGCGATGTGAAAGATGTTCTGCTACTCGACGTTACACCGCTGTCACTCGGTATCGAAACAATGGGTGGAGTAATGACCAAGCTGATAGAAGCAAACACAACCATACCAACCAAAAAGAGCGAAACATTCTCTACTGCCAGCGATAGCCAACCAAGCGTAGAAATTAACGTAATACAAGGCGAACGCCCAATGGCCAAAGACAATAAGAGTCTCGGCAAGTTCATTCTGGATGGCATACCACCAGCTCCACGTGGTGTACCTCAGATCGAAGTAACCTTCGACATAGATGCCAATGGTCTATTGCATGTTACTGCCCGCGACAAGGGTACCGGCAAACAACAAAACATTCGCATAGAAGCTGGTAGCGGCCTTAGCAAGGACGAAATTGAAAGAATGAAGAACGAGGCCAAGGCTAATGAAGAAAGCGACAAACTGGTACGCGAACGCGTAGAAAAGCTGAACAAAGCAGACGGTCTTGTCTTCAACTCTGAAAAACAACTTAAAGAATACGGCGATAAAATACCTGCCGACAAAAAATCAGTAATCGAAAGCGCACTCGAAGAGTTGAAAGCTGCTCATAAAGCCGAAAACTTGGATGGTATAGATGCAGCCGAGGAAAAACTGAATGCAGCATGGATGGCCGCTTCTGAAGAAATGTACAAAGCGGGCCAGCAACCCGGTGGCGAACAAGCCGCACAGGGACAACCTCAAGGGGCTACCGCTGGCGATGGAGGCTTCTCTGATGCCGAGTACGAGGAAGTAAAATAAAACTGATAAAGGGTATCTGGGGTTATCTGGCGGCTGCAGCATTGCAGCCGCCTTTCTTTTGAGTTGCCGCTGCTCATAATAACGTTCTGTTACAAAATACTGAAACAAAACTGCGTAATTTTATACCTGCATGACCCGCTCAGTTTTTCTGATACTCATTTCCCTGTTTGCAGCAATGCCCATTATGGCGCAGGTACCGGTCCCTGATCTTTGCGATAAAAAGTGGTACTGTGAAATGATAAAAGACGATAATGGCAAAACATCGCCACCAGAAAAAGGTACAGAAAATAACTATATGCACTTTCTGTGCGACAGTTCTTTTATCCTGTCCGAAGGAGCTGTATTGTTAAAAGGAAGGTGGGAATTTGACAGCGAAACAATGGTAATAACCCTGGTACAACAGCAAATAGAAACCATACCAGAGCGCATCTCTTTTCATATCATAGACTCCGATGAAGGCCACTTGGTAATAGTAGGCCGGCAGGGTACCGATAGCGACAAAACGGTATACTTCTATACAAAATAACCAAAAGCCTATTCAAGGGCGGTACACAAGTCAGCAAGTACCAAAAGTACTATCCTGCAATGGCATATTTGGCCGCCAATGCCCGGCGATAACTACTGGCATCAAAAGCCGGTAGCGGCTCTATTTTCTTATCCAGCTTTTTTGCCTGCTTTGCCGACTTTACAAAAAGATGCACAGGCAATTTCTCTACGTCTACAGTTTGTATGTAGCTACTCATTGGTTATTGGTTTGTTAAACAAAATTATCGTTTAACACCGCAATAACAAACTTTGCGACAAAAATATTTTTGCTGTTGCATTTAACACTAACGGCAAGCAAATAAGTACTTGCTACAAGAAAGTATAGGGGAAGCACATCGTGCTTCCCCTATACCAATAATACAAAATAAGCGTATTAAGCCTTTGGTGTTTTGTGTATTTGCTTCTTTTCCTTGATGCGTGCAGACTTTCCAGAACGCTCGCGGAGGTAGAATAGACGGGCACGACGTACGCGACCAACTTTGTTCAGCACGATTGATTCGATATTGGGAGAATACAGTGGGAACAAACGTTCTACACCAACACCATCCGACATTTTGCGAACAGTGAAAGTTTGTGTTTGGCCCGTACCCTGACGCTTCAGAACATCGCCTTTAAAGGACTGGATACGCTCCTTATTTCCTTCAACAATCTTATAGTTAACGGTAATATTGTCACCAGCCTTAAATTTTGGGAAAGTTTTTTTGGCGGTTAATTGCTCATGTACAAAAGCTACTGCTTCCATCGTTGTAAAATTTTCGGATTGCAAAGGTAATAAAAAA
>JAGKWS010000062.1 GCA_021151685.1 Chitinophagaceae bacterium
ATTCAAACGATAATTTCTTTCGGAATTAACGAAACTATTCATGTACATATAAACGACATTACTGAGTTGGAAATTCGTGACATAAATAGCGACCAGCATCTTTTTCCGTTTTCTATTGATCCGCAGCCAAGTCATCACGACGAAAGTGCGTATTATGAAAAACAGAATGCAGTGATGAGCAAACTTTCAAAAATCATTTATAGATTTTATGTTTCAGGTGCAAAATTGGCTTTGGCTAAAATAAGTAAGGATCATTACTGCATTTATGTGTTGTATTCCAATCAATCTGACTTCAAAAAAATAAAACAAAGTCAAGCCTTCTGGGATAAATTAAATACCATCAATAAACCTGCAATATTAAACCAACTCAGCAACTATCTTGACAAGCATTCTCTTGACGACTACACAGAGAAACATCTTATAAATATGAGAATATTGTTGAAATATTTAGAGATATACCTTAGCAATCCACAGAATAGACCACCATGGAAACGTACAAGAATTGAGAGCAATGCTTCTTTGACTGAAATTGATATACAAGGCAATCAGATACTAATTACACATCAAAATGTAGATTATATTGCGCACATCGACAATGTGTTGAAATTTGACAATCCGAATATTCCACAAGCCGTAATGGATTTCTTCGATAAATACATTATTGATGTAGTGGGTGGTGCCTGTAAAAACTTATACAATGGCTCTGCACAGGACGTAACTACTATATTCTGCTAAATGCACATTTCGATTTTTCGAAATGATTATATACCCCTTAATGGCCGTAGCAGATATAAATAAAATATTGGCGTAGTCTCCGACTTCTACGTCACAGCGGCGACCAATCTTCATATTGACGAAAGACAATTTGCCCCATCAATACCGCACCACAAAGTGCTGCACTACCAGAAACTCTGGTCGGCAGAGTAGCAGGCCCATGCCGTAGAGGTCTATGCTCATGCGCACGCCATGGGTGTGGCAGAGGGCCTGCCAGGCTGCGGTGTGATGCGGGGCAGCATGTGGCTGGGGTATGGCTATAATAGCCCCTGCCTGCAAGGCGGGCAAGTGTTGCTGTAGTGCCTGCGCCCATTGGCCGGCATCGGTAGGCAGCCAAACCACGGGGCATTGGTACACCTGCCCCATGTGGGTGAGCAATCGCTGGTATTTATGGGCAGGGCCGGGTGGCACACCGGGTAGAACGGTCTCTACCAGATGATATACAAATGGCGAGTGGGTACCATGCCTGCCCCGTGCATGCATACGGTACTTTATATACTGGCGCAGGGCGTGCAGGGTCATGGGTGTATGCGCTCGTATCGTTCAAAAGTATAGTCGAAGGCGTGTTTTTCATCGGCCGTATGGGGCTCGCTCCATACCAGTTGCCACATGGCGGGGTCTATGGCGGGGAAGAATACATCGGCCCCGGCTACTACGGTGTGTACGCGGGTCAGGTACAGGCGTTGCACCAAGTGCAGGGTATGGGCAAATATCTGCCCGCCCCCTATTATAAACACCTCGGGCACCTGCTGCTGGCGTAGTTGCTCCAGTGCGGCTTCTACACTGGTTGCTACCAGCACCCCATCGGGCACGGCATAGTGGGGCTGGCTGGTGATTACCACATTCAGCCGGCCGGGCAATGGCCTGCCCAGCGACACCCATGTGTTGCGCCCCATGACCACCGGGCAGCCCAATGTGGTGCGTTTGAAAAACTTCAGATCCATGGGCAGGTGCCATGGCAACTGGTTGTCTTTGCCTATGGCTAACTGATTGTCGGCGGCTACAATGCACGAAATAATCATGAGCAGATAATGCGGCGTGTAGCCGCGCTGCAAAAGTAACCCATGCAAGGGATAATGAGAGCGGGGAGCGGAGAGCGAAAGAGCGGGGGTGGGGGTGCGGCAGAGGGATTAGTAAGCTAATGTTTGGTTATTCAGCTCTACATTAAAGTGCACCTTCGCGCCCAATGCCTCAAATACCCTGATGATGGTTTCGAACCGGGCATTTTTGGCACTGTTTTCAATCTTTGATATCTGCGCCTTTTGTACACCTACCATCTCTCCCAGCTGTTCTTGTGTAAGGTTGCGCGCATGCCTTGCTTCTCGTATGGCATAACCCAACAGATCTAACCGCAACTCATGTTCAAACAGTTTGCGCTTTTCTGTTCCGGCAGTGCCTATATGCTTATCCAGCATTTCGTCGAGCGATGTTGTATGGAGTTTTTGTGGCATTGGGTTATTTATCTTTTGTTTCTAAATATTGTTTTTTCAGCTCTTCGGCTCTCTTGATTTCCTTAGTTGGAGTCTTTTGTGTTTTTTTCACTATGCCATGTGTGGCAATAACAATCGTTGTTTTCCCATCCCTTTTGTCCCAAAAAGAAAACAACCGATAGGCTGTATGATTATACAATGTTCTGAATTCCCAGATATTGTCATTCAACTTCTTAAAGAGTTCGTCGTCATTGAGATACTGCGCCTTTTTGATGTTGTAAAGAATCTTTTCCCTTGCTTTGGCATCAAGGTCTTCCAAAAACTCTACGGCACCGGGTAGAAAAGCTACATCGAATTTGGGCTGCATTCTTCAATTTCTACAAAGGTAAGAAATTTCCCAATCGGGAAACATTTTATATGCATTAAAACTTTTCATCTTCCATCTTTCAACAAACAAACGATCAATGAAAAAAGTCCTTTCGGAATAACAATCCGCAATCACTGTACTACTGCCCAATCTCTGTTCCACACATTCCCCCACCCCACCTGACGGGTATTCTTTACTTTTGGGGTTGTGTTTGCCGATGTGATATTGCCGCTTAGTTTGCCGGGTGCCCTTACCTATGGGGTACCTACCGATATGCACGACACCCTGAAACCGGGTATGCGGGTAGAGGTAACGCTGGGACGCAACAAGCAGTATGCCGGTATAGTAGAGCGGCTGCACTACGAAAAGCCCGATAGCTGGCAGGTAAAACCCATACGGGCGGTACTGGATGCCCAACCCATAGTTACCGAACAGCAATTGGCCTTTTGGCGATGGATAGCCCAATACTACATGGCCGCCCCCGGCGAGGTGATGCAGGCCGCCCTGCCCGCCCACCTGAAAATGGCCGGAGAAACACGGCTGGAATGGGCCGGAGACGACACCATAGAGTACGAATGGAGCGATACCGCCCTGCGGGCAGCCGTGGCCCTGAAGATACGCAAGGAGATAACCATTGGCGAGCTGCGCACCATAACGGGCGCGCACGCATTTGCCGCTGCCCTCAACGAGCTGCTGGAAAAGGATGCCGTAATCATCAACGAGGCACTGGAGACCGACTACCGCCCCCGGCGCGAGAAGGTTGTAAAGCTGGCGGCTGCCTATAGCGAAGAACCGCAACTGATGGCCCTCTTCGACCAACTGATGCGGGCACCCAAACAGTTGCAACTGCTGATGGCCTATATAGAGCTGAACCAGAAGAACCACGGCATGGTAAAACAGGCCGACCTGCTGGAGCGTGCATCGGCCAGTGCGGCACAGCTAAAGGCACTTACCGAAAAGGGCATTATGGTAGTACAGGAGCGCAATACCGATCGCCTGCCCCCGGCTGGCCCGGCCGAAGCACCGCCCGTAGCCCTTACCCCGGCCCAGCAAACTGCCTACGATGCCATGACGGCCGCGCTGGATGCCGGCAAGGTAACAGTGCTGCATGGGGTAACGGGTAGTGGCAAAACGCTGCTGTACATAAAAAAGATACAGGAATGCATAGCCACGGGCGCGCAGGCTATATTGCTGCTGCCAGAAATTGCCCTCACCACCCAACTGGTGCGGCGGTTGCAGGCCCACTTTGGCGGCGACCTTGGGGTATATCATTCCCACTTCAGCAATAACGAGCGGGTAGAGATATGGGAGAAGGTGCAGCGCGGCACCTACCGGGTAGTGGTAGGGCCACGGTCGGCATTGTGGCTACCGTACCAGCAAACAGGCCTTATCATTGTAGACGAAGAACACGATAGCTCATACAAACAGAAAGACCCGGCACCACGGTTTCATGCGCGCGATGCAGCTATATACATGGCCTCCATGACGGGCGCGCAAATAGTGCTGGGCTCGGCTACACCATCGGTAGAGACACTGTACCATGCCCATACAGGGCGGTACGCCATTGTGCCCCTGCGCGAGCGGTATATGGGCGTAGCCCTGCCCACCATACAACTGTGCGATGCCCGCAAGCTGATAGCCTCGGCCGATGGCCCGGCATTGATAACGCCTGAGCTACAGGCCGAAATAAAAAAGGCCCTGCAACACCAGCGGCAGGTAATATTGTTTCAGAACAGGCGGGGCTATGTACCCTTTATGATGTGTACCAGTTGCGGCTGGACACCCCGCTGCCGCAATTGCGATGTAACCCTTACCTACCACAAAAGCACCGACAAGCTGCACTGCCACTATTGCGGGTTCCGCAATGCGGTGATGCATGTATGCCCGGCCTGCGGCAGCGAGCACATAACGGGCAAAACCTTTGGCACGCAAAAGATAGAGGAAGAAGCCCAGCGCATTTTCCCCGATGCGCGGGTAGCCCGCATGGATGCCGACAGCATGAAGGGCCGACATGCCATAACCGACCTGATGGACAAGCTGGAGAAAAGAAAGATAGATATACTGGCGGGTACACAAATGGTGGTAAAGGGGCTCGACTTTGGCGGCGTATCGGTGGTAGGGGTCATTAATGCCGATAATCTGTTGTCCTTCCCCGACTTCAGGGTAAATGAAAGGGCGTTTCAGTTGCTGGAACAGGTGAGCGGCAGGGCTGGCAGGGCCGATGGGCAAGGCATTGTGCTGATACAAGTATTTAAGGCCGACCATCCGGTACTGAAGTGGGTACAAGACCACGATATAGCCAGCTTTTACCGGCACGAGATTAAGCACCGCGAGCAGTATTTTTACCCGCCTTTCAGCCGCTTGATACGCATCATCTTCCGCCATGCCGATGAGGAAAAGACTGCACAGGCCGCCCAACTGATGGCCGATGCCCTGCAAACCATACAGGGTATAGGGGTGCAGGGGCCGGGTGCAGCCATAGTGCCACGGGTACGCAACCAATACATATACGAAATATGGATAAAATGCCCGCGTATTTCTGCCATTACCGATTCGGTAAAAACCTTCCTGAAAGAGCAACGCAGGCACATAGGCAGCCAGCGGGGTAATGCCAATGTGCAAATTGTTTTTGATGTAGACCCTGTGTGATAGGGTACTTGATGCCAAAAATATCGCCGCTATCATTCCGGCATAGTTGCAGGGTGTGTACCTTCGCAGCCGGGAGGGTGTCATTTCATGACCAGTCAACAGAACGTATTTCTTGCAAAAAGCAAAATAAAAGCCGAAGACCTTGAGCATAAGCGCAAGGTGGCCTTCAACATACAGAAGTATAACGATGCCGTGGTGCGCGGCAAGCAGCAGTTTGTGAATTTGGAACTTGCACGCCAAAAGGCCAAAAACATCAAGTGGAAGGCCATAGAGCAACTGGATACACTGCTGGAGCAGTTTGAAAAGAAGTTTACTGCCAATGGTGGCAAGGTAATATGGGCCGAAACCGCCGAAGAAGCACAGGAAGCCATCTTGCAGATATGCCGCGAGAAGAACACAAAACAGGTGGTAAAGGCAAAGTCTATGGTGACGGAAGAAATACACCTGAACGACTTTCTGGGCCGCAATGGCATAGAATCTGTAGAGACCGACCTTGGCGAATACATACAGCAGTTGGATGGTGAGCCGCCCTACCACATTGTTACCCCGGCCATGCACAAAAGCAAGGAAGATGTAGCACGGGTATTTCATGAAAAGCTGGGCACAGACCCCAATCTGAGTCCATCGGAAATAACGATGATAGCCCGCAAGAACCTGCGGCAGAAGTACATTACGGCCGAGGTGGGTGTAACGGGTGGCAACTTTCTGCTGGCCGATGTGGGTGGTGTTTGCGTTACCGAAAATGAGGGCAACGGCCGCTTGTGCAGCTCGTTTCCCAAGACACACATAGCTGTGGTGGGCATAGAAAAAATGCTACCCTCCATCAACGACCTGCCCCTGTTCTGGCCCCTGCTGGCCACATTTGGCACCGGTCAAAACATGACGGTGTACAATACTGTATTTACCGGCCCCGCCCGTGCCAATGAGACCGATGGCCCTACCGAAATGTATGTGATACTGCTGGACAATGGCCGTACCAACCTGCTGAAACGTGAAGTGCGCGAGAGTATGTACTGCATTCGCTGCGGCTCCTGCCTCAATGCCTGCCCTGTGTATAAAAACATTGGCGGCCATGCCTATGGCACTACCTACAGTGGCCCTATAGGTGCAGTAATAACGCCCCACCTCAGCGGCATGGCCGAGCATAAGCACCTCAGCTACGCATCGAGCCTGTGTGGCAACTGTACCGAGGTGTGCCCGCTGAAGATAAACATACACGAAATGCTGCTGGAAAACCGCCACATGGCCGTAAACCAGAATCTGAATACGATAGGCGAAAAGGCCACATGGGCCGGCTGGGAGCAAGCCATGCTGCACCGCCCATTGCTGAACATTGCCAGTACCGGCATCAAGAACAAGACCGTAAACAGCATATTCAAAGACACATGGGTGCAACACCGTGCGCCACTGCGCTTTGCCGAGAAATCGTTCAATAAGCTGTGGAAAGAGCGGCAAAAAGGGTAAGCGCATGGATGCCGTAATTGTATACACGCCCCGCATCAGCAACCGCCTGCAATACACGCTGGCATGGGTGCTGGGCGAGCGATTGAGGCTACCTTACAGGCTATCAGACAATCTTGCAGATGCCACAGGACACCCATATGTTATAGCATACGGGGCCACACTGCCCGGGGCCGTGTGCATACCGACATCACCATTGCTACAGCAGCTGGGCACCGATACCCCCGTGCCTGCTACCGGCCAGTGGCAGCATATGCCGGCATTGTACCCGACAACCGAAAACGGCTATTCGTTGCCGTTTGATGTTTTTTCGGCGGTCTTTTACCTGCTGGCACGCTGCGAAGAATACAGTGGCTACACGCCCGACAAACATGGCCGCTATCCGGCACAGGCCAGTATTTTGTACCAAATGGGGGTGCTGCAACGCCCCATTGCCGACGAATGGATACATGCATTGCGCCTGCTGTTGCAAGAGCAGTGGCGCATCGCCCTGCCTGTGCCCATGTACAGCTACCGCCCCAGTTACGATATTGATATTGCCTACTCATACCTGCACAAAGGACTGGCCCGTACTACCGGTGCATGGTTGCGTGCATTGGTAAAGGCCGATGTGGCCCAACTACGCAGCCGTATGGAGGTGATACGCAAGAAACAGAAAGACCCTTACGACTCGTTCCGATGGTTGCGGCAAGTACACAAGGCATATGGCTACCGCCCACTGTACTTTGTGCTGTGCGCGCTGCGTACTACCCCGTTCGATAAAAATATTCATCCGCAGCACCCCGCCATGGTGCGCATCATCAGACAATTGGCCCGCGAGGGCGATGTGGGCATTCATCCGTCCTACTATACCGACAAAGGCAATGCCCTGCAAGCCGAGAAACATACACTGGAGCAGGTAGCCGGGCATACCACACAGCTATCGCGGCAGCACTATATACGGGCCACAATGCCCCATACATGGCTGCAACTGGCCGCCAACGGCATAACCCACGACTATTCTATGGGTTATGGCACGCATTTGGGCTTCAGGGCTGGTACAGGTAGTCCCTTTTTCTGGTACAATCTGGCGGCCGATGAGCCCACTACCATGCGCATACATCCGTTCTGCTTTATGGATACTACTGCCCGCTACGAGGCTGGCCTTACCCCCGCACAGGCATTCGACAAACTGAATGCTATGACACAATTGCTGCACGAAACCGGCAGTACCCTTATCACCGTATTCCACAACTTCTCGCTGGGCAGCGACAATGGCTGGAAGGGCTGGCGACCCGCCTACGAGCATTTTCTGGCCGGGCAGCGTAGTCTGTAACCAGCACCCATCAACCGTTTACCCACCACCATACGTTAGCAAAATGCAAATCACCCGCCACGGGTGAACACTCTGCATAGCGGGCCGGGTACTTTTACCCTATCAACTATTACGCCATGAACGTCTCTGCTTTTTCCCTGTTTGCTACCGCTATACTAACGTGCGCTGCACCGGCTGCAAGCCGCGCTGGTATTGTGTCTGGCACTGTTACCAATGATGCGGGCCAACCGGTGGTTGCCGCCAGTGTACTACTACTGCGCAGCACCGATTCGGCCCTCATCAAAACCGAACTGACCGATGAAAAGGGGGAGTACCATCTCACCCCCATTCCCGATGGCAATTACCTCATCAGGGTGGTGACTATGGGGTACGACAACTACCTTTCCCCCACATTTGCCGCAGGCGGCACGGCTACGAATGCGCCAGCCATAGTACTGCACAGCAATACGCAACAACTGGGTACCGTAACAGTAAAAGCACAGAAACCCATGATAGCGGTAAAACCCGACAAGCTGGTGGTGAATGTAGAAAACAGTATATCGGCCACGGGCAGTACCGCGCTGGAGATACTGGCACGCAGCCCGGGGGTAACGGTAGACAATAACGACAACATAAGCCTGAAGGGCAAGCAGGGCATAACGGTGATGATAAACGGCAAACAGCAACCACTATCGGGGCAGGAACTGGCCAATATGCTGAAGAGTATGCCGGCCGATATGATTGGGCAGATAGAGCTCATCAGCAATCCATCGGCCCGGTACGATGCTGCCGGTACCGCGGGCATCATCAACATAAAACTGAAAAAAGACAAAAAACAGGGGCTGAACGGCAGTGTGAACGCTACCTATGCACAGGGCATATATGGCAAAACCAACTGGAGCGGCAACCTGAACTACCGCACCAAAAAACTGAACCTGTATACCACCTACAATGGTAGCAACCGCGAGGGGTTCAATACCCTTACACTGAACCGTACTTTTACCAGCAACGGACAGTTTTCGGGAGCCTATGTGCAAACCAACAACTACCTATACAAGATTGGCAATGAGGGTATGACGGCCGGTGCCGACTACAACCTATCGGCCAAAACTACCGTGGGCGCGGGCGTTACGGGCGATGTAACCGACTTCAGGCGTACGGGCTACAACTACTCGCTGGTGCAGAATGCGGGGCAGCCCGACCGCCATTTCATTACTACCAATGGCTCGCCCAATACATGGCGTAGCGGCACGGCCAACATCAATCTGCGGCATACGTTTGACAGCAGTGGCAGCAGCCTTTCGGCCGATGCCGATTATGCCATTTACCCCAACAGCGGCCAGCAGGATTTTACCACCACCTGGTACCGCCACAGTGCAGCAGACACCCTGCCACTGCCCGCTACCACCATGCTGAATGGTAACCTGACCGGACTAACCCAGATACGCAGTGCAAAGGCCGACTATACTACCACCCTACCCCACGGCATAGGGCTGGAAGCGGGTGCCAAAATGAGCTATGTTACAGCCGAACACGACCTGAAATTCTACAATCAGGTAAATGAGCAACCCGTGGCCGATACCGGCCGTACCAATCATTTCCAGTATCGCGAGCAGATAGCGGCCGCCTACCTGACACTGAAAAAAGACTATACCGGCTGGAGTACGCAGATAGGCCTGCGTGCCGAACAAACCAATATAAAGGGCGATGCCAGCACACTGGTGCGCGATTCGTCTTTTACGAGGCGGTATGGGCAGTTGTTCCCCAGTGTAGCGGTGCAAAGGCATATAGACAAGCGCAACGATTTGGGCCTGACGCTGAGCCGCCGTATAGAACGCCCCAACTACGAACAACTAAACCCATCGACCTATTATCTGGACCCCACCACCTACAAAACGGGCGACCCCTACCTTATGCCGGCCCTCTCTTATTCGGCCGAGCTATCGTGGATACATAACCAACGGTTTGTAACCAACCTGAACTATACCAATACCCAACGCCCCATAACCGAGGTGCTGCAACCCGCTGTGAACGATAGCCGCATTACGGTACAAACCCAGAAGAACCTGATACGGATGGAGTACTATGGCATTAATGGGTCTTACCAGATACCCATAGCCAAATGGTGGACCAACACTACAAGTGCCAATGTTTGGTATGCCCACTACACAGGCGATGTGGCCGGCACCAACCTGAGCAAGGGGCGCATGGCGTGGGATGTGAACAGCAATAACAGCTTTACGCTGCCAGCGGGCTATACCGCCGAGCTGGGGGGCTTCTATCAGGCACCGCAACTGTATGGGTATATGTATCTGCGCCCGCAATGGATGCTGAATATGGGCATACAGAAAACAATCCTGAACCGAAAAGCCGTACTGCGCCTGAATGCCACCGATGTTTTCTGGCGTGGCTTTCCACGGGCAACGTCTGATTACAACAACTATACCGAGTCTTTTGTGGCCCGGCGCGATACCCGGCAGGTATCGGTATCATTTACCTATCGGTTTGGTCAGCGGCCACCGGGCGGCAGCATGCGTCATCGCGGTGGTGCCGAAGACGAGCAACGCCGTGCCGGCAAGGCCACCGGATAGTACACTTTTCTCTTTATCCCACCCCTATACTTTAGCAAGTAGACCGCTGTATCTGCTACAGCAAAGCCCCCCGTTGTCGACACGGGGGGCTCATCTTTTTCAGAGCCGGTTTAAGATTTATTCATTGCTTTTCTTATGGTTGTTTTTGGCTACAACATGTGCCTCGTTTCGCTCAAAAACAACTTTCATCATAAACACAAGCAATAAATCTTAAACAGGCTCTTACGGTGGCATTATGCCAGAATATGGGCTATGCTATTGCGGAACCAGTTTGTGGTTACCAGATCTTTTTTGTTCAGATTCAGGCGGGCTATAAGCGTCTTTTTGTATTGGGTTTTCATATCGAAGTACTTATAGAAACGTTCAAAGTCGTTGCTGGCAAAATCTTCAATAATGTCGTCCAGCTCTGTGTCCTTTAGTTTTTCGTTGGTCTTAAATTCCTCGTACCCCTGTCTTGATGTACCTACTGTTACCAGTATGTGGTTCAATCGTTCGTTTTTCTGTTTCAGAATATCATCACGATATGCCACTTCATCAAAACCATCTATGTTCAGCCCGGCAATGTTGCTGGGATGATACAGGTAGTTTTCAAAGTCGTAATACCTCAATATCCGGTAATGCGGGTACTCCTTCGCCAAACGTGCTATTTCGGCATCAGACAAAAAATCTCTGTCGCGCAATGAGTAGTATCTATCATCCCGTTTTGCCTTCAAAAACAAATCGCGGGCATCCTTCACCCCCACAAAAATGGTGTCGGGTAGCTGCATCAGATTATAATACTCATCGTTCTGGTTTTCGCACAGTACTATTTTTTTACCCTTCAGCATATCGAAGATAATGGCCCGTGGTACGGCTATCTCATACACATCTACCGTTTCTTTAGATTCCGGTTCTATATACTGCGGCACATCAAAATTCAGGTTGTCGAGATCCAGAATGGCGGCCTCCCTGCTTTTGCGGGCATAGTCAATAAAGCCCAGCGCATGGCTGGCCGTCCACAATTGCGACGACTCGGGTATCCAGCGGGTTACTATCTCATCGAGCAACCGGTATTGCAGGCTGGTATTGAGGTGGCAATCCATTTCATCTATAAAGATGATGGCGTTTTCGTACTGGCTTTTCCGCACTATAAAGTTGAGCAACAACACTACCACTTGTTTCTCGCCATGGCTCAGCAGGTCGTAAGTTATGTTCGATACCCCCTTTCTGAAAATAAGCTGCGGTTCTGAAAACGGTGTAGCGTTGTGATAGTTTACAATCCTTAGTGTAGTGCTATTGTTGTCTCCAAATATATTTTCTAAAGATTTATTAAGCGGCTCAATAAAATCTCTGAATATGACCTTGTTGTCGGCCGACTCGCCCCCTCTGAAAAATGGAATCCTCAACGCATCATCTATTATCTGCATGTAGGCAATTACATCACTCTCAAAACGCACATCAGGATCTATAAATGTACGAGGCCTGTCTGCATCACTCACTATCTGGTCTGTATTAGAAGTGCGCCCGATACGCGGTACTATCCTGATGCTGCTACGCCCGATAAAGCGGAGGTCGGGTGGATTGTTTGGCCCACTATAAAACAAACCGCCATCGGTATTTCTATACTTGCTTAGAACAGAGCCATCGTCACAAGTTACTTCGATGGTACACTTGTCCGGCGTTTTCGAATAGTACTCCTGATGGGCGTCTAACCCCCTGAAAGATAGAAACCCATCGAAAATACTCGACTTCCCACTGCCATTGGCCCCAATGAGCAATACAAGCCTGGCACTGGCAGGTATATTGGCCAGTGTAAGGTCTGTGAATCGTTTGAAGTTCTTGAACTCAGCTTTAGTAATGCGCATGGCGTGTTACTTGTTTTATAATGATTGGCTCTTACCTGCTAAATTACCCAATTATAGCACCAATACGCTTTATGGTCTCGTCCTTGCCTATGAGTGCAGCAATGGCAAACACACCGGGGCCATACTTGCCACCCACCAGCATTATACGGAAGGGCAACATTACATCGCCTTTCTTGATGCCATGCTGTGCTACAGCCTCGTTGAAGGATGCCTCGATTCCCGCTTCTGTCCAGGTGGCAAGGGTTGCCAATGCGGCACTCCATACGGTAAAGAACTGTTGTTTCTGGTCGTTCCACTTATCGGTAATGGCGGCTTTCTCTACCAGCTCTGGAGTGCGGAAGAAGAAGTGCCCCTGCGCCCAGAAGTCGGTAAGCAGTGTGCAGCGGTCTTTTATCACAGGCACCACGGCCGCCAGCATATGCTCGTCGGCAGCGTGTCCCAATTCTTTCTCTACAAATGGTTTGGCCATAGCGGCCAGTGTAGTAGCATCGGTATGCTGTATGTACTGATGGTTGAACCATTTGGCCTTTTCGAAGTCGAACTTGGCACCACCCTTGTGTACGCGCTCTATAGAGAATTTGCTGATGAGTTCATCCATAGAAAACAGTTCCTGCCCGGTGCCATCGTTCCAGCCCAGCATGGCCAGCATGTTTACAAATGCCTGTGGTATAAACCCTATTTCGCGGAAACCTGTAGTCAGTTCATTGGTTTTGGGGTCGGTCCAGTTCATGGCAAATACCGGGAAGCCCAGCCTGTCGCCATCGCGTTTGCTCAGCTTGCCATTACCATCGGGCTTCAGTATCAGCGGCAGGTGTGCCCAGCGGGGCATGTTTTGGGCCCAGCCCAGGTACTGCCACAGCAGCACATGTACCGGCGCACTGGGCAACCATTCCTGCCCGCGGAAGGCATGGGTAATACCCATCAGGTAGTCGTCTACCACCACCGCAAGGTGGTAAGTAGGCATACCGTCGGCTTTCAACAGTACCTTATCATCGCTCAGGCCGCTTTCAAAGGTCATCTCACCACATATCAGGTCGTTCAGATGCACGGTTACATTTTCGGGCATCTGTATACGCACCACATAAGGCGTACCACTATCCAGCAATGCCTTTACCTCATGGGCAGGCAAACTGAGCGAGTTGCGCATTTTCATGCGGGTGTTATGGTCGTACTGGGCAGGCGTATGCTCGTCCTTGCGGTATTGCAGGCGCATCTGTTCCAGATCTTCCGGCGTGTCAAATGCGTAGTAGGCATTGCCCTGCGCTATCAATTGCTGCGCGTATTGGTGATACAGTGCCTTGCGCTCGCTCTGGCGATAGGGCACATGTGGGCCACCTTTTACCGGACTTTCATCGGGCGAAAGGCCACACCATTCCAGACAGTCTATGATGTATTGCTCGGCACCCGGCACATAGCGGCTCTGGTCGGTATCTTCTATACGCAACACAAAGTCGCCACCGTGGGCGCGTGCAAACAGGTAGTTATATAGTACAGTACGTACCCCACCCAGATGCAAACCACCTGTAGGGCTTGGTGCAAATCTTACTCTTACTTTCATGCACCAAAATTAGTTCTAAATGCCCTATTTCTGGCTAAGTCTAAATTTGAGGTACTGTGCCTGTACCACGCCGATAGGAGTGAAAGCTCTGGGGCTGCAATAAGCAACAGCACATACATGCTCCGTCAGGAGCAAAACGATAAAGTAGGGCCATTATTCAGCAATTGGATGCAGACATAGTTTTGCTCCTGACGGAGCAACGATAAATGTGGGTTTTTCTACTACAGAGCTTGCGCCCCGCTGGGGCGGCATAGCACCTCAAATTTAGACTTAGCCCCTATTTCTTACTTCGCAACTTCCAATGCCGCTTTATACACTTTCAGGCACCTGTCGCGCGCGGCATCGTGCTGCACTATGGGGCGCACATAGGTTAGTCTGTCGTACTCGGGCACCCAGTGGCGCACATACTTCAGTTGAGGGTCAAACTTCTGTGTTTGCAACACGGGGTTGAATACCCGGAAGTAAGGTGCTGCATCGCAGCCACAGCCTGCCGCCCACTGCCAGTTGCCATTATTGGCCGAAAGATCAAAGTCCATCAACTTTTCGGCAAAATAGGCTTCGCCCCAACGCCAGTCTATGAGCAAATCTTTGGTCAGAAAGCTGGCCACTATCATACGTACCCGGTTGTGCATATAACCCGTGGCATTCAGCTCGCGCATACCGGCATCTACTATGGGGTAGCCGGTTTGGCCGTTGCACCATGCCTCAAATTCTTTTTCGTTGTTGCGCCACGCAATGCCGTCATACTCTTTTTTGAAGCTGCCCTTCTCTACATGCGGGTAATGCCACAGAATAGACATGAAGAACTCGCGCCATATGAGCTCGCTCAGAAATACGGGATTCAATTCGCGGGCCATAGTAGCCATTTGGCGTACGCTTACCGTGCCAAACCGCAGGTGTACCCCCAGCCGGGTAGTGCCATCTACCGCAGGGTAATCGCGGGTTTCATTATAGTGGCGCACCAAAGCTTCTTCGGGCATCAATGGCGGTGCCATGAAGGGGGCCGGCAGAAAGCCAATATCCCCCAGCGATGGTAGGGGCAACGGAGCTGCCTTCAAGAAATTACTGTAATACTTCTCTGTGGGGTAGGCCTTCAGGTAAAAGTCGTTCAGACGTTCCTTCCATTTGCGGCTGTAGGGGGTGTATACCGTATAGGGTGTGCCATTGTCCTTCAGCACCTCGGTAGGGTTGAAGATGACCTGATCTTTGAAAGAATGGAAGGCAATTCCCTCGCTATTCAACCATTCTGCTATTGCTGCATCGCGGGTGCGGGCATAGGGCTCATAATCTTCGTTGGTATATACTGCGGCTATATCATACTGCGCTGTTAGTGTGGCAAATGCACCTGAGGGTGTATCGTACAGCACATGCAGGGTAGCCCCCAAAGCTGCCAACTGCTGTTGCAGGCTGGCAAGTGCATCGTGTATAAACTGCACCCGCATATCCTGCCGGTTGGGCAGGGCATTGAGTATTGTGCGGTCGAAGATGAATATGGGCTGCACTGGCACCCCACTACGCAGGGCATGGTACAAACCAGCGTTATCAGACAACCGCAAATCGCGGCGAAACCAAAAGACAGATGTACGAGCCATACTTACAGAAAACACAAAAGTCGGGCGGCAAAAGCATATTGCAACGGTTACCGGTGGCTGTACTATATTTGTTTTGGCAATAGCCCGATTGGCAACCCAAATGCAGCCTTACAACAATGCAACACCTGGCAGAAATAATTTTTTTTGCTATGATTGCTGTAAATGTTTTGTTCAATCAGGATATTTCCCATACCTTTGCACTCCCTTGTTGAAAGGGTATTAAATATTAAGTTATGAAACGTACGTATCAACCGCACCGCCGCCGTCGTAAATCAGTTCATGGATTCCGTAAGCGTATGGAGTCTGCCAACGGTCGCAAGGTGCTCGCATCTCGCCGCGCAAAAGGCCGCCATAAACTGACCGTATCTGACGAGAGTCGTTTGAAGTAATACTATAAAGTTTTACGACATTCGTAATACGTTCAAAAAACAGGAGCGGCTCAAGCGGGAGCAGCATATTAATACGCTTTTCTCACAAGGAAAAGCGTTTTCTATTTTCCCCCTGCGCTTCATATTCCGGTTTGTGCAGGAAACTGATGCCCCTGCTACCAATACCGAATACAGCCCGGTATTGGCGGGATTTTCTGTGCCCAAAAAAAAATTCAAACTGTCGGTAACACGACACAGGGTACGCAGGCAAATGATAGAAGCGTGGCGGCTCCACAAAGCGCCTCTGTGTGCTTTGGTGCCAGCGGGGCAGCAACTACATGTGTTTGTTATTTGCACAGCCCCTACCCTACCCGCCTATACCGATGTGCTTGCGGCTATGACCACGGGAATAGACAAGCTACAGGCTGCGTGCACACATTCTGCGCGTTAAGACTACATTTACCCTTTCTTTGCACAACATAATAAGGCACTATGCGCTGGCTACTTTCTCAGATTTTTATGGGCATTATCCGCTTCTATCAGGCGGCTATTTCGCCATTTCTGGGTGCCAAGTGCCGGTACACACCCAGTTGCAGTGCCTATGGACTGGAGGCTATACGCAAATATGGCCCGCTGAAAGGTGGTTGGATGGCCCTGCGCCGCATAGTCTCTTGCAACCCATGGGGCGGCCACGGATACGACCCGGTGCCATAGATGGTATTTTTTGTACACTTTTTATTGGTAACATACACACATACTACAACGTAGTGGTATGCGGTGTTGGCCTTATGTCTACCACCTTTACCTGTAGGCGGGTATTGCCGTTGTACTCGTTCTCTTCTATGTTGTAGAGCATATCGAACGCACCATTTTTTACATGGCGAAACTTGTCGCCTATACCAAAGCCTATACCCTCTACTATAGGGCCATTGCGCTGGTGGGCCACCACACGTATGTGTGCATCGCGAATGAGTGTAGATGCCCCGTTGTAGTCGTACAGGCCGCGAGAAAGAAACACCGGCTTCATATTGGCGGGCCCAAAAGGCTCGAACTGACGAATAAGGTTGTAAAACGATTGTTTTACCAACGATAGTGGTATCTCGGCATCTATTTCTATTTCGGGCACCCGTTGTGCTTCTGTAATGGTGCTGGCTACCGCAGCTTCAAACCGTTCTATAAATTCATCTACACGGTCTTCGGGCATGGTCATACCGGCTGCAAAGCAGTGGCCACCATAGTTCTCCAGCAGGTCGCGGCACTCGTGTATGGCCTCGTATATATTGAAGCCCGATACCGACCGGGCCGAGCCAGTAGCCTTGCCATTGGCACTGGTGAGTACTATTGTAGGCCTGTAGTAATGGTCTATAAGCCGCGATGCTACTATACCCACTACACCCTTGTGCCAGTGCGACCGGTAGAGTACCGTAGAGCGGCGGCTGTGCGCATCTGCATCGTCATTCAGTATAGACAGTGCTTCTTCGGTTATGTTTTTATCTACTTCCTTGCGGTCGTCATTGTCGGAGTGTAGCATGGCGGCCAGTTCGCTTATCTTTACCGGGTCGGTTTCGGTAAAGAACTCTACCGCCTTTCGGGCATCGTCCATACGGCCGGCTGCATTTACCCGTGGGCCTATCACAAACACAAGATCTGATATGCACAGAGTCCGTTGCACGCCTCCCAGTTCTTTCAGGGTGGCAATGGCTGGGCATGGGTTCTCATTTATTTGTCTCACCCCATAGTAGGCCAGTATGCGGTTCTCGCCGTCTATGGGCACTATATCGGCCGCTATGCTGGTGGCTACAAGGTCGAGATAGGTGTACACCCGCTCCATAGGCAGTTTGTAGTGCATGGCCAATGCCGATATCAGCTTGAAGCCTATACCGCAACCACTCAGCTCTTTGTAGGGATAGCGGCAGTCTTTTTGTTTGGGGTTCAGTATGGCATAGGCAGGTGGCAGGCTGTTATCGGGCAAGTGGTGGTCGCACACTATCACATCTATGCCCAACGACTGGGCATAGGTAATCATCTCTACCGATTTGATACCACAATCAAGCGTTATCATCAGGGTGTAGCCATTGCCGTGCGCATAGTCTATACCCTGCTTAGAAATACCATAGCCCTCGCGGTAGCGGTGGGGTATGTAGTATGATATCTGCCCCTTGTATATGGAACGGAGAAAGCTGTACACTACCGACACGGCTGTAGTACCATCTACATCGTAGTCGCCATACACCATTATGCGTTCGTGCCATTCTATGGCCTCGGCAATACGGGTTATTGCTTTTTGCATGCCCTTCATCCTGAAGGGGTCGTGAAGATGTGCTAATTCGGGACGGAAAAAAAGCCGTGCCTCTTCATAGTTGGTAATGCCCCGCGTAGCAAGCAATCTGCAAATAGCGGGCTGCACCTGCAACTGATTGTACAGGTTGGCAACTACTTCTTCGTTGGCAGGCTTTAAGGTCCATCTCTTATCCGGTCGCATTCTTTCCAAAATCCAATTGCTGCACAGCGGCGTGGTACTCATTTACCCAAGTGGTAAGCGAATCGCAAAAGCTGCTCTGTGCCAGGTTCACAAAAAAATCTCCTTCATTCATTATCCGCTCCAGCAGCTTGTCTTGTGCCTGTATGCATTGTATAGCGGTGTTGTAGGGTATATGGCTGAACGATACCATTTCGTAGACCGATATAAATCGGTCGGGGAAGCGGTTGCCCAGTTCTTTTTCTATTTTCTTACGCTCCAGAAAGCGGGAGTCGGCCACTTTGTCGCGCATTTCTACGAAGTTTGTCAGGGCCAGTGCCGCTACGGCATCGCCATTGGGCTTGCGGGCTGTGTCATACTTGTTCAGTATAGTGGCCCAGTCATTGCCGTGTGTATCTATGAGGTCGGCCAGTACGGTGCAGTCCTCAAAACCGGCATTCATACCCTGTCCGTAGAAAGGTACTATGGCATGGGCGGCATCGCCTATCAGCGCACTCATGTCTTTGTAGTGCCATGGTGCTATGTGTGTGGTAATGAGTGATGCGGTAGGATTGGTAAAGAAATCTTCTATCAGCGTAGGCATCAGTGCCTTGGCATCGGCAAACTGTGTATCGAACAGATGGTGTACATCCTCTGGTGTATTCAGTTTGGCAAAAGATACTTCCCCCTCAAACGGCATAAACATGGTACAGGTAAATGTACCATCGGTATTGGGCAGGGCTATCATCATGTACTTGCCACGCGGCCATATGTGCAGGGCATTTTTTTCCATCAGCCACTCGCCAGTGGCACCTGGCAGTATGGTCAGTTCTTTATAGCCATATTCCAGATAGTGCTGGTCGCAGTTTACCCGGTTCATATGCGTATAGCTGGTACGCAGGGCCGAGAAAGCGCCATCGGCACCAAACAGCAGATCGGCTTGTATGGTTTTGTCGGCGCCATTGTGCGATAGTTGCACCACATTGTTGGCTACATCTACCCCATGGCACTTATGCTCGAAGTGGATGGATGCCCCATGCTGCTCGGCCAATGTCATGAGCTTGCGGTTCAGCTCGCCACGGCTCACCGAATAGATGGCCTCGTTGTGGCGGCTGTATGGCTGAAATGCCGTTTGCCCGTCGGGCTGATGCAGGTAACGGCCATACATGGGAATAGCCAGTGGTTCCATATCGGCACGCAGGCCTGCAAGGTCCAGTGCCTTCCAGCCACGGGCACTCATGGCCAGATTGATGGATTTGCCGGCACTCATATTGGCTGCCCGCATATCGGGGCGGCGTTCATACACAGATACTTCGTAGCCTCTTTTCTTCAGAATAATAGAGAGCAGAGAGCCTACCAGTCCTGCACCAAGTATCGTTACGTTGCGTGACATAAATGTTAAGTTTGTAAAATTAAGCCTAAAGAACGAAAGTAACAGCGTTTGCCGCCCATGGCAATGATTTTAGTCAGGCAATGGCCACACATATGATAGGCATAATTATCTACCTTTGCGGCCTATGAGGCGTATTGCGTCTGTCTTACTCCGTTCGTTTCTTCAGGGCCTTATCCTGCTTAGTCCCATTGCGCTTACCGGCTACCTGCTCTACAAGATATTTACCAGTGTAGATAGTTTGCTGCCCAAGATGCCGCAGGGCCTTGGCTTTGTTATCATCATAGCAGCAGTAACGGTTGTTGGCTATCTGGGTACCCGTTTCTTTGTGGGCCGCTGGCTGTTCGATTCGTTTTCGCACCTGATGGCCCATACACCGGGGGTCAAGTACATTTACTCGTCTATACGCGATGTTATCAGCTCGTTTGTGGGCGATAAAAAGAAGTTCAACAAGGCGGTATGGGTGCGGGTAAATGAAACACCCGAAATGTGGCGTATAGGGTTCATTACCCAAAAAGATATGGAAACGCTGGGTATGCCCGGCATGGTGGCGGTGTACCTGCCACATGCCTATGCTATATCGGGTTGGGTAATAGTAACCAATAGGGCCAATACAATAAATGCCGATAAGATGAGCCCCGGTGAGGCCATGAAGTTTGCTGTAAGCGGGGGCATTACCACCGCAGTGGAAACCGACAATGACAAGAAAAACTAATTTTGGAGCCGGGCCGGCTACCCTGCCGGCAGAGGTGCTGCAACAACTGTCGGCAGCTATGCTTAGTTATGGCCATACCGGCCTGCCCCTGCCCGAGCTGGAACACCGGGGTGCGCCCTTTGCCGCTATACTGGAAGAATGCAATGCGCTGCTGCGCGAGCTGTGTGACATAGATAACGACTATGAGGTGCTGTGGCTGCACGGCGGCGGCCGCCAGCAGTTTTGTATGGTGCCGCAAAACTTTCTTACTCCGCACACTACTGCCGCCTACATAGATAGTGGCTACTGGGCCCGCGAGGCTATGCAGTATGCCGCTTATTACGGCCAGTCGGTAACGGTGGCCTCATCGGCCGATACGGCCTATGACCGCCTGCCCGAGTGGCCGGCAACCTTGCCACTCAATACCGCCTACCTGCACCTTACCACCAACAATACCATCTACGGCACCCAATGGCATACCTTGCCCGCAGCTACGGCACCACTGGTGGCCGATATGAGCAGCGACATACTGAGCCGCCACCATAACTACAGGCAATACGCCCTTTTCTATGCTGCTGCACAAAAAAATCTGGGATTACCCGGTGTGGCAGTAGCCGTCATTCATTGCGATATGCTGGCAAGGGCCAACCGTAATGTACCGCCATTGCTGAGTTATGCGGCACAGGCCCGCGAAAAATCGGTAGTGAATACGGCCAATGTAATGGGGGTATACGCATCGCTGCTGATGCTGCGATGGACCAAAGAACGTGGCATAGATGCTATAGAGGCCGAGAACGCCCAAAAAGCTGAACTGCTCTACAACCATTTGGCGAGCAGTAAGCTATTCCAAACACGGGTAGCCGTGGCAGCCCACCGCAGCCTGATGAATGTATGCTTTAGCGCTACCGATACGCGCCACGAAAAAGCCCTGCTGCAACTGTGCGAAGAACATAATATGACTGGCATAAAGGGGCACAGAAGTACAGGTGGTTTCAGGGTGTCGCTCTACAATGCGGTGCGCCTGCCCGATGTGCAGCGACTGGTAACCCTGATGCAACAGTACGAAGATAGCGTACAGGAGTAGCCTTTACAAATCGTACGCAACACCCTCTATAGCTATGTATGTATTGCGAAACACCGCCATGGCTTCTTCGCGAAAGGGTTCCAACTCTTTGTACCGCGACGAGAAGTGCCCCAGCAGCAATATACGCACATTGGCTTTTTGGGCCAGCATAGCCGCCTGTAGGGCAGTACTGTGGTAGCGCGCAGTGGCACGGGCCTCATCGGCATGTAGATAGGTAGCCTCGTGATAAATGGCATCGGCCCCGTCTATAATGGGCAGAAAACACTCGGTAAAGCGGGTATCGGCGCAATAGGCATACCGCCGTGGCGGTGGGCCCTCGGTGGTAACGGCATTGTTGGGCACTATGGTACCATCGGGCAGGGTATAATCTTGTCCCTGTTTCAGCAATTCAAAATCGGTGGGTGGTATACCATATTGCTCGCACTGATGGGGCAATATGCGGCGACCACGGGTACGGGTAGTTATGAGAAAACCATAACACGTTATACCATGCTCTACAGGAAAGGCGGTGACCGAAAATGTATCGGTATCGGCAATAACACCCCCATCTGCCTGTAGCTCATGAAAGTGCAGCGGATAGCCCAGCGTGGTATTGGCCACTGCCAGTATAGCATCCAGTATGGGCTTTAGCCCGGCAGGTGCATACAGGTGCAGTGGTGCAGTACGGCCCAGCAGGCTCATACTGTTGATGAGACCGGGCAAGCCAAAGTAGTGGTCGCCATGCAGGTGGCTGATGAAGATGTGGTGTACATTCTTCCACCTGATGCCGTAGCGTTGCATTTGTGTCTGTGTACCCTCGCCACAATCCAGCAGCAGCACCTCGCCATATACGGTAACCGCCTGCGAGGTGGGGTGCCTGCCAAAAGCCGGCAATGCCGAATTGTTTCCGAGTATCGTAACCCTCATTGGTACAAATATAATAGAAATAGGGG